>CAMPKJ010000027.1 GCA_946887105.1 uncultured Acidobacteriota bacterium | reverse complement strand
CGAGTGTCTTGCGCAGCGTCGAGATGCTCTGCGCGAGGTTGTTCTCGGCGACGTGGCTGTCGGGCCAGATGTGGTCGATGAGCTCCTCTTTCGACACCACGCGGCCGGCGTTTTCGACGAGGAAGTGCAGCGTGTCGAACGCCTTGCCGCCGAGGGCGATCTCGTTGCCGCCGGCGGACAGGATGCCCTGGCTCGCGTCGAGGCGGAACGGACCGAATCGATAAATCGCGTTCATCGCAGTTTCAGCACGAATTCAGCGGCGGATCACCACGCCGCGCGGACGCGGCCCCAGATTGTGCGGTGTTGACTCGATTCTAGTGTGGTGAGTCAGAAGTGCGCCACGTCGATTTGCGTCCGCGACGCAACACGGCGCACTTCTGACTCACCACACTCGACCGGAGGAGAAATGTCGTTTCTCGATTTTGTGACCTGGGCGGCTCTGGCCTGCCTGCCGCTGTTCATCGCCCTCGACTTCGTTTACAAGGCGCGGCGCTACGATACACCGCGGTTCTGGCGGCTGCGGACGATCTCCGTGACGCTGCTCGGTGTGGCGTTGTCGTTCGTGCTGCCGATGGCCTGGGCGCGGCTGGTCGGCGAGCGCGCCGTGTTCCATCTCTCATCATTGGGCACCTGGTGGGGCGCCGTGGCGGGCATCCTGATCTACGAGCTCTGCCACTACTGGTACCACCGCGCCGTCCACCGGTCGGACGTGCTGTGGCGCGTTTTCCATCAGATGCATCACAGCACGGAGAGCCTCGATGCGTGGAGCGCGTACTACCTCTCACCGGCGGATGCGGCGATGTTCATCAGCATGGGCACGCTCGTGTTCGGACCGCTGCTCGGACTGACTCCGGAGGCGGCCGCGGTGGCGAATCTGTTCCTGACCTTCAACGCCTTCTTCCAGCACGCGAACATCCGCACGCCGCAATGGCTCGGCTACATCATCGAGCGTCCGGAGAGCCACGGCGTGCATCACGAGCGCGGCGTGCACGCGTTCAATTACAGCGACCTGCCGCTGTGGGACATCGTGTTCGGGACGTTCCGCAATCCGGCCACGTTCGAGCGGAAGGTCGGCTTCTACGACGGCGCGTCCACGCGCGTGAAGGACATGCTCCTCGGCCGCGACGTCTCCGTCCCCTCGTGACTATGATGCACGCGTGTCCATCGTGGTGGTGCTGAACGGAACGTCGAGCTCGGGAAAGACGACCATCGCACGCGCGGTGCAGGAACTTGCGCCGCGCGTTTTTCTGAACTTCTCGATCGACACCATTCTCTACACGCTGCCGCGCAGCGCGCTCGACCGGATTGAAGCAGGCGCGGACATCTCCGACCTGCGGTATCCGGAAATCGTGCGCGCGTATTACGCGTGCGTGCGCCAGCTGCTCGAGCTCGGGCACGACCTCATCATCGACAACGCAGTCACCGCTCCGTACCACGCCGAGCACCTCATGGCAGCCATCGCCGGTCACCGCACGATCATGGTGGGCCTGGATTGTCCCGTGGATGTGCTGGCCGAGCGTGAACGGATTCGCGGCGATCGCCGCGTCGGGATGGCCGCACTGCAACACCCGCGCATCCATTCATTGCTGCGCTACGATCTGGTCATCGACACATCGCGCGTCTCCGCGCAGGACGCGGCGCGGGAGATTCTCCGGCGCTCGTGACACAGAACGACAAAGCCAACGCCTTCCGCGCGCTGCACGAAGCTGTGGGCGTGTTCGTGATGCCCAATCCGTGGGATGCGGGATCGGCGCGCGTGCTGGCGGGACTTGGATTTCGCGCGCTGGCGACTTCGAGCGGCGCGTCGGCGGGCGTGCTGGGGCGGCGCGATGGGATGGTCACGCGCGACGAAGCGCTGGCGCACGCGCGTGCGATCGTCGAGGCGAGCGAGCTGCCGGTGGCGGCGGATCTGGAGAAAGGATTCGGCGATTCGCCGGACGTCGTCGCGGAGACGATCAGGATGGCCGCCGATGTTGGCCTGGTGGGCGGATCGATCGAGGACGCCACCGGCGATCCGGCGACACCGCTGTATGACCTCGAGACCGCGGTGAAGCGCATCGAGGCTGCTGTCGCCGCGGCGCGCGCGTTGCCGTTCCGCTTCACGTTGACTGCACGCAGCGAGAACTACCTGCGCGGCAATCCGGATCTCGACGACACCATCCGCCGGCTGCAGGCCTTCGAGAAGGCGGGCGCAGACGTGTTGTTCGCACCGGGACTTCCGGATCTCGCCGCGGTGCGCGCGGTGTGCGCGGCGGTCGCGAAGCCGGTCAACTTCATGGCCGGCATCCGCGGACGGTCGTTCACGGTCGCGGAACTGGAGGCGGCGGGAGTGAAGCGGATCAGTCTCGCGACGTCGCTCTACCGCGCGGCGATGACCGGTCTGGTCGACGCCGCGCGCGAAGTGAAGGAACGTGGGACGTTCGATTATCTGGACCGCTCGCTCAAGACCGCGGAGCTCAACGAGTACCTGAAGAGCTGAGCTGCGCGACGATCCGATCGGCGAGCGTGGCGATCGCGCGGTTCATCGCGTCGACGATCCGCGAACTGTCCATCGAATCCAGCGGAATCGTGATGCGCTCGTGACGCGTGACGCCGGGCTGCTCGCTGAGCGTCCAGCGCGCGTCCAGCACGAACGACTGATCGGGTCCGGCTGCCAGCTCTTCGAACACCACGGAAAGCGATCGCGTGGGCGTCGCCGGGATCTCCTGTCCCGGCAGGATCACCGCGCCCTCCGCCAGTCGATTGGCGAGATCGAACGCCAGCGTGTGCATCACCATGTCTTCGAGCGGCGCGGTCCATTGATGGGTGCCGCGCACTTCCACCTTCGCGTCGGCGCCGCGGATGAAGATGCCGCGCCGGTCCAGTCCGGGAGGAAGCTCGATCGCATCGATGGCGATCGGCGCGCCGGAAAGCTGTGCCGGCGGTCCTTCCGCCGGCATGGTGTCGAGCGAGTAGAACTGGTTCTTCGGGCGCGAGAAGAACCCGCAACCCGTAAACATGACGGATACGAGCATCACCGTCAGGACCGCGGTGGCGATTCTCATTCGCGTCTCCCCTTCAGCAGTGCGTCGGGATTCTCGGTGAGGTACGTCGACAGCGCCCGCACCGCCTCGGCCGCGCGCGTGAGCTCGCGGATCAGCTCCGCGACGTCGTAACCCTGCTTCTGCGAACTGCCCAGCAGCGTTTCGGCGCGCTTCGCCGCGGCTTCGGCGGCGTCGGCCGTGTTGCGCAGGCTGGTGATGAGCGGGTCGACGTTGGCGTCGATCTTCTTCGCCGTCGACTCGGCCGACTCGGCCGCATTGCGAATGCTGTTCGCGATCGGCTCCGCATTCCGGTTGATCGTGGTGGCGGCGCTCTCGACCTGTGCGAGCGAACGATTCAACCGCTGGAGGCTCTGATCGAGCGCGGGATCGTTCACCAGCGCGTCGAGGCGCCGGGTCGTGCTGCGAATGTCGGCAGCGATCTCGCGCAGCGGAAGGCCGCGGATCGTATTGGCCACATCGGTGATCGCAGCCATCGCGCCGCTGATCCCGTCGCCTGCCGCCGACGCAGGAATGATCGGAGGATCGTGCGTGACTACGAGGCGGCCGGTGTTCGGCGCGGCGACGATGTCCAGCGCCACGGCGCTCGCGCCGGGAAGCACGAGACTGGTGGCCAGCGTCGCGCGCAGTCCTTTCTGCACGAGTCTTCCGAGGGCGTCGTTCATGCTCGCGCGCAACTCCGCGCGCGTCGTGGCATCGGTGACGGTGAACTCCAGCTCGCGCGGATCGATCTCCAGCACCACCGGCGTTTCGAGCGATGCATTTTGCGCGACGTAGCGCAGGCGCACGTCGCGCACGCGGCCGACCTGCACGCCTTTCATCCGCACCGGAGTTCCGGGCGTGAGTCCGCCGATCGGTCCGGGGAAGTAGGTGACGTAGGTGAGGTGCGGTCCATCCGCGGACGCGATCGCCGCGGCGCGCGATTCGTGCAACTCGAAGCGCGTCCCCTCGGCCACCGGCGCGCCGGCCATGACCTCGGGCGTGTAGAACCCGATTGGCGCGCTGAGAAGCGACGAGAGGGAGGCATCGCCCATCGAGATGCCGCCGCCGCCGAGGGAGATCGACAGCCCGCCGCCGCGGTAGAAGCGCGTGCTCTGGCGGACGTAATTCGCGAAGCGCTGCACGACGAACACATGCACCGCGTTGGCGGCGCGACGCTCGTCGTATTCGGTGCCGAGCACGCGGCCCACGCGGATGCCCTGATACAGCACGGGCGAGCCGACGGCGACCGAGCCGAGCTCGCGATCCTCGAGGATCAGCGTCTTGCCCGCTTCGGGTGCGGAGAGGACGGGCGGATACTCCTGCCCCGCAAACTCGCGCACCTCTTCACCTTCGCCGGGTGCGACCGCGACATACGTTCCGGACAACAGTCCGCCCAGACCGCCGCCTTCGATGCCAGGTTCGACGATCCAGAAGCGCGTGCCCTTGCGGAGCGCGTGATTCATCGATGCATCCATCGAGATGCGCACCACCACCTGGTCGAGGTTTTCGTCGACGGTGATCTTCTGCACCGTGCCCACTTTCGCGCCGCGGAACCGCACCGGACTGTATCGATCGAGTCCGCGCGCTTCCGCGAAACGAACGGTGATGTCGCCGCCGCCGAAGAATCCGTAGCGCACCACCAGCCATCCGGCGAAGAAGATCGCCAGCACCGGAACGATCCATATCCACGGCGACCACTTCGCCACGTGCACGCTCGCCTCGGGCGGCGGCTCTTCGTGCCTGCGTTCGTCGTCGTGCGTGTCGTATTCGCTCATCGCGACTCTCCGGCGGTCTTCCACATCAGCTTCGGCTCGAAACGCCAGATGGCGAGCATGGTCAGAGTGATCACCATGAACAGCGGCGTCGCGCCGGGGCCGGCCACGATGTCGTCGATGCCGCGGAAATCGACGATCGGCGCGGCGATGGCGGCGATGAACGGAATGACCATCGGCCAGCGCACCAGCCGATGCAGGATGCGATAGACGCGCGTCCGTATGACCAGCCCGTGCTTGTGCGGGAAGCGGATGCGTCCGAGCAGCCAGAGCAGCCCGAGCAACTCGACGGTCGGAATGGCGATACCGGCGACGAGCACGACCACGCCGAACTGCCAGTAACCGCGATCGGCGAGGAGCTGCACCGTGCCGATCACCGTGTGCTCGAGAACGCCGGTGAGCTGATCGTTGATCATGACTGCGGCCCCATACGCGGGAAGCGCGAGCGGGATGGCCGCCGCGAGTGCGCCCAGCGCGGGTGTGAAGCGCCGCGTGACGTCGCGATCGAGCGTGCCGCCGCAGCGCGGACAGGGATCGCCGGAGCGCCGGTTCGCGACCGCCATCTCGCAGCTGTCGCACGAGGCGATGTGCCGGTGCGGAAACGAGGTCAGGTCGGGGAGGATCGCGTTCCAGATCGCGCGGCGGTCGAGCGTGCGATCGGTGATGAACACCAGCACCGCGACCGCGAAGTAGCACCACGCGCCGATGCGGATCGCGACGTCTGCCGGAACGGAGGCGCGATAGTAGGCAATGAGCCCCGCGATCACGACCACGTCGGTCATGCTCCACAGGCGCAGCTCTTCACTCCAGCGGAAGATCCGTCCGCGCTGCCACACCTTCCATCCCCATTTCAGCGATCCCAGGACGACCACGATCAGCAAAGCGCGAATGGCCGGAAAGAGAAAGGCGAAGAAGAGAAAACCGAACGCGAAGGGGAACCAGACTTCGGTGTAGATCGTGCCGACGGAGGTGACGAGGCGGCTCTCTTCGAACACCAGGTTCCTGATCGTCGAATCCATGAGCGGCATGAACACCGCGGGCGGTAGCAGGATGAATGCCGTCGCGGCCGTGGCGAGTGGTACGTCGAACGAGGCGCGGCTGCGGCGCGCCAGTTGCCGGTCGCAGCGATGGCATTCGGCCGATGCTCCGGGAGGGAGATCGGGGACGGTCTGCGTGCTACCACAATCGGCACAGGTGATCGTCATGCTCTACATCTCGTCGCTTCAGCCGCCCGCGACCTGTGCAAGAGAAGTTCCCGGTCGCGTGCGCTTCGCCCGGACGGTCGCCTATTGAACTGCCGGCTCTGGCGAGCTCTGGTACTTTCGTTCGTCCCGGAAAAGAGAGAGAGAAGGAGAGCGAGCATGACTTCCGAAGAAACGCCGGCGCCCGCCGCCGCGAACGACCCAGGCGTGATGCCCCAACTGCCCGATCCCGTCGAGCGGATCAATGCCTACGATCAGGCGTTGCAGTCGCTGGCCGCCGAAGAGCGGCGCGTGCGCGACGAACTGGCGGTGAAGGATCCGCTGGAGTCGACCGCCGACACGCTCGAGGCAGCGTCGCAACTGCTCCTGCTCGTGCAGGCGATCGACAAGATCAAACAGGAACGGTCAGCGGCGGTGCGCAGACTGGCGCGCGGCTTCTGAGCGAACCATTCGTTTCTACGAGTCCAGTCTCTCGAAGAACGTATCCACGGCGCCCATCCCCTCCACTTTCACGTTGCGTACGCGGGCGCCGAATGCGGTCTTCCCGTTGAAGACGCGGTTCGCGAACGAGCCGGAGATCGTTCGCCAGCTCCCGTCGTCGAAGCTCGCGCGCGCGGAGAACTCGGCGCCGTTCACTTCGATGGCGTGCAGGACGGCCACGCGGCCGAGCTCGACGTAGTTGCCGCGCAACTTTCCGTCCGGCGCGACTTCGAGCACGAGTCCGTACGACTCGTCGGGTCCGCGATAACTCCCTGCGTACGCAGCGGCCTCCCGGACCACAGGCTCGAACCGCTTGTCCTTCGACTTCGACTTCACCTTGTCCGCGTAAGACGCCCAGGCGACGACGATCAACAGCACAGCGGCCAGCTTTCTCATAGAGCCTCCACTGAGCATTACGCGCGGGGAGGGGCAAAGTTAGCAGTTGTAACAACGCGAGATGACGAGAGCAGTCGTAGAGTCTTAGAGTCGTAGAGTCTTAGAGGGTTCGGCGGGACGGGCACGTCATGCTTGGCGGAGCACTCTAAGACTCTAAGACTCTACGACTCTAAGACTGCTCCGCTGCCGTCCGTGCCGCTGGTATCCTCACCCGATGCGCAAACGGATGTCATGGATGTTGGCGGTGGTCATCGTTTTCATCAGCGTGATCGCATCGGTGAAGTACTGCCAGTTCCGCTCGGCGTTGGCCCGGCGGGGGTCGGGTCAGCCGCCGCCGGGCACCGTGACGAGCCTGGTCGCGCGGGAAGAACCGTGGGATACGACGATCAACGCCATCGGCACGGTGGTGGCGGTGAACGGCGTGAACGTCAGCGCCGACAGTCCCGGCGTCGTGGAGGAGATTTCGTTCGATTCCGGCCGCCAGGTGCGCAAGGGCGATGTGCTGGTGCGGCTCGACACGAAACAGGAGCGCGCGCAGCTCGCGGCGGCGCTGGCGCAACTCGATCTCTCGCGCGTGCAGCTCGAACGTGTGACCGGTCTTCGCAATCAGGAGATCGTCGCGCAGTCCGTGTTCGATCAGGCGTCGGCGGAGCACAAGCAGGCCGCCGCGCGCGCCGGTGAGATCCGCGCCGCGATCGAGCGCAAGACCATCCGCGCCCCATTCTCCGGAACCCTCGGCATCCGTCAGGTGAACCTCGGCCAGTACCTCGCCGGCGGCGCGCCGATCGTGTCGCTGCAGGCTCTACAACCCGTGTACGTCCACTTCACCGTGCCGCAGCAGGAAGTCGCGGGATTGCGCGAGGCGGGCGAGGTGCGCGTGACCTCCGACGCGTTCGAAGGAACGGAAGTCGGACGCGTGACGGCGGTCGACTCGCTCGTCGATCCATCCCTGCGCAACATGCGCGTCCAGGCGGTGTTCGCGAACCGCGGCGGCCGCATGCGGCCGGGCATGTTCGTGGAGACGCAACTGGCGCGCGGCGCGAAGGCGCCGGTGCTGACCGTGCCGGCCTCCGCGATCGCATACGCGCCGTTCGGCGACTCGGTCTTCATCGTCGAAAACGTGAAGAGTCCGGATGGGAAGCAGACCTATCGCGGCGTACGGCAGCAGTTCGTGAAGCTCGGCGCGGCGCGCGGCGATCAGGTGGCGGTGCTCACCGGATTGAAGCCGGGCGAGGAAGTGGTGACGTCGGGCGTGTTCAAGCTGAGGCCCGGCGCGGCGGTGGTGGTCAACAACGACGTGCAACCCGGCAACAGCCCGTCACCGAAGCCGGAAGATACGTAGGCGCGCGCCATGAAATTCACCGATCTCTTCGTCAAACGTCCCGTCCTCGCGACGGTGGTCAATCTGGTGATCCTGATCGCGGGACTGCAGTCGATCCGCTCGCTGAGCGTGCGGCAATTCCCGCGCACGGACATGGCCAACGTGACGGTCACCACCGCGTACATCGGTGCGAGCGCGGACCTCGTGCGCGGGTTCATCACCTCGCCGCTCGAGCGCGTGATCGCCAGCGCGGACGGCATCGACTTTCTCGAGTCTTCCTCCGCGCAGGGCGTCAGCACGATCACCGTGCACCTCAAGCTGAACTACGACACGAACGCGGCGCTGACGCAGATCCAGTCGAAGGTCGCGCAGGTGCGCAATCAGCTGCCACCCGAGGCAGAGGCACCGATCATTCAGCTCGAGACTTCGGACAGCCAGTTCGCCGCCGCCTACCTCGGCTTCTCGTCGAGCGATCTCGACCAGAACCAGATCACCGACTACCTCACGCGCGTGGTGCAGCCGAAGCTCAGCTCGATCAGCGGCGTGCAGCGCGCGGACATTTTCGGCGACCGCACGTTCGCGATGCGCGTCTGGCTCAAGCCGCGCGAGATGGCGGCGCTCGGCATCTCGCCGTCGCAGGTGCGCGACGCGCTCGCGCAGAACAACTATCTCTCCGCGCTCGGCAGCACGCGCGGAACGATGACGTCGGTGAACCTGGTCGCGAACACCGACCTCCAGACGGTCGACGAGTTCCGGCAGCTGGTGGTCAAGGAGGAAGGCGGCCAGATCGTGCGGCTCGGCGAGATCGCCGACGTCGTTCTCGGAGCCGAGACGTATGACTCCGAGGTTCGGTTCAATGGCGAGACGGCGGTGTTCATCGGCATCTGGGCATTGCCGACCGCGAACACGCTCGACGTCATGCAGCGCGTCCGCGACGCCATGCCGGACATCCAGGCGCAGCTCCCCGCCGGGATGAAGGCAGGCATCCCGTACGACTCGTCGCTCTACATCGAGAAGTCGATCGAGGAAGTGCTCAAGACCCTCACCGAAACGCTGCTGATCGTCATCCTGGTGATCTTCCTCTTCCTCGGATCGGTGCGCGCGGTGATCATCCCCGTGATCGCGATCCCGATCTCGCTCATCGGCGCCGTGTTCCTGATGCTGGCGTTCGGCTTCACCATCAATCTATTGACGCTGCTGGCGATCGTGCTCTCGGTGGGCCTGGTGGTCGACGATGCCATCGTCATGGTGGAGAACATCGAGCGCCACCTGCACATGGGCAAGCCGCCGATGCAGGCGGCCATGGATGCGGCACGCGAACTGATCGGACCGATCATCGCCATGACCATCACGCTGGCCGCGGTCTACACGCCGATCGCGATTCAGGGCGGACTGACCGGATCGCTCTTCCGCGAGTTCGCGTTCACGCTTGCCGGCGCGGTGATCGTGTCCGGCATCGTCGCGCTGACGCTGTCGCCGATGATGGGATCGAAGCTGCTGCGCGCGGGCGATACGGAGCGCGGATTCACGGGATGGGTCAACCGCCGCTTCGATGCGTTGCGCGAGCGTTACTCGCGCACGCTCGCGTCGTCGCTGAACTACCGGCCGGTCGCGCTGACGCTCTGGGCGATCGTGCTGCTGCTGATCGTGCCGTTCTACATGTTCTCGCAGAAGGAGCTCGCGCCGCAGGAAGACCAGAGCTTCCTGTTCGGCATCATCCATGCCTCGGCGAATTCGACGATCGATCAGACCAAGCTTTTCGCCTCGCAGGTCGACGCGGTCTATCGCTCGGTGCCGGAGGCGGCATCGACGTTTCAGGTCATCTTCCCGAACTCCGGTTTCAGCGGGATGGTCACCAAACCGTGGGATCAGCGTGAGCGGAGCATCGATGAGATCCAGATGGAGACGGCGATGAAGACCTCCGCGATCCCCGGCATCCGCTCGATCACCATCATTCCGCCGGCGCTTCCGGGAGGCGGCGGGGGAATGCCGGTCGACTTCGCAATCCTCTCCACGGCGGAGCCGGAGCGGCTTGCGGAGTTCGCGCAGCAACTGGTCGGAAAGGCGTTCGCGAGCCGCAAGTTCATGTTCGCGGATACCGATCTGAAGTTCGACCAGCCGCAGGCGAAGGTGGTCTTCAATCGCGACAAGCTGCGCTCGCAGGGCGTGGACATGGCGCAGGCGGGACGCGATCTGTCGACGCTCGTCGGCGGCAACTACGTCAATCGCTTCAGCATCCAGGGCCGCAGCTACAAGGTCATCCCGCAGGTCAAGCGCAGCGAACGCCTGACCGCGGATCAGCTGACAGAGATGTACGTGACCGGTCCGAACGGACGGCTGGTGCCACTCTCGACGTTCGCGACACTCGAAACGTCGACCGGTCCTCGCGAGCTGAAACGCTTCCAGCAGCTCAACGCCGTGCGCATCCAGGGCGTGATTCCGCCGGGCGTGTCGCTCGATGACGCGTTGACGATGCTGGAAGACGAGGCGCGCAAGATCCTGCCGCGCGGCTTCACCATCGACTACGCCGGCGAGTCGCGCCAGCTGCGGCGCGAAGGGAGCCGGTTCCTCGGCACATTCCTCCTGTCCGCGATCCTCATCTATCTCGTGCTCGCGGCGCAGTTCGAAAGCTTCCGCGATCCGTTCATCATCCTGGCGGGCTCGGTTCCGCTCGCGCTGTCCGGCGCGCTGCTGTTCTCGTTCCTCGGCTTCACGTCGATCAACATCTACAGTCAGGTCGGATTGATCACGCTGGTCGGTCTCGTATCGCGAAACGGCATTCTGATCACCGAGTTCGCGAACCACCTGCAGGAGACGGGGAAGGACAAGCTCAGCGCCGTCGTGGAGGCGGCGGGCACGCGCCTGCGCCCGATTCTGATGACCACCGCCGCGACGGTAGTCGGCCATCTGCCGCTCATATTCGCAGGCGGTCCCGGTGCCGGCTCGCGCAACAGCATCGGCATCATGCTCGTCACCGGGATGATCATCGGCACGTGCTTCACGCTGTTCATCGTGCCGGCGATTTATGTCGTGGTGGCCAAGACCCATCGGCGCCCCGAGCCGGACGCCGTATCCGAGCCGGAAGGAGAAGGCGAGCTCGAGCCCGCGCCTGTGTAGGGCGCGTCGATCCGGACTGCGCGCGTTGCCGCCGGTGCCTGCCATGATCTAGACTTCGCATTCACCCCCTTTTAGAGAGAGGAGGAGCCAATGCGGAAGTCCCTGTGGATTTTTGCTGTCTGCGCGATTTTCCTGTGCACCGACGGCGTGTCGGCGAAGACCCCGGACGGGCAGACGCCTTCGCGCGAAACGGTCTGCGATAACGAGCAAGGCGCGGCCTACGGTCTGTGCACCGCCTACTGCGAGGCGATGGACTGCGGCGATCCGAATCAGCGCGCCTCGGATAACGGCTGCGAAGCGGTCCGGCGCAACTTCGAGAAGAAGACCGGCCGCCCCATCCCGTGCGCCGTGCAGTGTCCGTGTCCCGGCTTGCTGGAGGTCTTCAATCGGATCGTCAGCGGTGCGGTCGGCGTGCGGCGTTGCGTTGCGGACGACAATCTGCTGGTCGTTCTCACGGACGACGGCGAAATGGCGGTCATCGATGACGGCCCGCCCGCGAACTGCAACGTCAACGGCGAGCCGCCGTTCGTCGAGCTGACGGAGACCGAGCGTCTGGTGTGCCGGGTGAGACTGCGCGAGGCGGTGGAAGCAACCGGCGTCGAGTGCATTCGCTCGGAATAGCACGATCGCCGTCGTGCAGACCGTGACGATCGAGCTATGGATCGACGCGCCCGTCGAGCGCTGTTTCGACGCGGCGCGCGATCTCGATCTGCACGTCTCGTCGATGCAGCACACGAACGAGCGCGCGGTGGCCGGACGGATGACCGGTTTGATCGAGCTCGACGAAGAGGTGACGTGGCGCGGACGTCATTTCGGCGTGACACAGCACTTCACATCGCGCATCACCGCCTTCGACTTTCCTCGTCATTTCCGCGATGAGATGCAGCGGGGTGCGTTCCGCTCGTTCGTACACGATCACTACTTCGTCGCCGATCGAGGCGGCACGAAGATGACCGACGTGCTCGTGTTCGCGGCGCCGCTCGGCATCCTGGGCCTGCTCGCGGAGAAACTGTTCCTGCGGCCTTATCTCGAGCGCATGCTGATGATGCGCGCGGTGGCGATCCGTGCCGCCACGGAACGCCCGTTACGCTCGGGATGACGGCGAGCGTATCCTCGTGAGCATGCGTGTCGTCGCCGACGTCCTGGTCGTACTCGTGGCCGTGCTGCATCTGCTGTTTCTCGTGCTGGAGATGTTCCTCTGGACGAAACCGTTCGGCCGCCGCACGTTCGGCCTCTCGCGCGAGCTGGCCGACGCGACGAAGGGGCTGGCCGCGAATCAGGGTCTGTACAACGGATTTCTGGCGGCGGGATTGATCTGGGGTGTGACCGGCGGTGACGCGGCATTCGCGATCAAGGTGTTCTTCCTCTCCTGCGTGATCGTGGCCGGCATCTTCGGAGCCGTCACCGCGAAGCGCTCGATCCTCTTCGTGCAGGCGCTGCCGGGTCTGCTTGCGCTGATCGCGGTGCTGGTGACAAACGGCGCTATTCGTTGACGGCATCCGACTGAGCGGCGTACATTGCCGTCATTCGTTCCAAATGTCGGCGTAGTCGAGGAGGCCTCATGCGTTCGCTCTCTCTCCGGTGGTGTGTACTCCTTCTCCTTCTGATTTCTTCTTCTTTCCTTTTTGCTCAGTCGCAGGCGACGACGGGTGTCATCGAAGGCACGGTCAGCGACGCCACGCAGGGGGCGCTCCCGGGCGTCACCGTGACGATGCGCAACACGGCCACGAACTTCGAGCAGACGCAGATCACCGACAGTGCCGGCCGCTATCGCGGCGTGCTGCTGCCGCTCGGGCCGTACGAGATCAGGGCGTCGCTCAGCGGCTTCAACACGCAGACGGTGCGAGGCGTCGACCTCGGCGTCGGGCAGACGCGTACGGTCGACATCGCAATGTCGCAGGCCGCGGTGTCGGAAGAGATCGTGGTCACGGCCGAGGCGCCGCTCATCGAGACGGCGCGCACGGAAGGCGCGACGCGGCTCGGTGAGGAAGCGGTCTCCGATCTTCCGAACAACGGCCGCAACTTCCTCGAGCTCACCAAGCTCACGCCCGGCGTGACCATCGTGCAGGGGCCGGACGGCGACGAGCTCTCCATCAACGGGCAGAAAGGCATCGCCAACAACATCTCCGTCGACGGCGCGGACTTCAACAATCCGTTCTTCGGCGAGCAGCGCGGCGGCCAGCGTCCCGCGTTCACGTTCAACCTCGACGCCGTCAAAGAAATGGTCGTGGTCGCGGACGGCGCGAACGCGGAGTTCGGCCGCTCGCAGGGCGGCTTCGTGAACGTCATCACCAAGTCGGGCACGAACGACATGAGCGGCACGGCGCACATGGTGTTCAAGAACGACGCGCTTTCGTCCAACGCCAAGAAGCCGGACGGAAGCGAGGCGCCGAAGTTCGATTCGAATCAGCTGCAGGCGGGCTTCACGCTCGGCGGTCCGCTGGTGCAGGACAAGCTGTTCTACTTCACCGCGTTCGATTACCAGAAGGCGGATTCGACCAAGCAGACCGAGGCCGATCGCATTCCGGCGGACATCGTCGCGGCGATGGCGGCGCTCGGCAGTCCGAATGAGAACGGTCCGATCGAGCGCACCAACGACGCGCGCGTCTTCCTCGGCAAGATCGACTGGAGCGCCACCGCGGCGCACCTGCTCACGTTCCGCTACAACTACACCTGGTCCGAGCAGGAGAACGGCACGTTCGACGTCGACTCCTGGGGCCGCAGCGCCAACGCGATCGAGAAAGACTTCTCGCACTCCGTGACCGGCTCGGCCATCTCCACGCTGCGCAGCAATCTGCTGAACGAGTTCCGCTTCCAGTATGCGAAGGAAGATCGCCCGCGCCCGTACAACGGTCCGATCATCACCGACGGCGACGGCATCGAGCGTCCGCTGCCCGATACGGCGTTCGACTTCGCCGGCACGTATCGCTTCGGCATGCCGTTCTTCATCCCGGTCGAGTATTACGACACGCGCACGCAGTTCAACGACAACGTCTCGTTCCTGCGCGGCGCGCACTCGATCAAGGTCGGCGCCGAGTACAACCGCGTGAACTCGGTGCAGACCTTCCTCGGATTCGCGAACGGCCGCTACATCTTCGACTCCGCCGCGGGATTCCTGGAAGACCTGCAGAACGGCACGAACAACCACGTGATCCTCTATCTGCAGCAGGCCGGCGTCGGCGACATCTCCGTCGAAGAAGCAGGCACGCAGAGCATTCCGCAAACCGAGCCCGCGGTCTTCGTCCAGGACAGCTGGCAGGCCACGCCGAACCTGAACGTGCAGTACGGCGTGCGCTGGGAAGCGCAGATCCAGGCGGACCCGATCACCGATCCCGATGACGTGTTCTACGCGCCGTTCATCGGCACGAGCAGCAACGGGCAGGAGTTCCCGTCGAACGGCGAGATCCCGTCGGACTATTCGATGTGGCAGCCGCGCCTCGGGATCTCGTGGAACCCAAACGGCGACGGCAAGAAAGTGCTGCGCGCGAGCGCGGGTCTCTTCTACGGACGCATCCCCGGGCTGGCACTGGCGTCATCGCGCTCGACGAACGGCAGCCGCGGCCAGACCATCTTCCGCAGCAACGCCGTCAACTTCGACGGATGTCTTCCGGTCTATCCGAACAAGCTCTCGCCGCAGTGCGTCGGCGAGCCGGATCATCCGGACGTGTTCGTGTTCGACGAGGACTTCCAGAATCCGCGCACCACGTCGATGTCGTTGTCGTGGGAGCAGGAGCTGATTCAGGACTACGCGTTCCTCATCAAATACAACTACGCCAAGGGCGAAAACATCACGCGCTTCCTGAATGCTAACGATCCGTTGCTCGGCAATGCGCCTCCGGGATGCACGTTTGCGTGCGGCCCGTGGAGCAACGGCCTCGGCCCGAACGGTACGAACGGAATCGGCGCGCTGACGGTGGTCCAGTCGACCGCCAAGAGCCTCTATCAAGGCGTCACGCTCGGCGTGACCAAGCGGCCCACCAACAACGTTTCGTTCCAGGCGTACTACACCTACTCGAAGGACAAGTCGGACGACGACAACGAGCGCGATCCATTCTCGTTCCGGTACGCGAAGGTCACCGACCTCGATGCCGAATACGGCTACTCGGATCGCGATCAGCGCCACCGCTTCAACAGCTGGCTGCTCTGGAACGCACCGCTGGGCATCGACCTCAACGTGCGTTACTCGTATCGCTCGGCGCAGCCGAAGTCGCTTTCGTGCGTGGTCAGCGCCGCGTTCTGCGGCGTCGACGCGTTCGGCAACTCGCGCTTCATGGCCGACGCCGCGGCGCCGGCCGACCGCATCAATCCGGACGGCTCGGTCACGCAGCGCAACCTCGGCCGCAAGGACAACGAGTTCTCGTCGTTCGACTTCCGCCTCTCGAAGCAGTTCCCGTTGGGCAACGGCCTGATCGTCGAGCCGGCGCTGGATGTCTTCAATCTGTTCAACAGCGAGAACTTCCGCCGCCCCGAAGTGACGAACCTGGTCTTCAACTTCGACGGCACCGTGCAGAGCGGCAATGGCGATCCGCGCCAGATGCAGCTGGCGGTGCGGTTGCTCTGGTAGTGTTGAGTTCCTGAGTTCCTCGGTTCCTCGGAGTTCCTCGGAGTACGACCCGAGGAACCCGAGGAACGCCGAGGCACTCCGAGGCACTCGACATGATTCGCGCGGTTCTCTTCGATTGGGATGGCACGCTCGCCGACACCGCGGAGGCGAGTTATCGCTGCTACGTGCGCATGTTCGCGGAGTTCGAGATTCCCTTCAATCGCGAGACCTTTGCGCGCACGTATTCGCCGAACTGGTATCACACCTTCCGGCAGATCGGCCTCGACGAGCGGCATTGGAGCCGCGCCGATGAGCGGTGGCTGGCGCACTTCGCCAACGAGCGCGTCGATCTGCTCGATGGTGCGCGGCATCTGCTCGAAACGCTGACCGCGCGCGGTCTGGCCACGGGCATCGTCACCAGCGGCGGGCGTGAGCGCGTCGAGCGCGAGCTGGAGCTGCACGGTCTCATCGACCATCTGCACGAGCGCGTGTACGGCTGCGACGTGAAAGAGAAGAAGCCGCATCCGGAAGGGCTGCTGCTTTGTCTCGACCGGCTGCGGATGCGCGCGGAGGAAGCGGTGTTCGTCGGCGACAGTCCGGAGGACATCGAGATGGCGCGCGCGGCGGGCGTGTACTCGGTGGCGGTGACGGGCGGCTATCCGAATCGCGACGCGTTGCTGGCGTCGAAGCCGGATGCGTACACGGACTCGCTCCGCGCGGTCATCGAGCTGATCGACTCACCACACTAGCGCAGCGCGTGCGTCTTGCCGACCACGGCCGCGAATCGCGGGTCGCGGCGCAGCGGATCGAGCGCCGGATCGACCTTCGTCCACACCAGCGCGCCAGTCTTCTCGCTCAGCGCGCGGTCGAGCTCCGCGAACGCGCGATCGGGATCGCCGCGATGGGCGTGCAGCGCGGCCATGTAGTACGGCGCCAGGTACTCGCGCTCTCCGCGGCGTTCGAGCTCCGTCCGCATCCGGTCCGCGGTCGCGGCATCGCCGGCGGCGCGATGGGCGCGGATGAGCCACGTCGCCACGACCACGATGTCCTGCAGTTTCTGCGATTGCTCGAACGACGCGATCGCTTCCCGCGGCTTGCCGGCTTCGAGTTGCGCCAGTCCGAGGTACGCGTGGCCGGGCATGAAGTCGGGAAAGAGCTGCGTGGTACGCAGCCCCTGCTCGATGGCCACGTCGTAGCGCCGGGCCATGGTGGAGTTGAAGGACACCACCGCGTTGATGATCGGCGACATCGGATCGAGCTCCAGCGCCTTCCGTCCCTGTTCCGCCGCCTCGTCGAAGCGGCCCACCGCGGTGAGGAACTCCGCGTACCACTGGCGCGCGGTGGCGTAATTCGGATTGAGGGCGATGGCGCGTTTGTACTCCCCTTCGGCTGCCGGCCAATTCCACTCGTACGTGTGGATTGCGTACGCGAGCGACGTGTGCGCCTCCGCGAGCTGATCGTCGATCGCCAGCGCGCGCTCCGCGGCTGCTTTTGCGCGCGGAAACGTTTCGTTCGTCGGCAGCCCGGCCCAGATGTCGAGCAGGTTGTAGCAGTCCGCCAGTCCCGCATACGCGAGCGCGTACTGCGGATCGACTTCGATGGCCTGGTTGAAGAACTCGATGGCCTTGTACAGCCCCTCGGCATCGCGCTTGTTCCACTGGAAGCGCCCTTTCAGATAGAGCTCGTACGCGCGCGCGTCGGTGGTGTGGCGTTTGGCGAAGAGCTGCTGTTCGCGGCCGGTGAGCTGCAGGCGCAGCATGCGCGCGATCTCCGACGCGATCGATTGCTGCACGCCGAAGAGATCGGCGCGCGCGACCTGATAGCGGTTGCCCCAGATCAGCGCGTTGTCGGACGCATCGACCAGCTCCGCGCTCACGACCAGCCGATCACCGACGGATTCGATCCGTCCGATCACGACCGAGCTGACGCGCAGATCGCGGCCGACGCTGACCGGATTCGGCGCCTTGTCCTTGTAGTGGAACACCGAGGTGCGCGACATCACGCGCAGGTTCGGTACCTGGGCGAGCGTGTTGATCAGCGTTTCGGTGATGCCGTCCGAGAGGTACTCCGCCTCGCGGTCGCCGGTGGCGTTGACGAACGGCAGGATGGCGATGGAGCGGATCGCGCGCGGCGCAGGCGAGGTGCGCGGCTTCACGTCGATCTCGACCCGTCTCGCGAGGACGTAGGACAGCAGCGCGAGGATGGCCACCGCCGCTACGCTTCCCCACAACACGAGGCGCCGTTTGCGTTCCGCGGGCGCTTCGAACGAGAGCGCGGTCGAGGTGCCGATGGCCTTCAGTGCGAACGACAGATCGCGCGCCGATTGAAAACGCTCGCTCTTGTTTTTTTCGATGCAGCGCTGGATCACGCGCGCGAGCTCGAACGGGATCAGCCGATCGGAAGCAGTGTGTACGTCCGGCGTCTCCGCGAGGATGGCCGAGAGCGAGTCGATGACCGTCTTGCGGATGAAGGCGGCGCGGCCGGTGGCCATCTCGTAGAGCACGGTGCCGAGGGAGAAGATGTCGGTGGTCGGATCGACCTGCTCCCCGCGGAGCTGTTCGGGCGCCATGTAGCCGGCGGTGCCGACCACCGAGTACGGATCGGTTTTCATCGGCGCGGTCGGCATCAGCGTCGGATCGATGTCCTGCTCCGGCGGCTCCTCACGCACGAGCTGGGCGATGCCGAAGTCGAGGATCTTCACGCGCCCATCGTTGGTGAGAAAGATGTTCTCCGGCTTCAGATCGCGATGGATGATCCCCTTCGCGTGCGCGGCGGCGAGTCCGTCGGCGAGCGCCGCGCCGATCTCCACCACCTTGCGCCACGGCATCGGACCTTCGTGCAACCGCTGGCGCAGCGTCTGCCCTTCGAGGAGCTCGGTGACGCTGTACGTGACCGTTTCCGTGGTGCCGTAGTCGTGGATGGAGAGGATGTTCGGATGCGACAGCGCCGCGACTGCCTTCGCCTCGCGATCGAATCGCATACGCGCCTCGGCGTCGCGGAAGAAGCGGTCGGGCAGCACCTTGATGGCCACTTCACGGTCGAGGCGTGTGTCGCGCGCGCGATACACGTCACCCATCCCGCCGGACCCGATCGGCGTGAGGATCTCGTAGGGACCCAGCGGGGTGCCGGGGGAGAGTGACATGGTCGGTTGCCTGCGGGGGCATTGTATTCGGGGCGCCCTCGGCACGCATTGCGCTACAGTCCGCGCCCATGAAACGCGCGATTCTCCTCGCTGTTCTTTTTCTCGCTGCCTGCCGTAACGAGAAGCCTGCCGAGACCGCAACGGCTCCGGCTCCGGCGCCCGCCGCTGCGGCGACGGTGCGCGATCCGCACTCGTACGCGCGTCCCGAACAGGTCCGCGTCGAGCACATCGGGCTCGATCTCACCGTCGACTTCGCGAAAAAGCAGCTCTCCGGAACCGCGAACCTGCGCATCCACAAAGAGCAGGGCGCGACCACGCTCATGCTCGATACGAACGGTCTCGACATCCGCCGCGTGACGTTGCAGCCGGGCGGCGCAGCGGCGCAGTTCAAGCTCGGCGCCGCCGATCCGGTTCTCGGCCGCTCGCTGGAAGTTCCCATTCAGCCCGAGACCGAAACGGTCTCGATCGAATACTCCTCGGCGCCCGACGCGAAGGCGCTGCAGTGGCTCGAGCCGGCCATGACCGCGGCCAAAAAGCATCCGTTCCTGCTCTCGCAGTCGCAGGCCATCCTGGCGCGTACGTGGGTGCCGTGTCAGGACACGCCGAGCGTGCGCTTCACGTACGACGCGACGTTGCGCGTCCCGAAAGAGTTGCTCGCGCTGATGAGCGCGGAGAATCCGCAGGCGCGCACGGAGAATGGCGTCTATCAGTTCCGGATGCCGCAGCCGATCCCGTCGTATCTGCTCGCGATCGCAGTCGGCGATCTCGAGTTCCGGCCGTTCGACACGCGCAGCGGCGTCTACGCCGAGCCGCCGGTGATCGAGGCCGCGGCGCGCGAGTTCAGCGATACGCCGAAGATGATCCAGGCCGCCGAGGGGCTTTACGGACCGTATCAGTGGGGGCGGTACGACATGCTCGTGCTGCCGCCGAGCTTCCCGTACGGCGGGATGGAGAATCCGCGACTGACGTTCCTCACGCCGACCATCATCGCCGGCGACAAATCGCTGGTCTCGTTGATCGCGCACGAGCTCGCGCATTCGTGGTCCGGCAATCTCGTCACCAACGCGACCTGGAGCGACTTCTGGCTGAACGAGGGATTCACGACCTACTTCGAGCATCGCATCACCGAGAAGCTGTACGGACGCGAGTACTCCGAGATGCTGTGGCAGCTCGGCGTCACCGAGGTGAAGGAAGAGCTGGCCACGCTTCCGGAGAAAGACCAGCACCTCTACGTCGATCTCACCGGCCGCGATCCCGATGAAGCGCCGGGCATCGTCTACGAAAAAGGCGCGCTCTTCCTGCGCCTGCTCGAAGAGACGGCCGGACGCGAAACGTGGGACACCTTCCTCCGCACGTACTTCACCAGCAACGCGTTCAAGCCGATGGACACGGAGACGTTCAAGAGCTATCTGAAGGCGCAGCTCCCGGACGTCGTACAGAAGGTCGACATCAACCAATGGATTCATGGACCGTCGCTGCCGGCGAACATGCCGCAGCCGCGCTCGCAGGCATTCGCGACCGTCGAGGCTCAGGCAAAGGCGTATGCGAACGGCGGATCGGTCGACGCGTTGACGCTCGACAAGTGGTCGTCGCACGAGCGCGTGCACTTCATCCAGTCGCTGCCGGTGCTCCCGCCGGAGCGGATGGCCATGCTCGACGGACGCTTCGACCTCAGCGAAAGCGGCAACAGCGAAGTGCTTTCGGCGTGGCTGGAGAAGTCGATCGACGCGCGGTACAAGGGCGCGTATCCGGCCATCGAGCGCTTCCTGACCGCGCAGGGACGGCGCAAGTTTCTGAGGCCGCTTTACGAGAAACTGGCTAAGAATCCGGAGGACCTGGCGTTCGCAAAACAGATCTACGCCAAGGCGCGTCCGACGTACCACCCGGTGTCGCAGGGAACGATCGACGAGATCCTGAGGTGATTCTGGATTAGAATCCGCGATACTTTTCATGGACGTGTCTGATCGGGAAGCCCTGCAACACTGCGATCTCGGCCTGCAGGAGATGTGGCGCGGCGATGCTGACGCTGCACTCGCGCAGTACGAGCGCGCATCCGCGGTCGCAATCGATGACGAAACGCGCGAGCTGATCACCATCCGCAAGGCGGAGGCGTTGATCGCGCTCGATCGCGAGGGACCTGAGATCGCGGCGCTGCCGGGCATCGTGATGCGCCACCGTTCGGCGCGGCACGTTTACCTGGCGGCGAATACGTTGCAGCGCCATCTGTGCGAACGCGATCAGCGCCCGCGCGCGATTTTCTATGGCGGCATCGCACGCCGCGCGGCCGACGAGCTCGGCGATCCGATCGCACGCGTTTCCGTCCTCAATCACCTCGGCGTCACGCTCGTGGCGGATTCGCAGTTCGCGCTGGCCATCGACGCGCTCGATGAAGCGGCGCGCGTGCTCGAGCTGATGGACGACAGCGATCACCGCCGCAGCCTCACCGCGGCCGTTCACGCGAACCTCGGCGGCGCGAAAGTACTCTGTGGCGAATGCGCCGACGGCGTGCGGCTGCTCGAGCGCGCGTTGCCCGAGCTCGAAGACACGTACGATCGCGCGGAGGCGTTTCTCGACCTCTGCTTCGGCTCCATGGAGCTGGGCGACAACGGGGCGGCGGAGCGTTTCGGCCGCGCCGCAATGCAGCTCGCCGCCGTGCCGCGCCAGGTGCGCAACGCGCATCACCTGGTCGGCGAGATCTGCGTGCGCACCGGCCGCTACGACGAAGCCGACGCACTGTTCGATGTGGTAGCGTCGTTCTATCCCGATTTCCGCAACGTGAAACAACTGCTCATCGCCGTGGACGTCTGTTCGGTGGTGAACTGGAAAGCCTGAATCGATGACTCGCCGTGTCACAGCCGTCCTCGTTGCGCTCCTGCTGGCCGCGAGCTTCGCGTCCGCGCAGAACGCGATGCAGGCCGTGCTGCGGCCGGACAGCACCGTTTACGCGATCGACGCATCGAAGCCGTCCGCGCAGCTCGAACTGAGCCGGCGCCGCGGCGAGACGCAGGAGACGCTGATCGTCCCGACCACGGACGACGAGGCCACCGAGTCCGATGCGCGTCTGGCGTTCGATGCTGCCACCGGCACGGTGTTCGTGCTCTGGCACCGCTCGGCGGAAGGCGTCGACGAGATTCGTCTCGCCGCGCTGAATGTGAACGATGAATGGTCGGACGTCCACCTCGTCGCCGGCGGCGAGAGCGGACGCCGCGCCGGACTGCAAGTGATCCTCACGCACGCGCGCGAAAAGGGCGACGAGGCCGACACGACGCTGCTGCACGCGACATGGTGGAATCTCGGCGCGGATGCAACGCCCGAGTACGCGCTGGTTGCTTTCGAAGGCAGTCACCATCTCTCCACCGACATCGCCGATCTGCGCTCGTTCGACACCGATGCTTCCGCGGCGCGCGAAGCCACGGAAGCGGAAGAGACGGGCGACGTCGAGCATCCGCCGCTGGCGATGAGCCGCACCGGCAAGTTCATCGACGTGCTCTTCGGCGGCGAGCAGACCACCGCCGTGACGCGCGTGCGCATCGAGCCGAAACGCGTTTCGAGCGATGCGCGCATCTGGCGCCCGTCCGGAAAAACAACGCAACGCACGCCGCCCGCGCGGCTGACTTCGCACAGCTCCGCCGCGGTCCAGGCATTCGTCAGCGGTGAGCGCATCGTGCTCTTCACGCCGGATGCGCAGTTCCGCTACAGCGTCTTCGACGATGGCCGCTGGACGCCGGTGCGCATGATCGAGCTCGACGAGAATCTCACCAGCGAGCACCTCGTCGAAGAGTTGCGCAGCAGCGTCGAGGAAGCGACGACGCTCGCGCCGAAAGCGCAGTAGTTGGCGAAGCTCACCGTCGGCATCCCCGTGTACGAAGGCGTCGATCAGATCGACGTCGCCGCGCCGTGGGACGTTCTCGGTCGCATCACGAAGTACTACCCGAAGCTGAATGTCGAACTGCTGCTGATCGGTCAGACCGGCGATCCGGTGCATTCCGGCCAGGGCCTCGTGTTCACGCCGCAGGTCTCGTTCGAGGACTGCCCGAAGCTGGATGTCCTGCTCGTGCCCGGCACGCAGACGCTCGACGCCATCGTTCCGAATACGCGCTACATCAAATTCCTGAAGCGCCGTGGCAAGCACGCGCGATACGTCGTGTCGGTCTGCACGGGAGCGGTATTGCTGGCCGAGGCGGGGCTGCTCGATGGACATCGCGCCACGACGCATTGGGCGGCGCTCGATCGTCTGCGCGGCTACAAAAACGTCACCGTCGCGAACGGGTACCCGCGCTGGGTCGATTGCGGCAATCGCATGACCACCGGCGGAGTGTCCGCGAGCATCGACGGCGCGCTGCATCTCACGGAGCGGCTGACCGGCGATGCGTCGGTCGCGCAATGCATCCAGCTGGAGATTCAGTACAACCCGCGCGCGCCGTACGCCGGCGGCGACCCCGCCGTCGCCGATTTCGAGACGTACGAGACGGTGATGGGCGTGAAATCGCCCGCCTGCCGTTAGCGCATCTTCGCGCCAGTCGCCGCGCGATCGCTCAACGCAGAATCGTCTCTTCGCGCCGCGGACCGGTCGAGATGATGCTCGCGGTCGTCTCCGTCTCGTCTTCGATGAAGCGGATGTAGTCCTTCGCGGTGGAGGGGAGATCGTCGTACGACGTGATCCCGGCGGTCGACGTCTTCCATCCCTTGAACGTGCGGTATTCGGGCTGGTAGTCGTTGTGCTCGACCGCGAACGCCGGGAACGTGTTCCAGGTCTTGTTGCGCACTTTGTAGCTCGTGCAGATGCGGATCTCTTCGAACTCGTCGAGGACGTCCAGGTTCGTGACCGCCAGCTCGTCGAGACCGTTCAGCATCGCCGCGGTTCTCAGGACGGGCAGATCGAGCCAGCCGGTGCGGCGCGGCCGGCCGGTGACGGTGCCGAACTCATTGCCCCGTTTGCGCAGGTGCTCGCCGTGCGCGTCATCGAGCTCGGTCGGGAACGCGCCGCCGCCGACGCGGGTGGTGTACGCCTTCGCCACGCCGAGAACGGTGTGGATGTGCTTCGGCGCCACGCCGAGCCCGGTGCAGACGCCGCCGACGACCGTGTTCGACGAGGTCACGAACGGATACGTCCCGTGATCGATGTCGAGCATCATTCCCTGAGCGCCTTCGAACATCACCCGCTTACCGGCGCGGATGTGCTCGTTGATCCAGGTGGTGCCGTTGGTGATGCGCGGCGCGAGGATCTCGCCGAACGCGAGATAGTCGTCGTACAGCTTGCCCGGATCGAAGGTCTCGCCGTGGTAGACGCTGGAGAGCACGGCGTTGCGCTCGGCGCACGTGAACTCGATCTTCTTCCGCAGCACCTCGGGATCGAGCAGGTCAGCCACGCGGATCCCGTAGCGTCCGACCTTCGACTCGTAGGCCGGACCGATGCCGCGTCCGGTGGTGCCGATCTTCCCCACGCCCGCGGCCGCCTCGCGCGCGAGGTCGAGTGCCTTGTGGTAGGGCAGGATGCAATGCGCGGAGTCGCTGACGAGCAGGTTCTCTTCGATGACCACGCCAGCGGCGCGCAGGTTTCCGATCTCCTCGAGCAGCGCCGCCGGATCGATGACCATGCCGTTGCCGAGCAGGCAGAGCTTCTGCGGATGGATGATGCCGGACGGAATGAGCCGTAGCGCGAAGTGCTGATCGGCGAACTTCACCGTGTGGCCGGCGTTGTGGCCGCCCTGGTACCGCGCCACCACGTCGAACGACTCGCACAGCAGGTCGACGATCTTCCCTTTTCCCTCGTCTCCCCACTGCGCACCGATGACTGCGACGTTCTGAGCCTGATCTCTCATGGACGGCGCGAACACTAGCACAGGGGCGAGTTCCTCGGTTCCTCGGTTCCTCGGAGTTCCTCGGAGGGCCTTCGATCCACTCCGAGGGACCCGAGGAACCCGAGGAACTCCGAGGAACTCGGATCACGCACGCGAATTGCTCGGCTGTCCCGCGAGGGACTATATTTCCCGCGATCGGAGGCCGTACATGGAGACGCAGAACCTCACCGCCGTTCCTCAGGCGATCTATTCGCCGACGCCCATCTCGGCGGAGCAGTTCGTGGACGGCATTCGCCGGCTTTCCGAGGGGATCATCACCAAGCAGAAAATCTACGACTACCTGGTGGCGTACGAGATCCGCCCGGAGGACCTCGAGCGCTACAAGCTGTGGCTCGACGACCGGCACACGCGCAACAAGATCTTCCGCAACGACATGATCGAGGTGATGCTGATCTGCTGGCCGATCGGCGCGGTCACGCCGCTGCACACGCACAACGGGCAGCTCGGCTGGATGACCATGATCGAGGGAAAGCTGCTGGTGGAGAACTACCGGAAGGTCGACTGCAACCGTCCCGAGAACCAGCAGGTCGTGGGCATGGACTGCCTGGCCGGCGCGACGAAGATCGACATGGAGCACCTGCACAACGAGCTGGCCATTCCCGGTGGACCGCTGAATACCGTCGATAAAACGCAAACCATCCATCGCATCCGCAACCTGGCCGAGTGGAACGAGCGCTGCGTGAGCATGCACGTCTACTCCCGCCCCATCGATTCCTGCGTGGTCTTCGACATGGACGCGCAGCGGTGCTATCGCCGCGATCTGAAGTATGACAACGAGTAGGAGCCGCAAAGTCGCAGAGTCTCAAAGTCTCAAAGAGGCGGCGCGCATCTCCTTTGAGACTTTGCGACTTTGAGACTCTGCGACTTCCCGTATCATCCCCGCCCATGAACCTCCTCGACACCCTCGCCTCCGAGCTCGATCAGATGTCCTCGGCCGGCACGCTCAAACGCGAGCTGGCGCTGAAGGGTCCGCAGGGGCCACTCGTCGAAGTGGAAGGGTTCGGCGAGGTGATCATGCTCACCTCGAACAATTACCTCGGGCTCGCCAATCACCCCGCGATCGTCGAGGCGGCGGAGAAGGCGGAGCGCGACTACGGCTACGGCCTCGCCTCCGTGCGCTTCATCTGCGGGACGCAGACCATCCATCGCCAGCTCGAGGAGAAAATCGCGGAGTTCCTCGGCACCGAGGACACCATCCTCTACGGCTCGTGCTGGAACGCGAACGAAGGACTGTTCCAGACCGTCACCACCGAGCAGGACGCCATCATCTCGGACGAGCTCAATCACGCGTCGATCATCGACGGCATCCGCCTGTCGAAAGCGCGCAAGGAACGCTACAAGAACCGAGATGTCCATGATCTGCGCCGCGCGCTCGAGGCAACCAGGGACGCGCGCAACAAGCTGGTCATGACCGACGGCGTGTTCTCGATGGAAGGCTCGCTCGCGCCGCTGCCGGAGCTGATCGAGATCACCCGCGAATACAGCGCGTTCCTCGTCGTCGACGAGTCTCACGGCACCGGCGTCCTCGGCAAGACCGGACGCGGAACGCCGGAGGAACAGGGCGTCTTCGGAAAGATCGACGCCTACACCTCGACGCTCGGCAAAGCGCTGGGCGGCTCGCACGGCGGCTTCACCACCGGCCCGAAAGTGCTGGTCGACTACCTCCGCCAGAAATCGCGTCCGTACCTCTTCTCGAACACCTTGCCGCCGGCGGTGGTGATGGGCTCGATGGCGGCCATCGATCTCGTGCAGCGCGACCACAGCTTCGTCGAGCGCCTGCGCGAGAACACGCGTTACTTCCGCGAACAGCTCACCTCACGCGGCGTGCGCGTGCGCGAAGGCATCAGCCCGATCGTCCCGATCCTGATCGGCGACACGGCCAAGGCCATCGCAATGTCGCAGGAGCTCCTGAAACGCGGCGTCTACGTCTCCGGCTTCGGCTTCCCGGTCGTCCCACAAGGACAGGCACGGCTCCGTTGCCAGATCAGCGCCGCACATACGCGCGAGCACCTCGACCGCGCCATTCACGCGATCAGCGAGATCGCATTGAACGCGTAACACTTTCGCCCGGGGTCGTGGGCGGAGCCGGCTTGGCAAGCTTCCGAAAAAAGAAATCGTCATCAGGATCGTCAGCCGCCTTGCGGACGACGCAGTGGAGGCAATCAACGCCGGGTCTTTCGCTTTCGAATTCTCGCCGAAGATCGGAAAGCGCTGGTCCGTTCCAGATCTGTTCGAACGTCTCTGTGACGAGACTCCCGACAGGAGGCCGTGACCACGCCATGCACGGGTATACGTCCCCGTTTGGATGAATCGAAACCATTTCCCAAGGGTACCGGCACATCAGGCTCATGTGATCGTCGGAGAAGAGCTCGATCCTGGTTGGACGGTCGCGCAGGTACCCTGAATCGACGACCCCGGTGCGACGGCAAAAATCCGAAAGCGTTTCGCGTGCTGCGCAAACCTTCTTCCAGAACGTCGTATCCGTGGTTTCCTGGATGATGGCGTCGCTCATGCGAGAGACGGTCCTTACGGCGACTTCCTCCGGCCGAAGTTCCTCGAGGAGACGCACGAATTCATCGAACGCGTCGATGTTGAGCTCCGACAAAACGTGCTTGACTCTCATGATCGGCAGGCGGGCCGAGGCTGCGTTTCGCGCGGCCTGCATGAGGTGCCAGTTCGCGATGACGCGTTCGAAGCGGGCGCCAACCCTGACCCGTTCGAATGTTTCTTTGGTTCCTCCGTCGATGGAAATGATGATCCGGCTCAAGCGGGCCTCGAGGATCTTCTCCACGGCTGCCGCCGTCAGCAGCGTCGCGTTGGTGATGACTTCGCTGAACGGCACATCGAACTCACGCACGCTTTGAAGCCGAGCCGAAAAGTCGGCCGTCATGAATGGCTCGGTCATCAACGAGAGACAGACATATCGTGCGAGCGGGAAAACCTCCGCGGCGATCTTGTCGTACAGCCATCGCGGCATATCGTATTTCGCGATCCCGGCAACGCGTGCGTCGCTGAAGCCGCACATCTGGCAACGAAGATTGCACTTGTTGTTTTGGTCCATGAAGAGACCGAGGATCCGGGTCGGGTCCGTGGTCGGTGCGCGCCACGACAGTTTCAGCCGCAACTCTTCGAGGTCGGAAGGGCGGTCCTCTTCAAACATGCACAGTCACTACGAACCTCGCTACTGGAACGTCCAGCACGGCCAGCCGCGGTGCCCGTTAGAATAGGAACACGCAGAGAATCGGAACGAGAGGAGCAGACGGATGGCGACGAACATGTACATCAAATTCGAGGAACCGGCCGTGAGCGGATCGGCGACGGGTGATCATGCCGGCGAGCTCGAAGTGCTTTCATGGAGTCATGGATTCGCGCAGCCGACCAGCCCCACTCGCACGGCGGCAGGGTCAGGCGGCGTAGAGCAGGCAACCCACCAGAACCTGACGTTTACAAAGTACCTGGACGGAGCAACCAGCGAACTGCTCAAGTATTGCTGGAGCGGAAAACAGTTCGGGAAGGTGACGCTCACGTGCTTCCGAAGCGACGGTGCGGCGGTCCAGACTCCGGTCCCGTATCTGCGCGTGGTGATGCAACACGTCGTCATTTCCAACTACAGCGTGTCCGGTGGTCCGGGCGACATTCCGGTGGAAAACGTGTCGCTGGATTACGGTGTCGTTCAATATGAATACCTTGCGCAAAAAGCCGCCGGCGCGCCCGCGGCAGCGCCTGTAAAGCACGATCTCGAGAGGCGGATCGTGCAGTAGCGGACGCGGTTCGAACGACGTCACGCCGGGCAACGTTCGCAGAGCGGAAGGCGTTCCTCGCGCCGCAAGAGGCGCCGGAATGCCCGAAAACGCCGGCCGTTCCATACCTCTTCGAACGGCTGCTCGAAGACGTTGCCCATGTCCAACGTGAGACACGGATAAAGCCGGCCTCGCGGATCGACGAACGCATAGCTCGAGATCAGGGTGCATGGGCGTGCGGTCTGCCGGCGAAATTCGGGGTCTCGGTAAAACTCCATCATTTCCCGTACAGGCAGCGGAGGGTGTACTTCGATCCGGAAGGGGTATCGCGTCGTTTCCAGCTGCCGCAGTTGCTGCTCGAGAATCCCGACGTCGACGTCCGGCATGACGTCACTGCAGTAGGTGTCCACATCGGAGCGGAAGAATGTCGAATCGCCTATCGCATTGGCGATCAGTTGCTCGGATATCGGGCGCTGTGCGGTCCGAAGCCAGATCTGATGTTGAAGCCGCAGCGTGTCGATGTTCCACTCCGCGAGACGATCCGCCCAGCGGGTGAGCAGTGAATACGTGCCGTCATACACGGTCGTGTAGATCTCGACCTGCGGCGTGATCGATCCGAGCGCCTTCTTCGCCGCATTGATTTCCGCGACCACTGCCTCGCAGATAGCAAAGGTGCCTTTGCCGCGATAGCGGTCGTGCGGCTCAGGCGGATCGACCGAGATGCCGACGGCAAGAAGGCCGCTCCGGACCAATTCCTCGGCGCGCCCGACCAGCCGCGTTCCGTTCGTCACTACAGTGATCGGAAGTCGGTTGGCCACGGCTGAAGCGAAGATGGCCGGCCAATCCGGATGCAGGAATGGCTCGCCGCCGAACATCCGAATCATCGGGCGGAACGAGGCGACAGATTCGAGGAATCGAATCGCCTTGCCGGTATCCATCACCGCGCTCGGCCGCAGGACGTTCATGTCCGTGGTGATGGGGCAATACGTACAGCGCAGATTGCACGCGTCGGTGAGCAACAGGTCGACGCCCCATGGAAGCGGGGCATAGCCGCTCGCGCGTTTCAGGGGGTGCAACGTCACGGCAGCCACATCGCGTAATGGTGAGTACGGATGGGAGCGTGTGGTTGTCTAGCGGGGGGAATCCGCGCCGGACGTCTGGGGGAGAGCTCCCAAACGCCCGGCGCGTGAGGCGTTGTTCTTACATCCTCATCTTCATCACGGCGGCCAGTGCAAGCATCGCGACGAGCGCCATCAGCGCCCATTCGGACAGCGTCGGGATGCCGGTCGCTTCGCCGGCTCCGGGGGCCACCGGGGTCGGCGTGCTCGAGCCGGTGTTGTTGCCGAGGTTGTCGTCGTCGACATCCGAGGTGACGGTGGCGGTGTTGCTCACCGTGCCGCTCGTGGCGGTGACGAGCGCCTGCAGCGCGATGGTCGCGCTGGCGCCGCTGGCCAGCGTGCCGAGGTTGCAGCTCAACGGATCGGCGTTGTTGCAGGAGCCCTGCGACGGCGTGGCGCTCACGAACTGGAGGCCGGCCGGCAGATCATCGTTGACGATCACGTTCGTCGCGGCATCCGGGCCGTTGTTCGTGACCGTGATCGTGTAGTTGATGGTGTTGCCGGTCTGCGCCTGCGTGACGTTGGTGGTCTTGGTGATCGCGAGATCGGCGGTGCCGACGATGACGCCCGGCCCGGCTGCCGTCGAGTTGGTGCCGTTCGAATCGGTGGCGTTCGACGCGACCGAGACATTGTTCACGACCGAGCCGCTTGCGCCAGGCGCGATCGTGGTCGCGAGCGTGAACGTGGCCGTCGCGCCGTTCGCCAGCGGACCGCCATTGCAGGTGATGGTGCCGGTCGAGCCTACCGCCGGAGTGTCGCAGGTGAACGTCGCCGCCGGAGTGATCGACTGGAACAGCAGCGGCGGCGGGAGGGTGTCGGTGACCACGACTCCGTTCGCGGCGTCCGGGCCGTTGTTCGTGACGACGATCGTGTACGTCACGGTGTCGCCCGCGGACGCGGTCGTAGTGTTGGTCGACTTCGTCACGCCGAGATCCGCGGTGCCTGCGCCGCCGACGGTGACTGGCGGTGCGCTGCCGGAGTCATTCGCGCCGTTGTTGTCGTCAGTGTCGCTGGTGGCGGTCGCGGTGTTGTTGATGGTGCCGCTCGCGCTGCCTGCGACGTCGACGACCAGCGTGAATGTGGCCGTCGTGCCGGAAGCCATGGTTGCGGCAGTGCAGGTGATCGTGCCGCTCGCGCCGACCGCGGGCGTCGTGC
>CAMPKJ010000026.1 GCA_946887105.1 uncultured Acidobacteriota bacterium | reverse complement strand
GCGATCGCGCGGCTGCGCGTGAAACCGGGCAGCGACGTCTTCACGCGCGATCCGATCGCGGAGATCGTCGACTCCACCACCGCGCGCGTGCAGGCGCCGCTTGCGCCGGAGCTGTTTCGCTTCGTCCGCGCCGGCATGCCGGTGGACGTGAAGCTCGGCACCATCCCCTCGCGCCGTTACCGCGAGCCGATCGCGCGCGTGATCCCGCCGGGCGGCGAAGGAGGCGCGGCGATCATCGTGAACATCCCCAATCCCGACCGCATGCTGCAGCCGGGAACGTCCGCGATCATCACCATTCCATGATCCGAATCGCGTTGTTGGCGGCTGTCATCGCGCTGGCGCAGGATGCGCCTGCGGTCACGCGCTTGACGTTCGACGAGGTCCTGGCGCGCGTCGAAAAGGCGCACGACGTCTCTCCGTCCGCGATCGCCGCGGCCGATGTGCTGGACGCGCCGCCACCGCGCATCAGCTTCCCGACCCTGCGCATCGAGACCTCCGCGACCACCGCGAACAGCGTCGACTTCCTGGCCCGCAACGCGTATCGCTACGACGCGCTGACCTCGCTGCTGTCGGTCGACTATCCGCTCATCGACGGCGGCATTCGCGAAAAGCAGATCCGCCTCGCGCACCTGGAGGCGGAGTCGTTCCGGCAGCGCCTGCGCGAGTCGTCGGACCATCTCTTCCGCGAAACGCTCGATGCGGTGGCGCGTCTCTACGCCGCACAGGAGCGCCTGCGCATCCTCGACGCCGGCCTGCAGCGCGCCGTGGCGATGCGCGAACGCGCGCGGCGCATGCTGGAGATGCAGGAGATCTCGAACGTCACCGCCGCGCAGTGGGAGGACCAGGCCATCGTCGCCGAGTCGCAGCTCCTCGATCTCGAGCTGCAACGCCTCGAAGCCGAAACGCACGTGCGCCAGCTCATGGGCGATCCATCCACCGAGCCGCTCGAGATCGAGATTCAGGTCGAGCAGCCGCAGGAATCGCGCGCGCTGGCCGTGGCCGCGAATCCCGAGCCGCTGGTCGCAGCCGATCCGGGCGTCGCGCGCGCGGCGATGCTGTTCGAGCGCAGGAAGCTCGCGCTCGAAGAAGCCGAAGCCGCGCGCAAGCCGCAGGTGATGATGTCCGCGTTCGGCGGCGTGACCGCGCTGCGCGACATCACCGACGACGGCGGCGGCTACGGCATGTTCGGGATCCGCTTCACCATCGCGCTGCCGATGTTCGACTCCGCGACCGCACGCCGCGTGGCCGAGGCGCGACTGCAGGCCGAGCAGGCCAGCCTGGAACGGCGCATCACGAAGGATCTGATCCGCAGGCAGACCTCGACGCTGTGGCTCGGCGTCGCATCGCTGGAGAAGAGGATCGGACTGTTGCAGCAGATGGTCGACGTGGCGCGCAATCGCGAAGCGTCGATGGCTCGCCTGGTGGCCGCCGGCGTGCGCCCCGAGAACGACGCCGCCGAAATCGCCGCCGACCGCGCGCGCCGCGAGAGCGATCTGCTGGCCGCGCGCGTGGAGCTGTGGAAGTACCAGCAGATTCTGAAGAGGCGGCTGTGAAGACTTCCGAGGAAGTAGCCTTCTCCCCTCGGCAGAGGGGAGAAGGTGCGCGCGGCGCGGATGAGGGGTCCTCCTCGTGCTGACCGCGAACACCCCTCATCCGCCTTCGGCACCTTCTCCCCTCCGCCGAGGGGAGAAGGCTGATCAGCACCAGCTGACTGTCCTCCTCACCACCGAAGGCACGTACCCGTACGCCCCCGGCGGCGTCAGCACGTGGTGCGACGCGTTGCTGCGCAACACGCCGGAGGTCCGCTACACGCTCCTGCCCATCATGATGAATCCGCACATGGAGGCGCGGTTCGATCCGCCCGCGAACGTGCGCAGCATCATCACCGTGCCGCTCTGGGGAATCGAAGAGCCGTCCGAGTTCGCGGCCGACGCCTCGTTCGCCGAGCTCTACGAGCGGAAACGCCGCACCACCGATGACGAGATCGAGCGCGCATTCGTGCCGATGTTTCGCGCGTTCCTCCAGGCGGTGAACGCGAATGGCGATCCCGCGCACTTCGGACGTTTGCTCGTGCAGCTGGAAGACTTCTTCGCGCGCTTCGACTACAGCGTGACCATGAAGTCGCGTCCGGTCTGGAACGCCTTCACGCAGGAGATGGCGGAGTTCAGCGCGCGCGCCGCGGCGTTGCTGCCGGCGGCCGCGCGCGAGCATCAGGCGCCGTCGCTCTTCGACCTCACCGAATGCCTGCGCTGGCTGTATCGATTTCTGATCGTGCTCACCGTGCGCGTCCCCGAAGTGAGCGTCACGCACACCACCGCGGCCGCGTTCTGCGGAATCCCGTGCATCACCGCGAAAGTGCGCCGCGGCACGCCGATGATCGTCACCGAGCACGGCGTCTACCTCCGCGAGCAGAACCTCTTTCTCTCCCGCTTCCGCCGTCTCTTCTTCTGCAAGCAGTTCCTGCTCAACCTGATCACCGCGGTCGTGCGCGCGAACTACTTTCACGCCGACGTCGTGGCGCCGGTCTGTCACTACAACACGCGCTGGGAGCTCGCGCACGGAACGCCGCAGCACAAGATCCGCGTGATCTACAACGGCGTCGATCCGGAGCTGTTCTCGGCCGGCCCGCGGCGCGAAGGCACGCCGCACGTCATCGCCACGGCGCGCATCGATCCGCTGAAGGACATCGAGACGTTCCTGCGCGTGGCCGCGAGCGTGCGGCAGACGCATCCCGGCGTCCGCTTCACGATCTTCGGCAGCGTCGGCGATCGCGAGTACTACGACCGATGCCTGGCGCTGCGCCGCGAGCTGGCGCTCGAGAGCACGGTGGCCATGGGCAGCGCCGCCGATGACGTCGTGCGCGCATATCGCGACGCGGATGTGGTGCTGCTGACCAGCATCTCCGAGGCCTTTCCGTACTCGGTCATCGAAGCGATGGCGTGCGAGCGGGCGGTGGTCGCCAGCGACGTCGGCGGCGTTGGCGAGGCGCTCGAAGAATGCGGGATGCTGGTGCGTCCGCGCGACGTCGACGGCTTCGCCGCCGCGGTGCGGCAGCTCCTCGACGACGCGCCGCTGCGCGCGCGCATGGGCCGCCGCGCACGCTCGCGCGTCCTCGAAGAATTCCGCCTCGACGGCAGCATCGCCGCGTATCTCGAGCTGTACCGGCGCATGGCGCGCCCGGAGGCGGCGGCGTGAGGTCGTTCTGGAGTGCGGTGGCCGCAGCCACCGCCTTCGTACGCGGCGGCCACCGCCGTCGTATCTCCCGCGGTGGCTGCGGCCACCGCATGAAAGCGGCAGCCGCGGCTGCCGCACTCCACATATGACCCCCATCGACGATCTCGGGCGCCGCATCATCGCCACCATCGGCATGCCGAAGGACGCGTGGGAGATCGCCGCGCAGCTCGAGGTGAACGGCCTGCGCGACCACGACGCGCGCAGCGGCTACGGCGTACGCGATCTGTTCGAGCTCGCGCGCGCGATCGAGCGGCGCTTCCACGACGGCGCGTACGGCTTCGCGATGGAAGGCGAGGATCCGCGTCCGCGCGTGATTCCCGTGCTGCGCTTCCTGCGCCGCTACTTCGCCGGCATCGCCTTCGCGCTGCCGATGGCGCTGCAGGCCGCGGCGATGCTCACCTGGGGCTACGGCATCTGGGGCGCCCTCGATCTCGAGCTCGCGCAAGGCAGCGCCATCGCCCTCGGGTTCATCGCCAGCTACGTCGCGGCCGGCGGTTTCGCGCAGGCCATCGTCCGCCGCGGCTTCTTCTACATCTATCAGGAGGAGCCCGGCCTGGCGCGCTGGACGGCGTGGAAAGGTTTCGCGCTGGCCTGGCGCGCGACGCTCCTGCTGCTCGTTCCCGCGCTGCTGCTCAACCTCGCCTTCCGCGCGCTGCCGTGGTCGATGATGCTCATCGCGGCCGCGTTCTACGCCGGACTGACGGTGCTCTGGCTGTCGTGGGCGCTGATCTATCTCGTGCGCAAGACCGTCCTGCTGTCGGTGATCACGGCCTTGTCGCTGGCCGTGGTCATCGCGGCGGCGAAGCTCTTCGGCGCGACTCCGATCGTCGCGAACGCCATCGGCGTGATCGTGGCGGACGTGCTCAGCATCGCGGCCGCGCAGTTTTTCCTGCGGCACATGGCGGCGGCACGCAACGGCGCGCCCGTGAATCCGCCGCGGCTGGCGGTGCTCGTGTTCAGCACCTCGCGCTACTTCGTCTACGGCCTGCTGTTCAACGCGTTCCTCTTCGCCGATCGCGTGATCGCGTGGACCACGCCGGTCGGACGCGAAGACTTCCCGCCGTACGGCTTCTGGCTGAACGTGCGCTACGAGCTGGCGATGGACCTGGCACTGGTAGTCGTGATCGTGATGGGCGGCGTCGTGCAGTACGCGATCGAGCGCTTCTCGGAGAAACTGATCCCGCACGAGAAGCGGATGAAGCACAGCGACGCGGATGCGTTCGTCGGGCAGCAGCGGCACGGCCATCGGCGCCGCTCGTGGCAACTCGCGCTCGCGGCCGTGGTGGCGTTGCTGCTGACGTACGCGCTCTTCGTCGCGTTGCACGAGGTGCCGAACGCGCGCTTCCAGGAGGCGCTCGGCTCGGTGGTGACCATGCGCGTGCTGCCGATCGCGGCGGTGGCGTACGTGTTCTTCATGTTCGCCGTGCGCAATCTGCTGCTGTTGCTCACGCTGTCGCGCGTCGACGCGGCCGTGCGCACGCTGGCCCTCGCGCTGGTGACGGACGTCGCGGTCGGATTCGTCTGCAGCCGCGCCATCGCCTACTGGGCCGCCGCGGCGGGACTGCTGGCCGGCGCAATCGTGATGTGCATCTTCGCCGCGCGCGCCGCCCGCCGCGCGCTCGACGAGCTCGATTACTCCTACTACGCGGCTTACTGAGTCATGTACACGCTCTACGCCATCGACACGGTTCTGCGCATCTCGGCGGCGCTGCTGGTGCTGTTCCTGATCGTGCCGGCGCTGGCGTGGCGGCGCCCCGAATCGCTGTCGCGGATGGAGTGGTTCTGGTGGAACCTCGGCGCCGGCATCACCCTGCTGACGCTGGCGGGCCAGCTTTTCACGCTGCTGAACGTCGCCGGCACGCTGACCTATCTCGCGCTCTTCGCGACGATCATCGTGCTCGGACGCGCGCGCGCCGCCGGACTGCCGCCGCTGCACTGGCTCTCGGAGACGTATCGCGCGGCGGTGCTGTTCGCCTTGCGCAGGCTGGACGGTGTCCGTTCGCCGCTGCCGCTGTTCGCGGAGCGCCTGCGCGCGAGCGGCTGGCGCGAGCATCGCGGCACGATTCTCACGTTCGCAACCGTCGGCGTGGTGGCGGCGATCACCCGCTTCTACCGTGCGTTCGCCACCGCGAACCTCGGCTTCTCCGACACGTTCGTGCACCTCTACCTGATGCGCCTTCTCGATGAAGGACGCCAGGTCGATCCCGCCTGGGGTCCGTATCCGCGCGGCATGCACTTCCTGCTGCTCGCCATCCAGCGGCTGACGAACGTCGACGCGATCCTGCTGCTGAATTTCTTCGGCGCGTTCGCCGGCGTGCTGATCGTGATCGCCGTCGCCGACACCGCGCGCCGCATCACGCGGAACAACATCGCCGCGCTCGTGGCCGGCCTTCTCTTCGCCACCATGATCGGCGGCGCGCGCCAGTACTTCGCCCTCGGCGGCAGCGTGGCCACGCGCAGCCAACCGGAAGCGCGACAACTGCTGTCGCAGTCGTACGAAGAGCTCGCCGGCGCGGGCGAGTTCGACGTGCTGCTGACCGCGTTCCAGCGCCAGACCTCGACGCTCCCGCAGGAGCTCGCGGTCATCCTGCTGCTGCCCGGCGCGATGTTCCTGCTCGACTGGCTGCGCACGCACGACCGCTGGCGCCTGATCGGATTCGCCGGCTGCACCGCCGCGATCGCAGCCGTGCATTCCGGCGTGGTCGTGCCGCTGCTGGCATTGTGCGCGGCGGTGAGTGTGGCGGCGCTCGCGACGCGGCTGTCGGTTGTCGGCGACATCGCCCGCGGCGCCACCGCCGGCGCGATCGGCGTCGCCATCGGCTGCTCCTGGATGCTCGGCTACCTGCGCTATGCGAACGTCGGCGAGAACGCGGGCGGCGCGGCGCTGTATTACTTCCCGTTCCTGCGGTCGCTCGCGGGCAGCGGCGAAGAGACGGCGTACATGATGTTCACTCCGTTCCTCATCGCCATCGTCATCATCGCGGTGATCCTGGCCATCGCTGCGATCCGTAAGCGCGCGCCGTACACGCTGGCCGCGTCTCTCAGCACGATCTTCTTCGTGCTGACGCACGCCGCATCGACGCTGGGCATCCCGGAGATCATCGAAACGCGCCGCAACGCCACCTGGCTGGCGATGACGATCGCGGTGCTCCTCGGCATCGCCGTCACCGCACTGGCGGTTCGCCTGCCGCGGCGTTTTGCCGTCGCGGCGCCGGCGCTGACCATCATGCTGTGGTGCCTCACCATTCCGAATCTCTTCGGCGCGTCGATGCGCGCGCGGATCCTCGACTACTCCGGCTACGGCACCACCACATACGCCGTCCTGCGCATCTCGCAGCAACGCGAGCCATTCACCTGGACGCTGGTCAGCTACGGCCAGGAGTATCCGATGGTCCTCGGCCGCGGCTTCCATCTGAACGGCGCCGACTTCGTCGAGCAGTTCGATCCGGGCGAAGAGACGCTGCGCGTGCCGACGCCGCGCGTCTACATCGTGGTCGAGAAGACGCCGCACCGCTTCCAGATCAACAACTGGTCGAAGCGCTTCGATCGCGCCGCGGTCGAGGAACGGCTGCAGACCTGGTGCACGGTCTACAGCCTCACGCACGACAACATCCGCATCTGGCTGGACGACGAGAACGTGCGCATCTATGAGATCGTGCGCGCGGAGGGACGATCGTGAGACCGGCGGGCGTGCATGTGGCGGCGGTGCTGCCGGCGTACAACGTCGAGCAGGAGCTCGGCGGCGTGCTGCGCGCGCTGCCGCCGCTGTTCGCGACGATCATCGTGGTCGACGACGGCTCCCGCGACGAGACCGGCGCGATCGCCGATCGCTACGCGGAGCTCGACCGGCGCATCATCGTGGTGCGTCACGAGCAGAACCGCGGCGTTGGCGCCGCCATGGTGACCGGCTACCGGATGGCCATCGAGTCGGGCGCGGACATCGTGGTGAAGATCGACGCCGACGGACAGATGCCGCTGTGGCTCGTGCCGGAGCTGATCGCGCCGCTGATCCGCGGTGAGGCCGATTACACGAAAGGCAATCGCTTCCGCGATTTCGCCGCCATCCGCGCGATGCCGCAGGCGCGCCGCATCGGCAATGTCGCGCTCAGTTTTCTGGCCAAGGCGGCCACCGGATACTGGCGCTCCTTCGATCCGACCAACGGATTTCTGGCCATCCGCAGCGACGTGCTCTCGCAACTTCCGCTGCACAAGATCGATCCGACGTACTACTTCGAGATCTCGATGCTCAGCCATCTCTATCTGATCGGCGCGGTGGTGAAGGAGATCCCGATGCCGGCGCAGTATGCGGGCGAGCCGTCCAGCCTCTCGATCCCGCGCGTGATGCGGCAGTTTCCCGGACGGTTGCTGGCGTCGCTGCTGCGGCGGATCGTGCTGAAGAACTTCGTCTACGACTTCAATCTCGAGTCGCTGCATCTCGCGATCGGATTGCCGGTGCTGCTCACGGGCGTGCTGTTCGGAGCGTGGAAATGGCTGTGGTTCGCGGCGCAGGAACGCGCGGCGCCGACCGGCACGGTGGTCTTGCCGGCGCTGATGATCATGGTCGGCGTGCAGCTCCTCCTGTCAGCAGCCCAGCTCGATCTCGCCGCGGTGCCGCGCGAGCCGGTCAATCAGGGACCGCTCGCGATCGAAGAAAGCGCGCTGCATGACCTGCGAATCGCGCATACGGATAGCGAAAGCGGCGCTCGTACAACAGCGATCCCCGATGCGGTGGGGTCGCTGCACGGCGAAGGTCGGCGACGCGAGTGAGCTCGCGCGGGCGGCCGAGAAGCATCAGCGGCGCGAGACCGAGCCACGACTTGCGCTGCGAGGGATAGAAGCGCGCCAGCAGGATGTCGTGGATGCGCTCGCGCAGCGTGATGCGCCGCGACGTCCAGCCGTCGCCAACCGGATGCAGGACGCGGAAGAACGCGCCGGGCGTGTGCTCGCCGTTGTACAGCGGCATCTCCAGACAGCGGATGCCCTTCTGCCGCGCGAACGCCGCGGCCACGAGAAATGCGGCGTCGTGATCCTGATGGCCGCCCTCCCACGCCAGCGTGACGATCTCGTCCGCGTGTGCGGCCACCGATTCGAGGAACGCAAATGCGCGATCCAGCTGCTCGGGAAGCGTACCGTCCGCGATGCGCTCCTGCGGCGCGACGATCAGCGGCGCGGCGCCGAGCCTTGCGAGCGCACGGCGCGACTCCTCGTCGCGGATCTGCGCCGTAGCCGCCGGATGTCCGCCTTCTCCCCTCGTGAGCGGAGAAGGTGCCGCAGGCGGATGAGGGGTTGTCTCGTGCGACGTCGTCCCGGGAGACCCCTCATCCTCGCTTCGCGCACCGACTCGGGGCGCGCCATCGGTGAGGCAGATGCAGTCGACGCGATCGCCGCGCTCGAGCGCGTAGCGGATGCGCGACGCGAATGCGATCTCGTCGTCCTGATGCGCGAACACGAAGACGACATTCATCAGAGATGGTCCGTGTCCGCCCACATCACCTGCCAGCGCCGCTTCGCCATCTCCGGCGGATGGACGAGCAGGCGAAACCAGTGCGGACCCGGCAGGAAACCGCGCCGCAGAAACTGGCCGAATGCGGGATGCTTTCTCGACACCAGTGCCGCGATCAGCGTGCAGCGTTTCTCTTTCGCTTCCTCGACCGCGTTTCGCAGAAGTCTCCGATCGAGCCCGGCGAAGTCGACGATGGCGTACGTGTCGAAGCCTTTCAGCTTCGTCTTTCGCGCGACGAGGTATCCATCATCGCTGCCGGTGACGTCGTACTGCCAGCGAGGATTGTCGAAGAACCGCCAGCGGAGGAACTCCGGCGTCCGTTGCGAGAGGCGGTTCATCCACGCGACGTCATCGCGCGTGAGCGATCGAAGCTTCTCGCGTTTGCCGCGCCACCATCCCGCGGGCCGCAGCAATACGGGCACGCGGTCCGCGATGGTCCATCCGCTGCGCAGCATCGAGCCGAGGACGGCGCCGCGGATCTGATAGGCAGTCTTCTCGCCACCTGCCTGCGCGGTCGCAAACCGCGCCACGCCCGTGAACGCGCCCTTGCCGCGCGCCTCCGGCGCCGTCATCGCATCGACGGCCAGGCCGTTCACGATGGCGAGATGCGTGACGATCTCGCCATTCGCCTCGCCGACGAAGACCCGCGCGTTCGCGAACTCCCAGTCCCAGAAACGCGGGTCGAACTTCTCGGGATCGACGTCGCCGAAGCAGCGCGCGCGCAACGCCAGGATGCGATCGCGATCGGCGGCGGTCGCCTCACGGTAGTGCATGCGGCTCCACAAAGTACACCTCGTGCATGGCCGTCTTCGTGACGTCGGGCAAGGCCACGAAGGCGTCGTGGCCGTACATGCGCGCGATGGCGACGACCGGAACGATCGACGCATCGTTCGCGGCATCGACGTAGTTGAGATGCACGAAGCGCACGCGCGGGTATTGCCTGGCAGCGGGCAGGATCCACTGCCGCATCAGTGCGTCGAGCTCGTTCCATGGCCGCATGCGGCCGTTCACGACGAACAGGCTTTCCGTGATGTCGTAATCGACGTAGGGGAGGTAATGCTCCGCGGCGCGGTAGCCTTGATTGGTGAGGATCACGCCATCCTTCAACTCCTCGCGCAGTGCGCGAAGAAATCGGGCGAAGGCCGCGTCGTAGGGAAGGGCGGGGTGACGTCGGCGGTATTCGGCGAGCGCATCGGGATGAACGCTCTGCTCGGTGGTCGTATCGAAGAAGACGCCGTCGTAGCCGGCCTCGCGCAGGCGCGCGGCCAGCACTCGTGCCCGCGAAGCAGCAAACGATGGCGCGGCGGGGTCGTAATAGTACGCGTCGAGATCCTCCGCGCCGGCGTGGCCGCGGAGCGGTTGGTCCTTGAGCAGAGGGAGGCGCGGACGCGGCGCGTAATGCGCGACCGACCATTCGTACAAAGCCAGCTTCGTTCCGCGGCGGTGCAGTGCGGCGACCTGCTCGCGCGGCAGCGGGTCGTGCGTGACCAGCACCTCGAAGCGTGCAAACCAATCCAGTTGCGGCTGCGTCAGCGCAGGGCCGTAGTGAAACGCGACGGAGCTCGCGAGCGCGGGAAACGCGAGCGCCATCGTCAGGACGCAGCGGAGCGCGTTCGTCGTGTCACTGCCTCCACGATCTCATCCATGCGCATCGCCGGCATGCGGCGTTCGTAGCCCCAGATGCCGTCGAGCCATTCGGTGCCGGTGGTTTTCTCCTGCCCTTCCGCGATCATGCGCAACGCTTCCACGACGCCCGGGACGACGTACGTGTGGCCGCGCGGATCGCGACGCATGGTCCAGACCCAGTCCTGCATCGTGCCGAGGTCCGTGCGCGCCTGCGACAGCATGCGTCCGAGCGCGCGCAGGCGATGCACGATGGCGATCAGGCCGGCGGTGGCGAAGAACGAGTACGGCTCGAGCATCGACAGGCGTTGCGCGAACGAATCGGCATCGCGATGCACGGTCACCGAGCCAGCGGTGATGTCGGCGGACACTTTCGCGCTGGAGACGATCGCGTGCGGGCGCAGGTCGATGAAGCCGTTCACCGCGATCTGGAACTGCTGGTACTCCTCGAGCGTGCAGGCCGGTTTCCATGCTTCGAATGCATCCGTGAAGAGGCGCCGCAGCGAGTCATCGTCGGTGACGATGTCGCCGAGCGCGGCCACCCAGTAGCCGCTGCGGACGAGCGGCGTACCGCCTTCGTCTTCGATCACGATCGGCGAGCCGAGCGAGGTCACCGCGAAAACGGCGTCGAGCACGACCTTCAGCACGGCCATGTGCGCCTCGTCGCGCGTGCCGAACTGATTCGGATCGATGAGCGGCTTGAGCGGAAGCAACTGTCCGGGCTTGTCGGCGGAGACGAGCGTGTGCAGGTCGCGCGCGAGCGTGGCCACGTCCCACTGCTCGACGTCGCGGAACGTCAGCGGGCTCGAATTCTCGAGAAAGAACCTCCGCGCGTTGAACGACCCATCCGGGAACTCCTCGATCGATTCGGCGTCGAGCGTGCGCAGCCGGTGCAGCAGGATCAGCAGCGCCAGCGTGTGCAGCTCGGCCTGATGCTTCGCGGAGCCGAGATCCTGCAACGCCATCGGATCGAGTCCGCTGAGCTGCGTGCCGAAGAGCACCGGCTGATCGAGAAAGTCGAACACCTGTGTCTCGTTCGAGGTCTCGGTGTAGTAGCAGATGCTGTTCGAGAACCACGGCACGTTCGGGTCGTCGCCGAGGAGACCGACGGTGGCCAGCACGTGTCCGAGCTCGGAGACCGAGGCCACTTTCATCACGCGATAGAGCGCGTCGGCGTTGGCAACGGAGAAGAATCCGTTCTCGCCGCTGCGGATCGCGTACTCGGGACGCAGCTCCTCGCCGCGTTTGAAGTGCAGCGGCTTCGGCTTCGTGGCGCCGCTCAGCTTCAGCGTGGCCGGCTTGAAGACCTGGATGAACTGCTTCCGCTCGCGCGCGCCGCGGAAGAGCTCGTGCGGCGCATCGCGCAACGCGCTCACGATCTGGCGGTGCAGTGGGATCGGCTGGCGCAGCCGCACTTCGTCGATGCCGATCGCGGCGGCGGTGACGAGCATGTACACGCCGCGCTCCGCGTACTTGTGCGTGAGGTGCTCGGCCTCGATGTGCTTGTTGCGCAGGAACTCGTCGCGCGCGGCGTGGGCGAAGCCGAGCCGCATCGACGTCTCCACGCCGCCGTTCGCGTTCGTGGTCTCGTCGTACATCCCGCCGACGCCGGTGGTGTGTGCGACCAGCACGCGCGCGCCCCACTGCTGATCGACGGCGACCAGGTCGTCCGCGAATGTGTTCTCGAAGGCATCCTTCACCGAGGCGATGAACGCGTCGTCGAGCCCGAGCTCGCGCGCGACCACCGTCAGGCCGCCGGTCTGATACGTGAGGATGCTCGGCAGAGGAAATCCGAGCAGCACGGAGCGATAGGGACGCGCGCCGTAGTCGCGCAGGCGCGTCAGCCGGTCTTCGAGATACGACGTGATCGGACGCGCGGAGCGGACGTGACGCATCAGCGCCGCGGCGATCTCCGCGTGCGGCATGGAGCGATCGGCGCCGGCGACGCGCAGGAACTCGTCGACGGCCGCGGCGCGCGAATGCACGTCCGCGTCGGTGACGATCTCCAATCCCGGGATCGGCTTCAGCTCGAACTTCGAGACGGCCACGTAGACGCCGCCGGGCGAGAGGAATCCGTGCTCGAAATGGCGCGGCGCCGTGCCGGCGCCCCAGCGGGTGCGCGTGAATCGCTTGAGGCGCGATTCGAAGGAGTGCACCTCGTCGTCGCTGCGGCCGGTGACGATCAGCACCGGCACGTCGTCGGGCGACGCCGCCGGCTGGATGGTCATCATCTCTTCGAGCATGGCCACCATCTGCAGCGCCGCGGCGCCGCCGACCGCGCCGGTGCCGCCGATGAACACATGGACATCGCGGTAATGCGCGCCCGAGCGCGCCGCCGCGACCAGTCGCGGGCCGAATCGGCTTTTCTTGAAACGCATTGGAGGGGAAGGATATCGCGCAGGAAGTCGCAAAGTCGCAAAGTCGCAAAGAGTGTGGCCCGCAACCTCTTTGCGACTATGAGACTTTGCGACTTTGCGACTACTCCCGTCCCCCCAACGCCCGCACCACCCGCACCAGCGCATCCCGGCACGCCACGACTTCCTCCGCGCGCACGTACTCGCTGAGGCCGTGCAGCCCTTCGCCGCCGGGGCCGAAAATCACGGTGGGAATGCCGGCGTGGCCGAGGATGGCGGCGTCGGTCCAGTAGGTCATGGCGCCGCGTCTGGCGCCACTTCCCATGGCCGCGTCGAGCAGTTCGGGGAGATCGCTGTCGCGCGGCGTGAGGTAAGGCGCGCGCGTGAAGAGATGGCGCGCTTCGGCATCGCCGGCGAAGGTCTGCACTTCGCGCAGCGCGATGTCGTCCGCCTCGCCGTCGACGGTGCGGCGCTCGATCTGCAGCGTGCAGCGATCGGGATAGGTGCTCAGCTCGCGGCCGCCGCTGATGAGCGACGCGTGCACCGAGGGACGGCCGAGGAGCGGGTGCGGCGGCGCGGCGATGAAGCGCTGTTCGAGTGCGCGCAGTCCATCGAGAATGGGCGCCATGGCCACGATGGCATCCTTCCCCTCCTCGGGACGGCTGCCGTGCGCGGCCCGGCCGTGCGTGGTGATCTCGACCCATTGAAAGCCTTTGTGCCCGACCGCGATCGTGAGGTCCGTCGGCTCGCAGACGATCGCTCCGTCGGCGTTCCACACCTTCGCCACCGCCTCGGCGCCGATGCTCATGTACTCCTCGTCGGCGACGAAAGCGAGGATGAGCGAGCCGCGTTCGAGGCCGCCCTGCTCCGCGATCGCGCGTGCGGCGCCGAGAATCGACGCGCAGCCGCCCTTCATGTCCTGCGCGCCGCGGCCGTAGATGCGGCCGTCCTTCACGACGGGCGCAAACGGCGCGTCCATCCCTTCCACGCCGACCGTGTCGCTGTGGCCGCAGAGCATCAGCGTGCGCCCTTTCGCGCGTCCCGCGATCACACCGACCACGTTCCAGCGGCCCGGCGCGATCTCGGTCATCTCGACATCCGCGCCGATGCGGCGAAGCTCGATCGCGATCGCCTCGCTGATGTCCCGCTCGCCGGCCGCGCCGGGAACGAGACCTGGATTGACCGAGTCGATGGCGATCAGGTCGCACAGCAGGGAGAGCGTCGCATCCATGCGGGCGCGGGCAGGCATCACTGCAAGCGTACCGTGCAGTCCCACCTCTTCGAGCCGTCACGGCAGCGGATGGTGGCGTCGAACGGCAGGACGGACGTGATCTGCATCCCGTTCCATGGCACTTCGCCGCGGGCGGCGATCACCTGCCGGCTCGGTCCGGCGGCGGCCTTGACGAGGTGCGCGAAGCCGCGGCCGGTGTGGCAGCTCTGCAGGACGATGGTGGCCTCGGGATCGAGGCGGTCGAAGAACGTGGCCAGGCGATCGCGGTCGGAGGCGTCGAGCGTGCGGCTCTTCTTTCCGGCGAAGTGCATCGCGAACGAATCGCCGTGGCCGGAGAGCACCAGCAGCTTCGCGCCATGGACGTCGATGGAGAAGATCTCGTCGTCGGTCGCGACCTGCACGTGCACGTCGAGGTCGTAGCGCGCGCTCAGCAGGTTCCGCATCGCGCTCTGGTGCGTGGTGTAGAAGACCCGCCGGAAGATGCTTCGTTCGCGCGGATAAACCAGTACCGCGCGATCGCGCGCATGGGCGATCGACGCGAACAACAGGACCGCGACGAATGCGAGCCGCCGGGACATGACCGATTGGACCGGTCACGATTATGGCACGGCGATCAAGTCCCGGGCTGGGGCGCGAGGCCGTTCACCATGGCGGTGAACGTGCGGATGATCTCGTCGTCGGTGAACGGCACCGGCTCGTGATTGCGCTCGGCGAGGACGCGGTCGCGCAGCATCCCTTCGGCGACGCCGAGCATCGCCGAGCCGAGGACCTGCGGGTGCACGTCGGTGCGGAACGACCCATCGTCGCGGCCCCGCTCGATGAGCATGTTGATCACCTGCGAGAACTGCACGAAGCCCTTCGAGAGCAGCACCTCGTGCGATCCGCCGCGCATCCGGCGCCCCTCGAAGAGAAAGAGAAATGCGATGTCGTGATCGCGGCTGAAGGCCTGGATCATCAGCAGCAGGATGCGGATGATCGCGTCGCGGCCGTGCGCCGCTTCGCTGATGTGCTGCTGGACGTAGTCATTGAGTCCGGACCACGACTCGTTGAAGATCGCCTCCAGCAGACCCGCCTTGCCGCCGAAATAGCGGATCAGCTGCGATTCCGAGCTCCCCGATTCGCGCGCGATGGCGGCGGTGGAGGTCTGCTCGTACCCGTTCTTCGCGAAAAGCGTTTTTCCCGCGTTCAGGAGGCGCATGCGGGAGGTTTGGGTGTTGTCGGCGTCGTTGATACTCACGCGCGGCAGACTACGTCCGGTAGAGGGGGGAGGTCAAGGTAGTGGTGCTACCACGGGAGGGCGCCTACTCCAGCACGTGCGCAAAGTTCCCGATCACCGCAGGCCGCACGCCCCAGATGTCCCGCGCGTATTCCGCGACGGTGCGATCCGAGGAGAACTTGCCCATGCGCGCGATGTTCAGCAGCGACATGCGGTTCCAGACCCGGCGGTCGCGATAGACGCTGTCGACGTCTTTCTGGCGGTCGACGTATTCGGCGAGATCGGCCAGGTGCACGTATTCGTCGCGCGTCGACAGCAGCTTGGCCAGGATGGGGCGGAAGATGTCTTTGTCGCCGCGCGAGAAATGTCCGGCGCCGATCGAGTCGACGGCGCGGTGCATCCACCGGAAGTCGTGCAGGTATCGCTGCGGATCGTACTGCTGGAGCTCGGCCGCCACTTCATCCGCACGCAGGCCGAAGATGAAGATGTTCTCCTCCCCCACCTCGTCGCGGATCTCGATGTTCGCGCCGTCGAGCGTGCCGATGGTCAGCGCGCCGTTCAGCGCAAGTTTCATGTTGCCCGTGCCCGACGCTTCCTTCCCCGCCGTCGAGATCTGCTCCGACAACTCCGCCGCCGGCATGATGGCCTCGGCCAGAGTCACGCGATAGTCGGGCAGGAACACCACGCGCAGATGCTCGCGCGAGCGCGGATCGGCGTTCACCACCTCCGCGACGGAGTGAATCAACTTGATGATCAGCTTCGCCATCCAGTATCCCGGCGCGGCCTTGCCGGCGAAGATCACCGTGCGCGGCTGCTCCGGCAGGATGCCGTCCTCGACGATCGACCAGTAGCGGTGGATGACGTGCAGCGCGTTGAGCAGCTGGCGTTTGTATTCGTGGATGCGCTTGACCTGCACGTCGTACATCGACAGCGGATCGATGGCCACGCCGGTCAGCTCTTTGGTCAGCCGCGCCAGGGCGACTTTGTTGCGCCGCTTCACGCTCTCCATCTTTTCGAGCAGCGAAGCATCGTCGACGAACAGCTCCAGCTCGCGCAGGCGATCGAGATCGGTCGCCCATCCGGCGCCGATGGTCTTCGTGATCAGCGCGGCCAGCGGGCGGTTCGCGTGCAGCAACCAGCGTCGCGGCGTGACGCCATTGGTCTTGTTGTTGAAGCGTTCCGGATGCAGCCGATAAAAGTCCGGCGCGAGCGATGTGGTGACGAGCCTCGAGTGCAGCTCCGCCACGCCGTTGACCGAATGACTGCCGGCCATGGCCAGATTGGCCATGCGTACTTCGCCATCCGCGACGATGGCCACGTTGTGCTGCATCTGCATGTCGCCGGGAAACCGGCGCTCCACTTCGGCGAGCAGGCGGCGGTTGATCTCCTGGATGATCTGCAGATGCCGCGGCAGCACGCGCGCGAGCAGGTCGTACGACCACTTCTCCAGCGCCTCGGGCAGCAGGGTGTGGTTCGTGTAGCCGCACGTGTCGACGGTGATGGCCCACGCCTCTTCCCACGGCATCCGTTCCTCGTCGACGAACACGCGCATCAGCTCCGCCACCGTCAGCGCGGGATGCGTGTCGTTCATCTGGATGGCGGTCTTCGCCGCGAAGTGGCGCAGCGATTCGTGGACGCCGCGATAGCGCTTGATGATGTCGCGCGTCGAGCAGGCCACCAGGAAGTACTCCTGCAGCAGGCGCAACTCCTTGCCCGCGGCCACGACGTCCGATGGATAGAGGACCTTGGAAATCGACTCGCCGGTGATCTTCTCGTGCACCGCGCGGATGTAATCGCCGGAGTTGAAGATGCCGATGTCGAACTGATCGGATGCGCGCGCGGAGAAGAGCCGCAACGTGTTCACGGTGCGGCCGCCGTAGCCGACGATGGGCATGTCGTGCGGGACGCCGACGATCACTTTGTACTCGACCCATTGCGGCACATAGACTCCGGCGCCCTGCGTCGTGTGCGCGATGGAGCCGTAGACCGGGATCGTCACCGCTTCATCGGGACGCTCGATCAGCCACGGCGAGCCGCCGTCCATCCAGTGATCGGGCTGTTCCTGCTGATAGCCGTTCACGAAGCTCTGGCGGAAGAGGCCGTACTCGTAGTTGATGCCGTAGCCGAAACCGGGGAGATCGAGCGTGGCCATGGAGTCGAGGAAACACGCGGCCAGGCGTCCGAGACCGCCGTTGCCGAGGGCGGCATCGTGCTCGAGCTCCTGCAGCTCGTCGAAGTCGTCCCCGAGGTCCTGAAGCACCGCACGCGCGTCGTCGTAGATGCCGAGGTTCGTGAGATTGTTGCCGAGCGCCCGCCCCATCAGGAACTCCATGGAGAGGTAATACAGCCGCTTGGCGTCCTGTTCGCGGTAGCGGCGCTCGCTCTCGCGCATGGCGTCGAGCGCGGGACGGCGCACCGCCGTCGCGAGCGCGTGCAGCCGGTCGCGATGCGAGGCCTCGCTCCACACGCGTCCGCGCGCGAAACGCAGGTACGACTCGATTCCCTCGCGCAGATGGATGTGTCCGCGCGTCGTGAGCTCACTCTTCTGCACTGATTCTCTCTGGCTCGCCATTCTATGGTACCGGTTACGGCGCGTCACTCCAGCCTGCTACCATCTCGCCCTACTTGTCCTCCGCCATCTCTCTTTCCAAGGTCGCTCTCTGCGCATTCGTTGCCGGGTTCGTACTGCTGATCCCGCTGGATGGTGACTTTACGGGGGCGGTTCGCTTCACCGCGGCCATCGGCCTGCTGATGGCGCTGCTATGGCTGACCGAGGCGGTGCCGATGGGGATGACCGCGCTCATTCCGCTGATCGCGTTTCCGCTGGCGGGGATCAGCAGCGCGGAGAAAACCGCGGCGCCCTATGCGAATTCGGCGGTGTTCCTGTTCATGGGCGGCTTTCTCGTCGCGGCGACGTTCGAACGCTGGGGATTGCACCGGCGGCTGGCGTTCTTCGCGTTGAGCCGGGTCGGTACCGAGCCACGCCGGATCGTCTTCGCCGTCATTCTGGTGACTGCGTTCCTCTCGATGTGGATGTCGAACACCGCCACGACGTTGATGATGACGCCGATCGCGGTGGCCATCGTCGGCGGGCTGGGACGAGAAGCGCGAACCGCCGAGGCGACGCTGCTGGGCGTCGCGTACGCGGCTTCCCTCGGAGGCATCGGCACGCCGATCGGAACGCCCACGAACCTGATCTTCCTCGGCGCCGCGCGCGAGCTGTTCCCGAACGCGCAGACCATCACGTTCGCGGAGTGGCTCCTGTTCGGCGGTGCCTATCTGATCGTGCTCGTGCCGGTGTGCTGGCTGGTCGTGATCGTCACGGCGCGCGTGCCGAAAGGTGCAGCCCTGCCACTCGACTCACTCGGCCTGGCGCGCCCCGGCGCGATGTCGCGCGCGGAGAAAACGACGCTCGCACTCTGCGTCGCCACCGCCCTGCTCTGGATCTTCCGCGCCGACATCAACCTCGGCGCGTTCGTCGTCCCCGGCTGGGCGAATCTCTTTCCGGCCGCGAAGCTGATCAACGACGCCACGGTGGCGATCCTCATGGCGCTGCTCGCGTTCGTCCTCCCCGCGGGCAACGGTACGCGGCTGCTGGAGTGGGAAGAGTTCAAACGGATTCCGTGGGACGTGCTGATCCTGTTCGGCGCCGGCTTCGCGCTGGCGGATGCGCTCGAGACCAGCGGAGTCTCGAAGTGGGCCGGCGCGCGCCTGTCGTTCGTCGGCGGCTGGCATCCGATCCTGATGATCGTGGTGCTGTGCGTCGTGGTGACCCTGTTGTCGGAAGTCGCGTCCAACGTGGCCACCGCCACCGCGATGATGCCGATCGCCGCGGCGATGGCGACGGCGATCGGCGTGCATCCCTACTTCCTGATGATCCCGGCCGTGCTCGCGGCGTCGTCCGGATTCATGCTGCCCGTGGCGACGGCGCCGAACACGATCGTCTACGCGACGGGATTGGTCCGCGTGAAGGCGATGGCGCGCAGCGGACTGATGCTCGACATCGCCGCGGCCATCGTGATCACGCTGTTGATGTTCCTGGTCGTGCCGTGGGCCACGGGGATCGCCTTGCGATAGGCCGCCATCCGTGACACACGCACTACGGCTTGCCGACTGACCTCCTCCTGGTCGGTTTCTCCACCGCGGCCTGCTGCTCGCCGGAATCCGTATTCTTCGGAACCGTGACGTTCACGCTCGCGCCGGATTCGTTGCCGGAGGCGTCGGCGCAGACCACGTGCACGGTGTAGATGCGGCTCGTGCCCTGGCCGCTGCGCTCGGCGCGCAGCTCGACCTGGAGCTCGCCGGTGATCCGCCAATCGAAATCCGTGTTGCCGCTGCCCGGGCCGACGATCGGCTCGTTTGCCGTGACGTCGACGACCGTGCAGCGCGGCATCGGATCGACCGTATCGACGACATCGACGGTGATGGTGACCGGCACGAGCTTGTGATTCGCCGGCTCCAGCACGTCCGGCGACGCGCTCACGCTGGCGATGTGCGGAGCGGTCGTGTCACCGCCGCTCACCGTGACCGTGAACGATCCTTCCGCGGTGTTGCCGCGCGTGTCGGAGGCCGAGCAGTGCACGATCGTTTCGCCGATCGCGAACAACGAGCCGGAAGGCGGAGTGCACGTCACCGGAACGCTTCCGTCGATGGCGTCGATCGCCACCGGAGTGAACGTCACTTCCGCGCCATCCGGACCGGTGGCCTCGGCCGAAATGTCGCTGAGCTGCAGCACCGGCGCGGTGAAGTCGACCACCGTCACGATGAAAGAACCGTTGGACTCGTTCCCGCGCGAATCGGTTGCGGAACACTGCACCGTCGTCGCTCCGAACGGGAACAACGAGCCCGACTGCGGCGTGCACGTGAGCGGGACTTCGCCGTCGACGCGGTCCATGGCAGTGGTTGCGAACGTCACCTCCGCGCCCGCGCTGCTGGTCGCTTCGACTCCGATGTCGCCGATCTGCAGCTCGGGACCGAACGAGTCCACCACCGTGACCGAGAACTGCCCTTCCGCATATCCGCCGAAGCGGTCCGTGGCGATGCAGATGACCGTGGTGATGCCGATCGGGAACGTCGTGCCCGAGGCTGGATCGCACGAGATGGACGGCTCCGGATCATCGCTGCCGTGCGCCGTCACCTCGAAGAAGAACTGCGTACCGGCGCTGCCCTCCGCCTCCAGCGTGAGCGACTCCGGCACCTGAATGACCAGCATGCCCTGCTGTTCGCCCGTCACTTCGACCGTGAACGTTCCCTCGGCCGGATTGAGATGCGAGTCGGTCGCGCTGCACTGCACGGTGGTGATGCCGATCGGGAACCGCGAGCCGGACGCGGGCGAGCACGTCACCGGCAGATCGCCGTCGACCTCGTCATGCGCGGTCGCTTCGAACGTGACCACCGTGCCTTCCTCGGTCTCGGCTTCGACGACGATGTCGTCCGGCAGCGTCAACACGGGCGCGGAGCCATCCTGCACGTAGATCGATACCTCGCCGCTCGCGGTCTCGCCGAAACTGTTTCGCGCGACGCAGCGCACCGTCGATGGCCCGATCGGGAACAGCGATCCCGACGGCTTGTCGCAGGTCACGGTTGGATTCGGATCGCTGCCTCCCCACGGGATGACCTCGTATTCGACGATCGCGCCTTCGCGCGAGGTGGCCTGAACCACGATGGGATCGGGAACGAGCAGCACCAGCGCATGCCGTTCGATCACCTCGAATGCGACCGGCGCCGTGTCGCCGTCCTCTCCGCCGACCGCGATCGTGTAGCTCCCGGGAGTGTTGATCACGTGTCCCGGCACCTGGCCGGTCACGCTTCGCTCATCGCGCGCAATGATGCCGGTCTCCAGCGGACCTGTCGGTCCGTCATAGAGCAGCACGTCCCCGAGCCCATCGCCGAAAACGGTGATGACCTGGTTTCCGCTGAAGGCCTGGAAGGAGGTGGGCGAGATGGAGGTGATGGAGCCGGCGTGGAGTTGGACGGCGAACATCAACAATGAGGCCGCGATCGCATTGCGCATGGAACGTCTCCCGTTTCGGGGGGAGCGGAACGCAAAAGGCGCACCCGTTCGGCGCCAGAAACAAAATGGCCGGGCTTGCGCCCGGCCATTTGATGAATTCGTGAGAATTGAGCTCACTTACCGCCGGCGCGGCGTCGCGGCTTCGGCGCGTCCTGAGTGCCCCCGAATCCGGTCGTGACCAGCACCTGCGTGTACGCGTGAGTCATGTTGCCGAAGAAGTCGGAGCACCCGACCCAGACGTTGTACACGCGCGAACGGCTGTATTCGCCGCGCAGCAACACCGTCGGCTTCTCCGCCTTCTCGAGGATCTCGTAATCCGCGGTCCCTTCCTTGTCGTCATCGTCGGCGTCGATCTTCTCGTTGGAGGTGACGCCGACGATGCTGCACGCCGGGGCCAGATCGAGATCGTCGCGCACGTCGATGTCGAGCGTGACCGGCCACATGCGGCCGTCGTTCACGATCGAGCTCGGTGAGGGCTTGACGGAGTCGACGAACGGCGCGCTCGGATCGAGGACGGAGACCTCGAACGATCCCTGCGCCCACGCACCATCGTGATCGAGCACGTCGCAGTTGACGGCGGTGGAGCCGAGCGGGAACAGCGACCCGCTCTTCGGCGAGCAGTTGACGATCGGATCGGGATCCTTCGTGCCTTCGACCTTGACCTCGTAATAGACCTCGGCGCCGCGCGGGTCCTTCGCGTCGACCCGCATCGCATTCGGGAGAATCAGCTCCAGCGAACGCGGCTCGCCGTCGCCGATCACTTCCACGATGAACGCGGCCGAGCCGATGTTGAGATCGAGGTCGACGGCGGTACAGAGCACCGCGGTCTGGCCGATGCGGAACATCGAGCCCGACGCAGGCGTGCAGGTGACTTCGGACTGGCCCCAGATTTCGTCATCCGCGAAGGTCTCGAACTCGACGATCTGCCCTTCGAACGACTTCGCCTCAACGCGGATGTCGTCCGGCACTTTCACGATCGGGCCGACGCGATCGCCCACGGTAATGGTGAATTTCGCGGAGGAACGCTCGCCGAAGTCATCCCACGCATCGCAGTTCACGACGGTGCTGCCCATCTTGAAGAACGCGCCCGATTCCTGATCGCAGCGCCACGACGGGGTCGGATCTTCGCCGCCGACTACGAACACTTCGAATTTCACGTATCCGCCGTCGCGCGACTTAGCCTGCACGAACAAAACGTCCGGCACGAGGATCGCGAGCGGGAAGAACTTGAATCCCTGCACGGTGAAGTTCAGCGTATTGGTCTCGATACCGCTGGAGTTGCGGACTTTGACCGTGTAGACGCCGCTCTTCGCAACGACCGCCTCCGGAACCCATCCGACCACGCGATCGGAAAACGTCGCGGTGACGTCGCGCTCGAAATGTCCAGACGGGCCGTCGAAGATCAGACGGTTTCCGGGAGCGGTTCCGAAGATGGTGAGAAAGTGCTCACCACTGTTGACTTTGACCGAACTGGGGCTGAGCGACGTGATCGTGCCGGCGAATGCGCTCGACGCGACCAACGAAAAAAGTGCCACCACAAGGACCTTGCGCATTGGGCCTCCACACTGTTTAGAACAGCCCGAAGCGGATCGGGCCAAGAGGGAACTTTTCAGGTTGGCGCATACGATAAGCACCGCCGGAAAGACGGCTTGTGCGCTACGTCACGCTTCGCTCAATAAGTCGTCAAGCTCATCCCGCGAAAATGTTTTGACGAGGGACGGATCATCCGTCCGGATGAGATCCGACGCAAGCGAGCCCTTCCGCGCGATCAACTCGTCAATCTTTTCTTCGATCGTGTTGCGCGTGATCAGCTTGATCACCTGAACGCCTTTGTTCTGTCCGAGACGGTGCACGCGGTCCGTGGCCTGATCCTCGCGCGCCTGATTCCACCAGCGGTCGTAGTGGATGACCACCGAGGCGCTGGTGAGATCGATGCCCAGACCGCCGGCGCGGAGGCTGGCGGTGAAGACGCGGCAATCGGGATCGTCGCGGAAGCGCGCCACCTCCGCGCCGCGATCGCTGGTGGAGCCTTTGATCGACGCGTACCCGATCTCATTGCGGTAGAGATGGTCCTCGATCAGCGCGAGCATCTGCAGGTACTGGCTGAACACGACCACTTTCAGACCGCTGCTCATGCACTCGTCGAGCAGCTCGCGGAACAACTCCCACTTCCCGGACGTGACCTCGCCGTCGAATACGCCATCCGCCCATCCGCCGCTGACCGATGCCGGGTGATTGCAGATCTGCTTGAGATAGTTCAGCGCCGCGAAGATGTGTACGTACGACACGTTCTCGCCCGCACGCAGCTTCGCGCGCAATGGTTTCGCGCGCGCCTCGAGCACGCGTCGGTAGAGCGTGCGCTGCTCGCTGGTGAGCTCGCAGGAACGCCTGTCGACGATCTTCGGCGGCAGCTCGGTGAGCACCTGCGCCTTGGTCCGCCGCAATACGAACGGACGCACCAATCGCTGCAACGTCACCCGATCGTCGACGTGCTTCGGCAGATAGCCGGGGACGACGAAGTCGAGCAGCGCCTTCAGCTCCCCTTCGTGGTTCTCGATCGGCGTGCCGGTCAGGCCGATGGCGATGCGCTTGTCGATGCCGCGCAGCGCGTGATGCGTGGCGGTGTCGGCGTTCTTGATGGTCTGCATTTCGTCGAGCACCAGCAGATCGAAACGCTTGCCGCGGAACTGCTCGAAACGCGAGCGCACCAGTCCGTACGTCGTGAGCGTCACCGGCACGCCGGGGATGAAGCGCGCCAGCTTCTCGCGCCAGTGATCGATGACCGAGGTCGGGCAGACGATCAGGATCTCCGCGTGCGCCTTCGTGGTCGCGAACGCGGCGATGAGCGCCATGGCCTGATGCGTTTTGCCGAGACCCATGTCGTCGCAGAGCAGGCCGCCGAAACCGTTCTGCTGGAGAAGCCAGAGCCACTGATAGCCGGTCTGCTGATAGCCGTACAGGTCGATGCCGCACGCGGCAGACGATGGTGCATCGGCGTCGGTCTGGATCTCGTCGAACAGATGGAACACGCGCTCGCACGCGGGATCGCCGCGGAAGATGCACTTGCCGCGCAACGAGCCGCGGATGCGCAGCAGCTCGAGCTTGGTGACCAGGATGTGGCCGCGCGGCCCGATCGTGGCGTCATCGAGCCACGCCAGCTGCGGATCGGTGACGTCGATCCAGAGACTGCCGCGGATCAGCGCGCGCACGCCGTCGCGCCGCGCGCGTGCGATCTCCGCCGCGGTGACGGTCTCCTCTCCCGCGTGAAAGGTGATCTCGACTTCGAGGAAGTCCCTGCCCGAGGTCGCGACCGGCGCGGCGAACTCGAAGATCACATCCTCATCGAGCCGGACCGTCCGCGCATTCCGGATGGCCTCGGGTGCCAGCGCGTCCGGTAACGCCGCGAGCTCGTCGCGATGCCGCTCCACGAACGCGAACACATCGTCTTCCGCGATCACGGTCTCGCGATCGAACGGCACGCCGGCGCTCGCGCGCACTTCGAACAGCGTCGCCTGCCGCCGCTCGCTCCGCTCGACGAACATCGGAGAGGCCGGCGCCGGTGACGCGAAGCGGTTGCCGGTCAGAAAGAATCTGCCGAACTGCGGCAGCGCATTGCGATCGAGCACCGCTCCTCCGCTGCCGAGGAGGACGGGAGTCATGCGCAGCGCCCGCGCGCGGGTGATCTCGATACGCAGCGACGGCGCGAGCGCCTGCGGCGCGATCTCGAACCCGCTCGACGTGACCAGCTCCGGCGCGGCCTGAATGACATGCTCGACGGCGGCGGGAGGAAGCGGGATGCGCGTCGACGGGAGCACGAGGTGCAGCTCGCGTTCGCGCAGCTCGAGCGTCGCCTCATTCGCGCCGCGGAGAAACATCTCCTTGCTCCAGCGATACCACGGCGACGCCTCGAAGAGCAGCCGCGCGGATCCGGAGCCGCGCCGCAGCAGCGCCTGTTCCTGATCGGTGAGCACGTAGCGCCGCAGCATCTGCTCGCGCGGATCGCCGTCGCTCGAATGGATCTCGCGGCCTTCGCTGAAGGACGCGAACGCGATCGCGCGCCACACGCTCTGCTCGAATGTTTCGGACGGCAGCACGCCGTCCTCCCCCGCCATCCGGTCCACCAGCACAGCCAGATGCCGGCACAGATCGTTCAGCCGCATGGCCGGATTGCACGTGCAGCGCGCCGACACCACGCGCGCCGGATCGAGCACGATCACCGGCGCGAACCTGCGCCGCTCGTTCTCCATCACGTTCGCCGTGTACGCCCCGCGAAAAAACAGCGGGTCGGTCACGTGGAACTGCGCCGCGTGCGACTCGACGGTCCTGAGCGTGGAAGAAGAGAACGAGGAAAGAAAACGATCCGGGATGGGCATGGGGACGGGGGATTTTAAGGGATGTTCCGCGGAACACCGCTCATCGGCCTCGCGCAGCTATCGATAAACGCGGAAGAAGACATCCTCGATGGCCAGATCGATAGGATCAGTCCATCTGCGCCGGACCGTGTACGTACTGCGCAACTGGCGACGATTGCCGCGGATGATGTAACTGGAATTCGTCACGAGATGATCGGCGGAGGCGGTGGAAGAAAACTGCTCCAGCGTCCGGCCGAGAGTCACGGCACATTCATCCCGTTCGGCCTCTGTTCGAGCAGCCTTACGACGAGCCGCTTGGTTATCCAGATACCGGCGGATACTCGCGATGGATCCTGCATCGAAGAGGTCCGGGCGAAGATCGCCATCCGAGGCGACGGCGATGTCGGCAGCGACCCACGCGGGAGCGACTCCTGGAATCTCCGACTCGATCACATCGGGCACTCTGGCGAGATCCGCCGGGGCGCCGGTCATCGTCGCGTTCAATCCAACCATCAGCAGGAAGGCGAAGAATCGTCTGAGCATGCGTGAATCCTTTTCTGCTGCCGCACGGTATGCGTATGCGCGCATCGCGCAGCAAATCCGGCGCCAGGGAACCGGCTGAGCCTCTGCGCTAGTGTTGCTCGGCGCGCGCCTTTTCCACGTCGAACAGCATCAGCCGGATGCGCCGCAGGTCGCGCCGGTCTTCCTGGTTCTCGGGATCGGCGACGATCAGGCGTTCGCGAATCGCGATCGCCTCCTTGAATGCGGCCTCCGCTTCCTCATAGCGCTTCAGGCTCATGAAGGCGATGCCGCGCTCGGCGTACGCGAATGCGAGGTCGTGCTGCGCCTCCACGTTGTCCGGATCGGCGGCCGCGAGCGGCTTGAACATCGCCAGCGCCTGCGCGGTCGATTCGAGCGCGCCCTCCCAGTCGCCGGAGCGGTTCTGCGCGGTGGCCTTCATCCCGAACTGATCCGCGTAGTTGCGCCGCGCCACCGCATCCGCGGGTTCGAGCGCGGCCCGCTCGCCTAGCGCGCGCAATGCGGCATCGTGATGGCGCAGGGAGCGCGGCAGATCGCTGACCATCCCGCCCGAGTAAAACCCGCCCAGACGCTGATTGGCGCGGCCGACTTCCTGCAGCACCGCGCGGCGCAGTTCGGGCGGCGCAGGACGGATGTCGCGCAGGATGGCCAGCGCGGTCTGGTAAGCCTGCTCCGCCGTGCCGAGGATCATCGGCTTCGGGATCACGCTCGCACCGATGTAGCGGCAGTCGCCGATGGCGGTCCAGGTCTGCGCGAGCGCGAGGTCGCGCTCCGTGCTGTGCGGCAGTTTCTCGCGGATGGCGCGCGCGCCCTCGTGCATGGCGATGGCCTGCGTCCAGCGCAGCCCGCGCTGTTCGACGAACCCGACGCGATCGTGCGCATCGGCCACGAGCTTCAGCACCTCCGGGTCGTTCGGCTGTTCCGCGCGGACCTGCTCCGCGATCGCCAGCGCCTTGCGATAGCTCTTCGTCGCGCCCGCGGTGTCGCCGAGGTTGGCCTGGTACGGCAAGCCCTGCACGTCGCCGATCTTCAGGTACGCACCCGCGAGCTCGACGCGCAACGGGGTGTTGTCCTCAGCCTCCTCGGCGAGGGTATCGAGGTACACCAACGCGCGCCGGACCAGCAGCGCGCGCGCCGGCGTCGAACCGGGCAGCGGCGCGATGGCATCGTGCAGCTCGAAGACCACCGAGCGCGCGAGCGAGCGCACTTCGTCGAAACGGCGTTCGGCGATGCGCTTCTGGTGCAGCGTCGCCGCGAACGCGATGACCGTGACGATCACGATCGCCAGTCCCGCCGAAACGGCCAGCAGGTTGCGGCGGATGAACTTCGCGGCGTGATAGCCGAACGTCGCGCGCCGCGCCGTGATCGGATGTCCGCTGAGATGCCGGCGCACGTCATCCGCGAACTTCTCGACCGATCCATACCGCTGGGCCGGATCGACTTCCAGCGCCGCGAGCACGATGTCATCGAGATCGCCGCGCAAGGCGCGAATGTTCGACACGGAGCTCGGCCTGGGCGCTTCGGTATTCGGCAAACGCGTCGCGGCGACGAACGGCTTGCGCCCGGTGAGCAGCTCGAACAGCAGGACGCCGAGCGAATAGACGTCCGTGGCCGTGGTGACGATGCGGCCGAGGAGCTGCTCGGGGCTCGCGTACTGCGGCGTCATGATCCGCGTGACCGTGGCGTCGACCTTCGCGTCCTCTTTCTCGAGCTTGGCGATGCCGAAGTCGAGCAGCTTCGCCACACCTTCGGGCGTGACCAGCACGTTCGCAGGCTTGATGTCGCGATGGATGATCAGCGCACGATGCGCGTGCTGCACGGCATCGCACAGCTGGAGGAAGAGGCGCAGTTTCTCGGCGATGGACAGCGACCGCGCGCGGCAGTATTCGTCGATCGGCGTGCCGTCGACGTACTCCATGATCAGGTACGGGAGTCCATCCGCCGTGGTGCCGCCATCGATGAGGCGAGCGATGTTCGGATGCTCGAGCGACGCGAGGATCTGGCGCTCCTGACGGAAGCGCTGCACGAGCACCTCGCCGCCGCGCACCAGTTTGATGGCTACGCGCTGCGAGAACTCTTCGCCCTCGCGCAGGGCCAGAAAGACCGTGCCCATGCCGCCATGTCCGAGCTGGCGAACGATGCGATATGGGCCGATGAGCGTCCCGGCCAGACGCTGTCCCTGCAGGGCGTCCAGGAGCTGCCAGACGGACTGCTCCAGAAACGGGCTCGGCTCGTCATGCGCCGCGAGCAGCGACTCGACCTCCGCTCGCACCCGCGGATCGGCACCGGCCAGAAGCTCCGCCCGCGCGTCCGTCGCACGATCCGCCACGTCGTGAAACAACGACCGCACCTCGTCCCAAAACGCGTCCGACATCTGTGCGCATCGTAGCGCGAGAGGGACGACGGTAGGCCTCCGGCGGCCGGGGCCGCGGGCCCCGAACCCCATTGGTTGGCATAGCCTTACGTCGTCCCCTGTCGCCTACAACGGCGCAGACATCGCGCGTTTGAGCCAGGCGCGGGCCATGGTCCATTCGCGGCTGACGGTGGCAGGCGAGACGCCGAGGACCGCGGCCGTCTCGTCGATGGTCAGGCCGCCGTAGAACCGCAGCTCCACCAGCCGGGCCTGTTGCGGGAACACCCGTTCGAGACCTTCCAGTGCATTGTCGAGCGCCACCACGTCGAAATTCTCGACCACCGCCACGTCGATGGCCGCGCCGATCGTCACCGGCACGACGCCGCCGCCGCGTTTCTCGCTCTTCCGGCGGCGCGCGTGGTCGACGAGGATGCGCCGCATCACCTGCGCCGCCACGCCGAAGAAGTGCGTGCGGTCGTTCCATTCGACGTTGCGCTGATCGACCAGGCGCAGGTAGAGCTCGTGGACGAGAGCGGTGGGTTGCAGCGTGTGCCCGTCACGTTCGCGGTAGAGATGACGTTCGGCGATGGCGCGCAAGGGCTCGTAAACCAGCCGGAGGAGCTCATCGCGCGCTTCCTGCCGCCCGGCGCTCCAATCGCGAAGCAGTTGGGTGACCTCGGACATTTGGGAACCGGTGCGATTGTAGCTGAGGGACTTCGTTCCTTTTTCACGCGATTAGGTTTCAGAGGAGAGTGTCCCCCATGGCGAAACTGTTTCGCGCGTTGTTCATCGTGTCCCTGTTCGCTTCGGTAGCCGCATTTGGCCAAGCCGATCAGCAAATCGTATCGGTCACCGATTCGCCCGATCCGGTCGTCCCCGGCAACAACGTCACGTACACCGTGACCATCCAAAACAACGGGCCCAATCCGGCCGTGAACGGCGGCCTGAACATCGCATGGGACGGCAATCTGACCTACCAATCCTCGACGCTGCCGGCCGGCTGGACCTGCACGTCTCCGGCGCAGTTCATGAGTTGCACCACGCCGAGCTTCGCTCCGGGCGGGCTGCAAGTCATCACGCTGGTCGCGCAGGTCGCGCCGCATCTGGCCGCCTTCCCGGACGGTACGGTGTCGATGAGCGTCACGACCTCGGGAGTCACGCCCGATCCGAACAACGGCAACAACGCGGGCGGCGCGACGACAGCTTACGATTCGCCCCAGGTCGACCTCTCCGTGAGCGCCACCGACTCTCCCGATCCGGTCTTCCCGGACGGCAACGTCACGTACACGGTCGACGTCGCGAACGCCGGACCCGACACGGTGCCCGGAACCGTCAACTTCAACGTCGTTCCGAACCCATCGCTGGCGTTTCAGTCCGTCACCGCTCCGGCGGGATGGAGTTGCACGACACCGGCCGTGGGAGCGCAGAACGCGACGTTCACCTGCAACCGGGTGGGGTGGACCCCGCAGACGCAGCAGTTCATCGTCGTGTTTTCCGCGAACGACGAAAACTTCGGCGTCAATGACACCCCGTTCATCACGAACTTCAGCATCAACGGCGGCGGAGCCAACGAAACAGATCACCCGGACAACACGCAGAACGTGACCACGCAGTACACGACGCCGGACGCGGACATCTCCGTGACCGTCTCCGATTCGCCCGATCCGGTCTTCCCCGACGGCAACATCACCTACACCGTGACCGTCGCCAACGCCGGTCCCGACGCGGCGCCGAGCGTCACGCTGAGCAGCTTCGGCGCAAACAACCTCCGCTTCCAGTCGGCCACCGTACCGGCGGGTTGGAACTGCACGCTGCCGGCGGCGGGCACACAGACGACCAGCTTGTCGTGCACGCTGCCGGCGGGCATGGCCAGCGGCGGCAGCTCGGTCCTGACGTTCGTCATGCAGGCCGACGATGCGCTCCTCGGCGTCAACGACGGCACGATCCAGTTCGGCTTCACCGCCACCAGCCCCATCGCCGATCCGAACGGCGCCAACAACACGGAAACCGAGTCGACGGCCTACACGACGCCGGACGCGGACATCTCCGTGACCGTCTCCGATTCGCCCGATCCGGTCTTCCCCGACGGCAACATCACCTACACCGTGACCGTCGCCAACGCCGGTCCCGACGCGGCGCCCAATGCGACGCTGAACATCTCCAACAGCGGGAATCTGCAATTCCAGTCGATGACGACTCCGGCGGGCTGGAGCTGCACCACGCCCGCGGTCGATGCGACGCCGGCCTTCTCCTGCACGAACCCGAGCTTCGGCAGCGGCGGCAACTCCGTGTTCACGCTCGTCGCGCAGGCGGATGCGACGATCAACGGCATCTCCGACCATGTCATCGCCACGGCCTTCACCGTCATCAGCGCTGTGAGCGATCCGAACGCCGCGAACAACTCGGAGACCGAGAACACTCTGTATTCGACGCCGGATGCAGACCTGTCCGTGACGAACGCCGATTCGCCCGATCCGGTCTCGCCGGGCGGCACGATCACGTACACCCAGTCGATTACGAACGCCGGTCCCGATACGGCAACGAATGCCACCTTCAACCAGACCCTGCCGGCGTCGGTCGGCTTCCTGTCCATCGTCGCGCCAGCCGGCTGGACCTGTACGACGCCCGCGGTTGGCGCGAGCGGTGCGGTCAATTGCTCCAACGCCTCCTTCGCCAGCGGCGCAACCAGCAACTTTACGGTAGTCGTGACCGTTCTCGCGAGCTCCGGCACCGTGCCGAACACCGTCACCGCGGGTAGCAGCACGTCGGACCCCGACGGGACGGACAACTCGGCGTCCGTGACGACCACAATCCTCGCGCCGCTCGTCGCCGATCTCGGAATCACGAAGTCCACCAACGCGAGCAATGCGGCGCCCGGCTCCACGGTCGTCTACACGATCACCGTCACGAACAACGGCCCGGATGCCGCGACGAACGTGATCGTCAACGATGATCTGC
>CAMPKJ010000025.1 GCA_946887105.1 uncultured Acidobacteriota bacterium | reverse complement strand
ACCACCAACGTCATGTCGTCGTGCGCGGGCGCGGTTCCGCGGAACGCGTCGACGGCATCGACGATCGCGGCGCGCACTTCTTCGGCGCTCATCTCGTTGGTGATGCGGTCGCGCACCACCGCGAGCAGCCGGTCGTCGCCGAACTCCTCGTGGCGTTCGTTCATCGCTTCGTTCACGCCGTCCGAGTAGAGGATCAGCAGGTCGCCGGCGCCGGGTGTGATGGTGGCGCGTTCGCAGATCGCGGAGAAGTTGCGCGGCGAGGTCATGCCGACGCCGATGCCGCGCGGAGAGAGCGTCTCCACCGCGCCGGATGTCTTCCGCCAGAGCAGCGGCGTGTGTCCGGCCCGCACGAAACGGAACGTGCGCGCGGACGGATCGAAGACGCCGAAGAGCATGGTCACGAACGAGCTGCGATTGCCCAGCGAGTGAATGCCGGCGTTCACGTCGGCGAGCGTTTCCAGCGGATCCGCGCGCCCATCGCTCGCGGCCAGCAGCAGACCCTTGGTGATGGTCATGATCAGCGCCGCCGGTACGCCTTTGCCGCTCACGTCCGCGACCGTGATGCCGACGCTTCCGTCACTCATGGTCACGAAGTCATAGAGATCGCCGCCGACCTGTCTGGCGGGGCGGCAGAACGACGCGATCGAGGTTCCGGGCAGCGCCGGCGGCGTCGCGGGCAGCATCCGCTCCTGCGCCAGCCGCGCTACATCGAACTCCGCCTGGATGCGCTCGCGCTCGGCGCGCGCGGGCCGCGGCTCCCACGGCAGATAGGTTTTCGTCGATCCCCACAGCGCGACCAGAAGCGCGAGTGCCGCGATGACGATCCCCGCGATGATGCCGATCCAGCCGTGGTACTGAATCGACGCCGCCGGTTGCACGAGGCGCGTCGCCGCGCTGATGGCCCACGTCGCGCTGGCCGCAGCCGCGACCAGCGCGAGCAGATCGACGCGCCGGAAGAGCCGGTCGTACAGGAGCGTGAGCAGCGCGCCCGCGAGCAGCGACGCGATCAGCGGCGGCGCGATGTCGTCGACCAGGATCACGAACGCGAGCAGGAACGCGACCACGCGTCCGGCGCGGCCGCGCAGTTTGTCCTCGACGAATGCGACCAGCAGCGCGAACGACACCAGCGCGGGCAGGATGCCGCCAAAGATCCGCAACGGAATGAGGGCCGAACGGAAGAGGACGTCCGCCTGCGCATCCGCGATCCGATAGTCGCCGAACAGCTGCGTGGCGCGGATCAGATACGGCACCAGCGCGATCCAGCCGCCCGCGGCGATGCCGGTGAGCACGGCCGCTCCGGCGGCGCGGCTGCCGATGCGCCCGCGCAGGAGCAGCTCTTCGAATGCCACGATCTGCCGCGGAAAGCGACGCCGCGCCGACGGATATCCGCCCGGCAGCGCGAGGCCGACCGGAATGGCCACGATGGCCACGCCGATGAACAGCGCCCAGCGCGGGGTCTGGGTTCCTTCGTAGAACGCGGCCAGCAGGGTCGGATCGAGATCCGCCCACAGCTCGCAGAGCAGCAGCAGGGAACTGATGCCCGTGAGGACCAGCGCGAGCCGTTGCGGAACGAGCCGCTTGCCGGAGGCGACGATGTACAGCACCAGTCCGAGGATCACCGCGAAGATCTGGGCGATGTCGGAGACGTTGTCGAGTATCCCGGTGGCGCCGGCCGAGGGATCGTCGATCTTTTCGTTCAGCTGGGGACCGTAGCGGAGGTCGCGCAGTTCGACGCCCGCGACGATGACGGTCGCGCGGTCGATGATGCGCGGATTCGCGCCGCTGCGTTCCCAGCGGAAGCGCACGCCGTCTTCGCCGAGGTCTTCCTGCGCGATGCTGCGCCAGGCGTTCGGGTCGGGGGCGAAGCTGCGGAACGCGCGTTCGGCGACCGGGCGTGCCGCGGCGACGGTGATGTCGTCGCCTTTGCGCGGCGCGCGCCTGGTCACCACCGCGGTCGGATGTCCGTTGCCGTCGAAACGCACGCCCACCACGTGATCCGCATCGCGTGGATCGCGGAACGCGACATGGACCTGCACCGCGCGCGGTCCCAATTCCTCCTGCATCGCGTGGAGCACGCGCACGCCGGCCTCGCCGGGCCAGCCGGTCACGTCGAAGCCGTATGCGGCCGCGACCGTGCGCGCGCGAGCGATGCTGTCGCCGGCGCCGGTCCGCACCTGCCATTGCGCGCCGGCACTGAAGCGCGGAAAGAGCATTGCCAGCAGCGCGTAGCCGGCGATGCCGATAGCGAGAAGCGTCAGTGCCCGTTTTCCGGTCATGACGTTCTCCTCGCGAGGGCCACCGCGACCCAGCTCTGCGGCGTCTCGAGGCCGCGCGCATGACGGATGGCGAGGTCGTGTACGGCGTCGACGAGACGTTGCGGATCGCTGCTCGCGATCGCCGACAGCTCGCGATGCAGCGTGTCCTCGCCGAGCACGGCGCCGTCGCGATCCTGCATGCCGGCAAGCCGCGCCGTGTAGATCACCAGCGCGTCGTCACGATCGAGGTCGACGTACTCCTCTCCTTCGAGCGAGAGCGCGTTGCCGCCGCGCACGACCGCCGCGCGCGGCGCGGTGCCGAACGTCGCAAACGAGAACGCGCCGGTTGCGCGATCGAGACGGCCGAAGAAGAACGACACCGGCAGGTCATCGCCGAAGATCGCCGCGAGCTGGCGGTACACGCGATCGGCAACGTCGCGCGTGTCCGTCAGCCGCGACGCGTAGTTGAGGAGCAGGCCCTTGAGCATGGAGACGCACAACGCCGACGACAGGCCGGGCAGGCGCGCGTCGGCGACGGCCACGGCCACGTGAGTGGGCGAGGGGAAGAACTCGAAGTAGTCGCTGCCGATCTCCGCTGACGCGGAGTGTTTCGCGGCCAGCTGCACGCCCTCGACGACCGGCACGACGCGCGGCATGACGCGCAACTGCGCCTGTCGCGCCGCATCCATCTCCGAGCGCAGCATGATCCGCTCGGCGATGTTGCGCGCGTACTCCGGACGATCGGTCTCGACCGCCTCCGGCTCGTCGCGTTTGCGCAGCGCGGCCAGCGATCCCGCGCCGACGACCACGATCACTCCGGCCAGCACCGCCCATCCGCCCGCGCGCAGTGACGGCGACGGTTGCGCGATCAGCGCGGCCGAGCCGGTGAGCCACAGCGTAAACGCGACGCTGACGAAGAGCGCCACCAGGTCGCCGAGGAAGAACGGCACGAGCAGCGTCGCCGCCGCCATCGCGGCCATGACCGCGCTCCAGACGATCGGCGATTGATTGCCGAGCATGCTCAGAAGGAAAAACGCCAGCACCACGAGCGTGAGCGCGATCCTGGCATTGCGCGTGGCGCCGTTGCGGTGCGTTGCCGAGACCGCGGTCAGCAGCAGCGTCAGCGTGATCGGCAGCCCGACGAATGCGAACAGCACCAGCGCCAGCGCGGGCCAGGTGGTCTGATACGGCCCGATTCCCTCCGCGACGGCCATCCACGATCGCGAAACGCGCAGCAGCGGCTCGATCCCGGAGATGAGCGTCGCGTACGCGCCGACGGCCAGTCCGACGGCGACGGACGAGCGCACGGCACGCGAGGAGAACCGGCCGCCGAGGAGCGCATCGATGGAGGTCAGCTTCTCCGGATACGCCTCGCGGAGGTCCGCTTCGCACGCGCCCCAGGTCAGGCCGATCAACGAGCCCATGATCGCGGAGACGACCAGCAGCATCGTGAACTGCGCGGCCGCGGGAGTCGATACGCCACGCTCGACCGCATCCATCTGCTGCGTGATGCCGCCGACGCTGGTCGATCCGAGAAAGGCGAAGAAGACGAAGACGGAGACGATCAGCGCGCGCTTGAGCGGAATCTCGTGCTCGCGCAGGCGGCGCACGAAGCGCGCGATGACGTAGATCAGTCCCGCGATGATGAGCACGACGATGACCGTGCCGCGCACGACGGTCAGCAGCTTTCCGAATTCGGGGAAGCGATCCTTGTAGTTCGGAGCGATGACCGGCGTGACGGAGAACTCGATCACGGTCGCGCCCGACGTTCCGACCGTGGCCTGGATTGCCAGCTCGGGCGCGTACTGCTTCTTGTACGTGAAGTGCCGCACGGTCGAGGACGTGGCGTCGTGCTGTTTCGCGCCGGCGCCGGCGAACGCGAAGCCGGCGCGCTCCGCGCCGAGCCTGCGCGCCAGTTCCGCTTCCGCCGCCGCGCGCGCCTCCGCTTCGGTCGCGGATGCGCGTCCGGCCGGCGGCACGCGATCGGTGATCAGGCGGCCATCCGGCGCAACGGTGATGCGCACCGAATCCTCGGCGCGCTGCGGATGCACGAGCAGACAGCGATAGGGGATCTGCGCGAGCACGCGTGTGACGGCTTCGCGCTCGGCGGGCGTGGCGGTTCTGGCGAGGTAGTGGCGGAGCGTGTTGTCCGGCCGCAGATCGACCATGTCGCGCCAGCCATCCGTACGCACGCCCTTCGCCGCCGCCTGCGTTCTGGCGAGCTGGACGACTTCGCTGCGTGTGACCGCGAGTCCGAGACGCGACACGGTGGACTCGCGGTACGAGAGAAACACTCCGAGGACCGCGGCAAGCGGAGCCAGCAGAATCAGGAGTTTGCGCGGGGAAAGCACGGCGCGGAGTATAGCCTCGCGTACAATCAGTGACTCAGCACGCAAACCATGGCCCGCCGATTCTGTCTCGCACTCGTCAAGCCGTCGCATTACGACGATGAAGGTTACGTCATCCAATGGGTGCTGTCCGCGATTCCGTCGAACTCCCTCGCCGCGCTCTACGGTCTCGCGCGCGATTGCGCGGCGCGCCGGGTCCTCGGCGACGACGTGGCGATCGACATTCACACGTACGACGAGACCAACACGCGCATTCGCCCCGAGAAACTGGCGCGGATGATCGAGAAGGCAGGCGGCGGCGCGGTGTTCCTGGTGGGCGTGCAGTCGAACCAGTTCCCGCGCGCGCTCGATCTCGCCAAGCCGCTGCGCGAGCGCGGCATTCAGGTGGTCATCGGCGGCTTCCATGTCTCCGGCGTATTGAGCATGCTCAACGGCGTGGATGCCGATCTCCAGCGCGCGCGCGAAATGGGGGTGTCGCTCTTCGCCGGCGAAGCGGAAGGGCGTCTCGACGAAGTGCTGCAGGACGCGATGAACGGCACGCTCAAGCCGCTCTACAACTACATGGGTGACCTGCCGAACATCCAGGGCACGCCCATTCCGCTGATCACCGCGCTGCGGGCGTGGCGCACGGCGGGCGGCGTGACCAGTTTCGACGCCGGCCGCGGATGCCCGTTCCAATGCTCGTTCTGCACGATCATCAACGTGCAGGGCAAGAAGTAGCGCAGGCGTTCGCCGGATGACATCGAACAGATCGTGCGCGTGAACGCCGCGCAGGGGCTGAACAGCTTCTTCATCACCGACGACAACTTCGCGCGCAACTCGGACTGGGAAACGATCCTCGACCGGCTCATCCAGCTGCGCGAGAAGGATGGCATCGAGATCCACTTCATCATCCAGGTGGACACGCTCTGCCATCGCATCCCGAACTTCATCGAGAAATGCGCGCGGGCCGGCGTGCGGCGCGTGTTCATCGGGTTGGAGAACATCAATCCGGACAGCCTGGTCGGCGCGAAGAAGCGCCAGAACAAGATCACCGAGTACCGCAAGATGCTGCTGGCCTGGAAGTCCGCGCGGGTGATCACGTACGCCGGCTACATCCTCGGATTTCCGAACGACACGCCCGAGTCGATCGAGCGCGACATCGAGATCATCAAGAAAGAGCTGCCGGTCGATCTGCTGGAGTTCTTCTTCCTCACGCCGCTGCCCGGTTCCGAGGATCATCAGAAACTCGTGGGTGCGGGAGTGGCGGTCGATCCCGATCTCAACAAGTACGATCTCAATCACGTCACCACCGCGCATCCGCGCATGTCGGCGGATCAGTGGCGCGCGGTGTATCGCAAGGCGTGGGAGCAGTACTACACGAACGAGCACGTCGAGGCGGTGCTGCGGCGGATGGTCGCGAAACGCGGCCGCGCCAGCAACGCCATCCTGCTGATGACCTGGTTCCGCGGCTCGATCCACATCGAGAAAGTGCATCCGCTCGAGGCCGGGTTCTTCCGCAAGAAGTTCCGCCGCGATCGCCGCTCGGGCCTACCCATCGTGCCGGCCTGGCGGTTCTATCCGCAGTACATCGCGGAGACCGTGTCGAAGCTCGGACGCTGGCTCGGGCTGTACGGCGGACTGCGCCGCGCGTACGTGCGCATCAAGCGCGATCCGAAGCGGTTCGAGTACACCGATCTGGCGCTGACGCCGGTGACGGATGCGGAGATCGATACGCTGGAGCTGTTCCACCACACGGAAGCAGCGGAAGCGTACGTGGCGCGGGAGCGCCCGCGGCCGACCGCGACCGCGGTGGTTTAGGTCAGCGTCCGCGCGCCTGATCGCCGCGCAGCGTCATCAACGTGCTGGTCGCATGCGCGACGATGTCGCCGGTTGCGTCGCGAACGTCACACGCCACCACACCGACCGTTTTCCCGCGCCGGATCACGCGCGCCTCGGCGCGCAGTTTCGTCTCCCACACCGGCTTGAGGAAATTGATCTTCAGCTCGAGCGTGGTGAAGCTCTCGCCGTCGACGAGCTCGCTGGCCCATGCCATCGCCAGCGCGCCGTCGGCCAGGTCGCAGAGGATGCCGCCGTGCAGCGTGCCCATCGGATTGAAGTGACGCCGCTCCGCCTGCATCTCGAACACGGCCCGATCCGGCGCGACTTCGACGACGTCCATCCCGATCAGATCCCCCACCGGAGGCCGCGGCGTCTCGCCGGCGATCATCCGCTGCACCATCTCCATGAACGGTTTTCTCATCGCATCACCTCGGCACCGCGACGTCCGCGACCGCGGCATCCGGCAGCTTCAACAATTCACCCGGAGCGAGGCGGATCTTGCTGGAGCGGTTGCCGCCTCCGATGATGATGCGCGGCCGCTCCATCACCCGCTCGTCGATGTAGATCGGAATGCCGGCAGGCAGTCCGGGGATGGTAACGCCGCCGATGAGCATCCCGGTCAGCTCCGCGGTTTCTTCCGATGACGCGAAGGAGAGCCGCTTCACGCCGGTGAGCTCGCTGACTTTGCGGTTGACGTCGAGCTTCGTATCGGCGCGGACGAGGCAGGCCACGTAGCGCCGCGGCGTGGTCTTCATCGCCACGAGAATGGCGTTGCACGCCTCCTCGGCGGCAATGCCGTAGTGGCGGCAGAACTCCGCCGTGTCGGCCAATTCCGGCTCGCACGCCAGTACTTCCTCTCCGGCGATGCCGGCGGCTTCGAGCGACTCGCGGACGCGTTCGTGAAGGATCGAACGATCGGTCATGAGGCAGCTTTTTACCGCACTCGGCGGGCATGCATCACGCATTTGTTCGGGTCCGGAGGAAAACTGCCCATGCCGAACGCAATCACGATGTTGAAATCGGATCACGCGACGTTGAAGCGGTTGTTGCGCGAGCTGTCGGAAACGAGCGAGCGCGCCACGAAGCAGCGCGAGCTGCTGGTCTCGCAGATCGAGCGCGAGCTGAAGACGCACGCGCAGATCGAGGAGGAAGTCTTTTATCCCGCCTTCCAGGCCGCGGCGAAGAATACCGATGCCGAGGATCTCTTCTATGAGGCCGCGGAAGAACATCACGTGGCCGACATGGTCCTGCCGGCCCTGAAGGCCTCCAATCCAAAATCGCACGAGTTCAAGGCCAAGGCGAAAGTGCTCAAAGACCTCATCGAGCACCACATCAAAGAAGAAGAGACGCAGATGTTCCAGGTCGCGCGCCAGCTGTACGACGACGACCAGCTCCGCGAGCTCGGCGACATGATGCAGGCCCGCCGCGACACCATCGAGGCGATGTGGGACAGCAAGTTCCTGCGCCCGGTGAAGAAACTGCAGAGCGCCGCGCACAAGTTCATGCCCACGAAGGTCAAGACCGCCAAGGCGAACGCCCTCGCGAAGACGGTCGACCTGGGAGAGGTGAGGGAGCGGTAGCGGCTCATCCGGCCTTCGCCTCAGCCTTCTCCCCTCCCTGAGGGGAGAAGGCTACTGCGGGCTACACCTCGATCACGATTCTGCCGCGCACCGTTCCGGCCAGGAGCTCTTCCGAGAGCTCGAAGATCTTCGAAATCGGTTCGGTGCGCGACAGCTCCGCGAGCTTTGCGAAATCGACATCGCGCGCGAGGCGCGACCATCCTTCGATGCGCTCGGGCTTCGGCGTGCGGATGGAGCTGACGCCGAGGAGCGAGACGTTGCGGAGGATCATCGGCCAGACGGTGATGGCGAGCTCGTGACCGCCGGCCATGCCGCAGCAGGCAATCGCGCCGCCGTAGGCTGTTTGCGCGAAGAGATTCGCGAGCGTTACGCCGCCGACGGTATCGATGCCGCCGGCCCAGCGTTCGGATTGCATCGGCGCGCCTGCCTTCGCGAGCTCTTCGCGCGGAAGGATCGACGTCGCGCCGAGGCCGCGCAGATAGGGCTCCAGCTCGGGACGTCCGGTGGAGGCGGCGACGTTGTAGCCGAGGCGCGCGAGCAGCATCACGGCGATGGAGCCGACGCCGCCGGCGGCGCCGGTGACGACCACTGCACGCTCGTCCGGCAGCACGCCGTGCCGCTCCAGCGCGCGCACGCAGAGCATGGCCGTGATCCCCGCGGTCCCGAGCTGCATCGCTTGCTCGAGCGACATCCCGTCGGGCAACGGCACGAGCGCATCGGCGCGCACGCGTTCGCGCGCGACATAGCCGCCCCATTCGCTCTCGCCCAGTCCCTGTCCGGTGGCGAGCACTTTCGTTCCGGGCGCGAGCGCGGGATCGTCGGATGCGACGACGGTGCCGGCCAGATCGATCCCGAGCACCATCGGAAACCTGCGCACGATCTTGCCGCGGCGCGTCACCGCCAGCGCGTCCTTGTAATTCAACGACGAATACGCGACGTCGACCGTCACGCCGGCAGCCGGCAACTCGGCGATGTCTTCGAATGCAACACTGTTTTCGCGCGCGACCAGAGCCTTCATTTCTTCACCGTCTTCGCCAGATAGGCGCGCACGTGTTCGAGCGTCTCCGGAGCGCCCCAGAGTTCCCGCACTTCGTCGTCGAGTTCGTTCGCGTAGTGTTTCGCGCGGTCGATGCTCTTGTCGCGCAGCTGGCGTTTGGCCAGCTGGAAGGCGCGCGCCGGGAGCGCCGCAAATTGCGTCGCCATCTCCTCGGCACGCGCCATCAGAGTCGCGCTGTCGGCGATCTCGTCGATCATGCCGAATCGCAAGGCGTCATCGGGATTCACGGTGCGGCCGGTGTACATCAGCATCTGCAGGTGCTGCGGCGGCAGCGCGAAACGCACCGCCTCGATCACGCTCGGCGGAAACGGCACGCCGACGACCAGCTCCGGAATGCCGATGCGCGCCTGGCCCGCGGCCATCAGCCGGTAGTCACCGGCGAGCGTGAAGATGCAGCCGCCGGCGATGGCGTGGCCGTTCACCGCCACGATCAACGGCTTCGGCAGCGCGAACAGCTCGAGCAGCATCCGCGAGAGCGCGGGCACGAAGCGATCCGCGTACTCGCGTCCGCCCTCGATGAGGCGGAAGAGATCGACGCCTGCCGAGAAGATCGAGCCGGTTCCGGTGAGGATGACCGCGCGCGTACCGTCGTCGGCCGTGACCTCGGCGACCGCGCGCGCCAGCCCTTCCACCAGTTCGAAGTCGAGCACGCTCGCCTTGCCGTGCGCCAGGCGGAGCGTGGTGATGCCGTCGCGGTGACTGCGTTCGATCATGCGCGCAGATTACGTCAACTTCGTCCACAGAACCCAGCCGTGGGCGACGATCACGATCAGCGGCAGGATCGTCGCGCGGATCGCCCGGACCGGGTTGCCGCGCAGTTCGCCGCCGGGCTCGAATTCCGGCCGCGCCGGCGCTTCATCGAGGACGTACGCGCGCGTCGGATCGGCCGGATCGTAGAGCAGCGGTTCCCGCGATTCGTCCTGGAGACGGGCGGTATCGGTGGCTCGCGCCTTGGCGACGTAGTGCTTGCCGTCGCGCGCGGTGAACTCGAAGCCGAGCTCGTACAGCGGGCGGTCGTTGATGGTGATGTTCGTCGCCTCTTTCGAGACCAGCTTCCCCTGCGCGATCAGTCCGTCGCGCAGCAGGCGATTGCGTTTCAGGCCCGTGATCGTGGCGGGGATCATCAGCGCCAGACCGATGAACGGGAAGAGGTTCACGAGCACCACCCACGGCCCGAAGAGCGCGCGCCGCATGCCTTCGATGCGCGACCGCGACGGATCGCCTTCGTCATATTCGACGGTCACGGTCTCGCCGGCCGAGAGGCTGTCGCCGGTGCTGTACGACGTCCCGCTGTGCAACGTGCCGGCCACGGAGTATTCGTAGTAATGGGCGTGTACCGGCATTTTGTTTTCCGACGCATTCGTGCTCTCGACGTGCATGACCCTGCCGTCGACGGTCTCGTGCGGTCCGCGGAAGGTCACGAACGAGAGATCGGCGTTGAACGTGAACGCCCAGAAGAAAATCATCCCGAAGCCGAACAGCAGCCAGCCGATCTGCGAAAAGCCGTTGAAGAAGTTGACGACCTGCAACGACAGCGGAACGCGTCGCGGAGCGCTTCCGAAGTGCATGGTGTGCATGGGGAAATGGTAGCTCGGTGGCCGGTTCCTCGGAGTTCCTCGGTTCCTCGGAGTTCCTCGAAGGAGTCGACCCCGAGGCACTCCGAGGAACCCCGAGGCACTCCGAGGAACTCGCCCCGAGTTTTCTTTGCCGCGCTTCCGCCGTCTAATGTCCACCATGCTGCGGAAGATCTCGATCCTCGCCTTCGCCGCCGTCGTCCTGTTGCTCGCTGCCGCGGGCGCCGTGCCCCCGCAGGAGAGCGGGCGCGCGTATGACGCGATCCGCGCCGAGGCGGAGAAGCATTACGCCGAGAAATCATTTGCGCGGGCGCGGGCGCTTTACGAGGAAGCAGCGAAGCTGAAGCTGAGCGCGGAGGAAACGCGCTGGGTGACGTTCCGGCTCGCCGATACGACCTGGCGCGCCGATGCCGCCAGCCCCAATCGCGATCCGGATAAACGCGAGGCCGCGCGCAAGACGCTCGACGAGCTGACGAAGGCGGGCGACTGGTTGTCCGCCGAGGCGAACGAATCGCTCGGCGACTATCACGCCACGCATCCCAACGTTCAGAATCCATACGAAGCGCAGCGTTACTACCACGCCGCGCTCGAGTGGTGGGCGGGCAGCGACGACATCGAACGCGCGCGCCGGCGTTACCTCGCCATCGCCTGGCGGATGGCGGACCATCCGTACCGCAATCCGGTCCCGCGCCAGATCCTGCTGAACATCATCCGGATCGCGGACACGCCGCAGGACCGCGCACGCGCGCAGTTCCATCTCGCGGTGCAGCTCGCGCAGGAGCGCACGCCGGCCGGTCTCGAGCGGGCGTTCGAGTTGTTCGACGAGATCGTGCGTCTCGGCAAGACCACGGAGTGGTACGACAACGCGCTCTATCTCTGGGCCTCCAGCCTCGACGACTATCCGAAGGCGCTCGAGCTCTACCGGCGCCTGATCGCGGAGCACGCGAAATCGGAGAGCGAGTTCGTCGACGATGCGCAGCGCGCCATCACCGAGATCACGTCCGTGTCCGTGCAGATCGGCTCGGCGCAGACGTTTGTGCCCGATTCCGAGCAGGAGCTCCTGCTCAGCTGGCGCAACGCGAAACAGATCGAGCTGACCGCGTACGCGGTCGACCTCACGCGCGACGCGGTCTGGCAGGATCGCAAGAACTGGGTCGACACGATCGACATTGCGGGCCGCTCGGCGGCGCGGCGCTGGACGCACGACACGAACGACAGTGGCGAGCATCGTCCGGGCAGCGCCGCGATCCGCATCACGCCGAAACTGCCGATGGGCGCGTACCTCGTCACCGCGCGCAGCGGCAATCGGATCGTGCGCACGCTGCTGCTGATCACCGACGCGCACATCCTCATGCACGCCGCGGGCGGACGCGCGCACGTGTTCGTTTCCGACGTCGAGACCGGCCAGCCGATTGCCGGCGCGCTGGTGCGCATCACCCTCGGCGGCGAGAAACCGGGCAACGTTTCCGCGAAGACGAATGCCGAAGGCTTCGCCGATCTGCCGGTCAACGAAGGCGGGCGCTTGCTCGTCACCGCCGCGTCGGGCGCGCGGCAGGCGTATCACAGCACGTGGGCGCACGGGTACGCATCGGGCGCGGACCGGGTGCGGCACTGGCTCGTCTATGCGTTCACCGACCGGCCCGCGTATCGCCCGAATGAAACCGTGCAGTGGAAAATCCTGGCGCGGGCGCGCGAAGGCGACGTCTGGCAGACTCCGGCCGGCCAGACGCTGACGTATCAGATCTACAGCCCGCGCAATGAGAAGGTCGCGGAAGGAACGGCGAAGCTGAACGAGTTCGGCGCCTTCTGGTCCGAGCTTGCACTGACGCCGGCCATGCCGCTCGGCGAGTATCGGATCACCTTCCAGCAGCCGGACAATCCATACCTCGCCTCGGCGCAGCTCTTCCGCCTCGAGGAGTACAAGCTTCCCGAGTTCGCCGTCACCGTCTCCACGCCCGAAGGCACGCAATACCGCCTCGGCGACACGATCGAGGCCACCATCGACGCGAACTACTACTTCGGCGGCCCCGTCGCGAATGCCGAGGTGGAGGCGGTCGTCTATCAGCAGCCGTTCGTCCGCTACTGGTATCCGTGGCGCACGTACGACTGGTACTGGCCGGACTCGTTCCATCCGCAGCCGCAGTCGGAGATGTCGCGCGAGACGCTGCGCACCGATGCGAACGGCCGCGCCATCCTGCGCATCCCCACGCCGCGCGACGGCAACGACATGAGCTATCGGATCGAGGCGCGTGTGGTCGACGCGTCGCGGCGCGAGGTGCGCGGCGAAGGAAACGTGCGCGTCACGCGGCAGCGCTACTCGGTGATGGCCTTCCCCGAGCACTTCCTGCACCGTCCGAACGAGCGCGTGAACGTGAAGTTCAAGGCCATCGACGCGAATGACAGACCGGTGCGCACCACCGGAACCGTGGTGGTCACGAAGCGGAGATGGAGTCAGCGTGCATACGTCAATGAAGACGTGCTGACCACGAAGCTCGACACCGATCCCGACGGCGAGGCCACGCTGACGTTCACGCCGAAGACGCCCGGCTACTACGAGGTCACGTGGACGAGCATCGACGGCGACACGGCGAAGGCGCGCGATCGCGTGATCGCGAAGACGACCGTGTGGGTGGCGGATCGCAACACGACCGACATCGGCTACTACCACGCCGGGGGTCTCGATCTGATCGTCGACAAGGAATCGATGCGCGCCGGCGAGACCGCGAACGTGTTGGTGGTGACGCCGGTCAGCGGGCGATGGGTGATGCTCAGCGCGAGCGCGAAGACCATCCTCGACACGCAGGTCCTGCATCTCGACGGCACGGTGAAGCTCGTGCAGATCCCGATCGACGATCGTTTCACGCCCAACTTTTTCGTCACCGCGTCGTCCGTGTTCGAGCGCCGCCTGGCGACGGAGACCGAGCGCGTGGTGGTGCCGCCGGTCGAGCATTTCCTGACCGTGGACGTGAAGGCGGATCGCGAGCAGTACGAGCCGCGGCAGGAGGGAACGGTGACCGTCACCACGCGCGATGCGGACGGCAAGCCGGTATCGGCCGAGGTGGCGCTGTCGGTGTCGGATGAAGCGGTGGCGGCGATCGGAAAGGATCCGGCCGGCGATCCGCGGCAGTTCTTCTTCAGCAATCTCAATCATCAGTCGCTGCAGGTGTCGGCGAGCGTGCAGTCGCAGCACTATCGAATGGTGGAAGACAAGCCGGAGGTGCCGGACGAACGCGACGATCGATTGCGGCGGCAGGCCGGACGGAAGGAACGCAGCGATCTCGGTGGCGTCATGGGCGGCGCTCGCGACGCAGTGTCGGAAGCGATCACCGTGACCGCGAGCGCGCCGCAGGTGGCACCGCCGCCTCCCTCGCCGGTGCCTGTTCCCGAAGCGCTCGCGGACTTTGCGCAGGAGGCGAAGGCAGTCGCGGGAGAAGTGCCGATCGACGTGCAGGTGCGCAGCGACTTCCGTTCGACCGCGTTCTGGAAGCCGGACGTGATCACGGATGCGAATGGCACCGCGACGGTGCGCGTCAAGTTCCCCGAGGCGCTGACGACGTGGCGTGCGACCGCGCGTGCGGCCACGACCGGGACGGCGTTCGGCATGGGCTCGTCGACGGTGCGCACGAACCTGCCGTTGCTGGTGCGCTTGCAGGCGCCGCGCTTCTTCGTCGCCGGCGATCGCGCGACCGTGTCGGCGGTCGTGAACAACAACACCGATGCGGCCATCACGGTCACGCCGTTGCTCGAAGTCGAGGGGAGCGGCTTGAAGGTGATCGCGTCGCCCGCGGAGAACAGCTTGCGCGTCGATGCGTACAGCGAGGCGCGTGCGGATTGGGTCGTGAATGCCCTCGATGCCGGTGAAGTGAAGTTGCGCGTCACCGCGCGCGGCGGCTCGCTCGGCGATGCCATGGAGAAGGCGTTCCTGGTCTACGAGCACGGCATCGACAAGCTGATCGCGAAGTCGGGAAAGATGCGCGGCGACGAGTCGTTGATCCGCCTCGATCTTCCGCGCGAACGCCGCGCCACCGATCTCACCGTGAAGATCGCGCCGAGTCTCGCCACCACGATGCTCGATGCGCTGCCGTACCTGGTCGAGTTCCCGTACGGCTGTACGGAGCAGACCATGAGCCGCTTCCTCCCGGCGGTGATCGTCGCGCGGACGCTGGAGAAGCTCGGTCTGAACCCGAACGAACGTCTGCCGAAGAAGAATCTCGACGCCGTCACCGCGGCCGGGATGGCGCGGCTGTACGACATGCAGCATGGAGACGGCGGCTGGGGTTGGTGGAAGGACGGCTCGAGCGACGACTTCATGACCGCGTACGTGTTGTGGGGCTTCAGCCTGGCGCGCGAGGCCGGACTGAGAGTGAACTCCGCCGCGCTCGATCGCGCGGCGCAGTGGCTGACCACGCGGCTCGTCGAACGGCGCAATCAGTGGAACGATCAGACGTGGATGCTCCACGCGATTTCGGCGTGGCGGAGCGGCTCGTCCAGGGCCGCCTCGACGACGGCCAAGCCTGGCCCGGCCGAACGCGTCGCGTACGACGATGTCTATGCCAACCGCGAACGTCTCAGCGCGTATGCGCGTGCGTTGCTGGCGCTGACCGCGCATCGCTACGGCGATACCGAACGCGCGGCCGTGCTGGTGCGCAATCTCGAAGACGGCGTGCAGCTCGAGCGCGCGGCGGATGACGAAGCGGACTCGCTGGCCACGGCGCACTGGGGCGCATCGCGGCGCTTCTGGTGGCGCTGGTACGAAGGTCCGGTGGAGACGACCGCGTTCGTGCTGCGCGCGCTGGTGACCATCGATCCTGCGCACAAGCTGGTCGAGCCCTCCATGAACTGGCTGGTGAAGAACCGCCGCGGCGCGCAATGGAACAACACGCGCGACACCGCGGTCTCGCTGCTCGCGCTGACCGAGTATCTCGATCGCAGCGGCGAGCTGAGTGGCGATGTGTCGTACGAGCTGACCGTGAACGGCCGCGTGATCGCGACGAAGAAACTCACCGCCGCCGACGTCCTGCGTGCGCCGAGCCGCTTCTCCATCGAGGCGTCGTCATTGAACGACACCATGCAGGAGATCCGCATCCGGCGCACGTCCGGAACCGCGCCGCTCTATTTTGCCGCCGAGGCGCGTTTCGTGTCGCTCGAGGAACCGGTGAAAGCGGCCGGCAACGAGATCTACGTCCGGCGCGAATACTTCCGCCTCCAGCCGCGCCCCACGCTGCTCAAAGGCGTGCTGTACGACAAAGTCCCGCTGCGCGACGGCGACACGATCAAGAGCGGCGAACGCGTGGAAGTACTGGTGACGGTCGACGCGAAGAACGACTACAGCTATCTGATGTTCGAAGATCTTAAGCCGGCCGGCTTCGAAGCGGTGGCTCTGCAGAGCGGCCAACCGCTCTATGCCACGCAGCAGAAAACCAACGCCACGGCCTACGTCTATCAGGAGCTGCGCGACCGCAAAGTGGCCATGTTCATCGATCACATCCAGCAAGGCGTCTGGGAAATGCGCTACACCCTCCGCGCCGAAACGCCCGGCTCGTTCCACGCCCTGCCGCTGCTCGGACAGGCCATGTACGTGCCGGAGGTGCGGGCGAATGGAGACGAGGTGCGGGTGGTGGTAGGGGAGCGGTAAGAGCGTGGACCGTGTTCTGGTGGTTACCAGTACGAGGCGACACCGAAGTCTTTTGCGCGCCTGGAGAGCTTCTGGTCGAACGTGGCGATGGCGTCGTACCGGTGGGCCGTAGCGGCGGCGACGATGGATGCATCGGCGATGCTGGGGAGGGGATTTGGCCAGAGCTCGAAAACGCGGGGCCATGGGCAGGTGTCGATGGTCTGCACTCCGGGCGTGGTGACGATGTCGCGGATCACGGCGGCGAGGGGTTTGCCGGCGATGCCGTACTGGCTCTGCAGGACGTACGCGGTCTCGAACACGACGAACTGCGGAACGATGGCGGCAATGTCGCCGGCTGTCGCCCGCTGCAGCAGTTCGTCCGCCGCGTCGCGTTGCTTCGCGTTGCGATCGACGAAGAAGGAGACGAGGACGTTTGCATCGACGACGACGGTGCGCACGTCAGATGCGCCCTCGCGTTTTCCGCGCTTCGCGCACGGCCTTTACGGCGTCGCCGGGGCCGTGTTTGATGAAGCCTTTCCAGCGCCAGAGTCCGGGCCGTTCGGTGGTGACGGCCACGCGACCGCCGTTGACCTCCCACGTGATCTGATCGCCGGGGCCGACGTCGAGCGCGTCGCAGACTTCCTTCGGGATTGTCGTCTGGCGCTTGCTGGTAATGGTTGAGCGCGGCATCGGTGAGCCTCCTTACAAAGGTTACCACCGGTAAGGAGCTGCGCGGATCGCGCGCGAAGCGGCTTCATCGTAATAGTTATTCGGTACTTTTCTTGCGTCGCGACGAGCCTTTGTGTGTGCATGGAGGTGATCGATGCGTTATGCCAGGCTTACCGCCGTTCTGTTGTTCCTTCCGACGCTGTTCAGTCTGTCCGCCGAGCCGAGGTTGTTCGATTCCAGGCTGACCGTTCGTACGGTCGTGTCCGGGCTGGAGGCTCCGATCGGGCTGGCGTTCATTGGACCGGATGACGCGCTGGTGCTGGAAAAGAACAGCGGGAAGGTCGTTCGTGTATCGAACGGTGAGGTCGTCTCCACGGTGCTCGACCTCGGCGTGAACTCCGGATCCGAGCGCGGATTGCTCGGCATCGCGGTGCATCCGCAGTTTCCGACCAACCCGGGGGTCTATCTCTTCTGGACTTGCCGGAGCGCCGGTCCTCCTTCCGATCCATTCCGTCCGGATGAGCGTCAATGCAGCGATGCCAACATGTTTCTCGCCGACACCGAGGATCTCCTGGAGGTCCCGCTGCTCGGCAATCGCGTCGACCGGTTCGTGTGGAATGGTTCGACGCTCGTCTATCAGCAGAACCTGGTGATGTTGCGCGCGTTTCAGAATGACGGCGCGGCGGAACCGCCGGGGCAGGGCGACGCGGCGCAGCCGCCGCGCGGCAACCATGACGGCGGCGTGGTGCGGTTCGGACCGGACGGGAAACTCTATGTTCTGTTCGGCGATGTCGGGCGCCGCGGTCAACTGCAGAACCTGACCTTTGGCCCAGGGTCGAATCCATTCGGCCCAACCGTGCCCGACGATCAGTTCGGCGGACCCGAGCCCGATGACGCTCATTTCAGCGGCGTGATTCTTCGGCTCAATGACGATGGGTCGGCTCCGTTGGACAATCCATTCTTCGACTACGGCGCATCGCTCGATGGTGAGGTCGGGCGGAACATCCAGAAGATCTTCGCGTACGGAATCCGCAATAGTTTCGGCATGGCCTTCGACCCGCAGTCCGGCAAGTTGTGGGCGCAGGAGAACGGTGAAGACGCGTTCGACGAGCTGAATCTCGTCGAGGCCGGGATGAACTCGGGGTGGCTTCAGATCCATGGTCCGATCAGCCGGCTCGCGGAGTACAAGGAGATCGAGACGACCTCGACGCATCACGAGGACTTCCCGAACCTGCAGCAGTTCCGGTGGGGTCCGGAGCGCATCGCCGACTCGCCGGAAGAGGCGCTGTCGCGCCTGTTCGTTCTTCCCGAGGCGCACTTCAGCGATCCGGAGTTCAGCTGGAAATACGTCGTGCCGCCGGCCGGCATCGGCTTCGTCGCGGGAGCGGGACTCGGCAACGCGCACGAGGGAACGCTCTGGGTCGGTGCGGCCGACCTGGAACCGAATGACGGCGTCCTCTTCCGATTCCGCCTGACCGGGAATCGCCGGATGATCGCGACGGACGATCCGAGACTGGAAGACCGCGTCGCGGACAATCTCACGTTCCACGATCTCACCGAATCCGAGAGCATTCTCATCGGCGACGGATTCGGCGTCGTCACCGAGATCCTCACCGCGCCGAGCGGAACGCTCTGGCTCGTGTCGCTGACCAGCGGATCGGTGTACGAGATCTCGGCGCCACGCCGGCGGCGGGCCGTATCGCGATGAAGCCGGAAAGCGTGTCAAGTAACGGCACTCCATTCGGCCCTTCGTACCATCTTGACGGCATTCCGTACCATTGATGCAGCCGGGCGGCGGGCGCGTCCCTACATTCGTGTGCGAAGGAGACTGAGCATATGAAGAAGTCCTGGTTGATTCTGTGTCTCTTCCTCGTTGCCCTCCCTGCGTCGGCGCAGATGGACTGGAGCATCGTCGGTTCCGGAGGCATCGTCGATGAGTCATCGACGTCGCTCCACGAGTTCTCCGGCGGGCGGATTCAGTTCAAGTCCGGCCAGACCGGCACGATCACGGTATCCGGTCACCGCGTACGGCAACGCCAATGGCCTGCAGCCGCCGTGGGACATCCTCAAGCTGACGGCCATCGACGATTCCGCATCGGGCTCCGTCTCGGCGAAGCTGGTCTCCGTCGACGAGTGCAGCGGCGAAGAGGAAGAGCTTTGCTCGGTGAACGCCAGCGGCGCGCCGGGCTGCGCGATCTGCATCTTCCCGCCCGACATCGACTTCACCGTCTACTCGTACTACATCGAGGGAACGCTGACGCGTTCGTCGACGACCGCCAACGAGGCGATCATCATCGTGTCGCTGGGATACTGAGTACGACCGAACGGCCTCCGGCGTGGAGACGCGCCGGAGGCTTCAACGCTGCCAGCCTTCGTCCGCCGTCGGTCCATAGATCGACGGCACGGGCTGGTCATTGAGTCGCAGGTAGACGGCCAGCTGCCCGCGGTGGTGCGCGAGATGCGAGAAGGTGTCGGTGATCATGATGTAGCGCGGTTTCTCATCGACCACGTTCCCGCTGACGCGCAGCTGCCACGGTTGCAGCAGATGGTCGTCGCTCGTGCTCGACAGCGCACGCCGCGCCTTTCCCGCCGACTGGTCGAACAGCGCGAGGCGTTCCTCGCGATTGGACGGCGATGATCCGCCGCCGCCTGTGCCGAGATCGAGGTACTCGCTCTCGACCATCGTGGCGATCCAGCCGAACATCGTGGCGACGAGCGTGGAGAGATAGCCGAGTGCCATCGACTTCGGATGCGGCTTCCAGTCCGCCTTTCCTTCGGGCACGCGCTCCAGCGCTTTCCGGGTGGCGGGGATCTCGCGCTCCAGTTGTGCGAGCAGAAGGTCGGTGAGCTTCATCATGCCTCCGCTGCGTGCAGATTCGTTGCCTCGTCCTCCAGCGCGCGCAACCGCTGCTGCCGCGTTCCATGAATCTCGACGACGCGTGGCCGTCCGCTGCCGAAGAATGAATACGGATCGGCGCTGATGAGGTCGAGCAGGTGCTCGTTCATCGCGTCGCGCAATTCGAGGTCTTCCGATTCCGGGGCGACGATCGCGTCGCGCGGATTCAGCGGCAGCACGACCAGCAGGTCGATCTGGGCGATGCCGGACGCCGCGAGCTCCGCCGCGGACGCGGTCCATTCGCAATCACGGCCGCCGCGCCCGAGGTCCGGAAGTGCCAGCAAATACGCGAGGAAATCGAGCGGGCTCCGTTCGGCGATGACATTCGCGCCGCGGCCGTATTCGCGCAGGCGCTCCACCGAGATCTCCAGCTGCCGGTAAAAATCATCGGCACCCGGCTCCTCGGCGACCGCTTCGCCGTACATCTCCAGCATCCATTCGTACGGCTCCGGCTCGTGGACGTAGTTCGGATGAGCGGCGAGGAAGTCGTCGATCAGCGTGCTCTTGCCGGAGCAATGGCTCCCGGAGACGGCGATCCTCACGTGTCGAGTTTAGCTCCCGCTACACTGATCGCATGAATGCCGACGACGCTCGCCGACTCTACGCATACACCGACTGGGCGAATGACCGCATCCTGGCCGTGAGCGCGGAACTGTCGAACGAACAGCTGACGCGCAACATCGAGTCGAGCTTTTCGTCGATCCGCGGCACGCTCGCGCACATCGCGTTCGCGGAGTGGCTCTGGTTGCAGCGGTGGACCGGCTCGAGCCCGATGGAAATGCCGCCATGGGCGATCGAGCCCGCGCTGGCCGACCTCACCGAGAGCTTTCGGGCGATCGCGTCGGACCGGCGGATGTATCTCGCCGGCCTGCCTGACGACGGCCCTGACTCGCTCCTTCACTATCGCAGCACCAAGGGCGATCCGTTTTCGATGCCGCTGCGCGACCTGCTCGTGCACTGCGCGAACCATTCGACCTATCACCGCGGACAGGTGGTGACCATGCTCCGGCAGGTCGGCGCGACGCCGCCGAATACGGACTACACGCAGTTCGCGCGGTCGTGACACATCCATGCGGGGCGTTGGCGCGTTTTGCGCTTGATGCAAACGCATGAAACCCGCTGTACGCATCACGCTCACCTTCCTGTTGTTCGCCTTACCGCTCTCCGCGCAACGCACGGATGAAGAGACCATCGTGCGGGTCGCGGAGCAGGTCACGCCGGCGGTGGTCGGAGTCAGCCGCGGCGGCGGCTCCGGTTCCGGCGTTCTGATCCGGTCCGACGGCGTGATCATCACCAACGCGCACGTGGTCGGCAATGCGTCGCGCGTGGAGGTCAGTCTGGCCGATGGGCGAACGCTCACCGGCACGGTTCTCGGCCGCGATCGCAGCGTCGACGTCGCCGTCGTGCGCGTCAGCGCGACCGGACTTCCGGCTGCTCCGCTCGGCGACTCCGACCGGTTGCGCGTGGGACAACTCGCGATCGCCATCGGCAATCCGCTCGGGCTCGAGCGCACCGTCACGACCGGGATCATCTCGGCCGTGAATCGCGATCCGCGCGGCGTGCCGATCGCCGGCGGTCTCGTGCAGACGGATGCCGCGATCAATCCCGGCAACTCCGGCGGGCCGCTGGTCGATTCGTCGGGGCGCGTCGTCGGAATCAACACGGCCATCCTGGCCGGTGCGACCGGTCTCGGATTCGCCATCCCGATCAATCTCGCCAATGAGGTGGCAACGCAGATCCTCACCACCGGCCGCGTGCGCCGCACCTACCTCGGCGTGCAGGTCGGGGACATCACGCCGGAGCTGGCGGAGCAGTTCGGCCTGCCCGTCTCCGAAGGAGTGGTGGTGTTGTTCGTCGACCGCACCTCGCCCGCTTCGCGCGCCGGGCTCGCTCGTGGCGACATCATCACCAGCATCGCCGGTCAGCCGATCACCTCCGGCGGCGATCTGCGCCGGTTGCTGCGCGCGCGGCAGCCGGGCGACACCGTGACCGCCGAGGTGATTCGCGGGAGGCGGCGTACGACGCTGAGCATTCGATTGGGTGAAGTGACGGAATCGTGAGCGATGCGCGCGACGGCACGCGATTGGCACCGTGTGCGCCCGCCTGGGAAGTACCGCAATATGGAGGTTTTTGTGATCAAACGTACTGTTCTGTTTTTCTCTCTTTTCCTTCTTCCGCTCATGGCCGCGGCGCAGCCGATGAACGAAGTGGGCGCCTTCATCTCCACCTCGCAGTTCGACGACAGCGAGCTCCGCGACGATCTCGATACGATCGACGTCGAGTTCGACGAGGACATGGGATACGGCGTGCTGTACAACCGTTTCTGGACCAGCGCTTTCTCGACGGAGTTCGCCTATCAGCAACTGGGCGCGGATCTGACGTTGTCGTTCGAGGACATCCGCGAGAACGCGGGCGACCTCGACCTGGACATCCTCACGGCCACGGGACAGTTTCACTTTGCCCGCGGCAGCCTGCTCAGTCCGTACATCGGCGGCGGCGCGGCGTATGTCAGCGGCCAGGCGGGCGCAGTCGATGAAGATGAGCTGGATGACGTCGATCTCGAGAGCGACCTCGATTTTCTGGTCAACGCCGGCCTCAACATCGGCCTCGGCCAGTCGTTCTCGATTTTCCTGGACGGCAAATACATCATGTATGAAGCGCGCGGCGAAGACGATGTGGACGACGTGGCGCTGGACATCAATCCGCTGATCATCTCGGGCGGCATCAAGCTGCGGTTCTGAGGAGTGCCCATGAGCGCAATGAGCGGCGGCGTTCCGCCGCCGCTCATTGCAGCGAAGCTCTGTACTGCGCGATCCACTCGCGTTGCTCTGCGTCCATGTATCGAAACGCGAGCTGGTCGGCCGCCTCGGATTTGAACAGTTCGAGCAGGGTGGCCAGGTGACCGGCGTCATCGGGGTTTGCGTCGAGCGCTTCCTTGATGGCGGCGAGATCGCGTTCGTCGCGGTGATTGGATAGTCCGGCGATGGCGGTGGCGATGACATCGACGTCATCGCGCACCTTCAGCGCGCGGAGAAGGAGCGGACGCGCGCGCGGATCCGCGGCGGCTTTGTCGAGCGCGTACCAGCTCATGTTCCAGTAATCATCGGCCGGATAATCGCGTTCGGCGCACCACTGTTCGAGCTGTTCGCGCGCTCCGGCAAAGCGGACGTGGTTTTCCGCGTGCTGGAACAGTTCGTTCCAATAGACGCTGTCGTTCGGTACACGACGCAGCAGGCCCGCGGCGAGGCGGTGCTTCTGTGCGTACGTCGTCGCGCTGTCATGGCGGCGCCGAGCCAGATCGAGCGCGGAGCGGTCGCCGCGCTCGATCGCGGAGAGCAGTGCTTCATCGAGCTCGTAGTCGGCGCAGGCCGGATCGGCCCAGATGGACTCGGGCGGGTGCCCGGTGCACGGCGGACCTCCACACGCCAGGGTGATCTCCGTGACGTCGCTGTCGATCTTCATCTCCTCGACCGGCTGCACGTTCTCGCTGTCGGCAACGACGGTGATGTCGCGCTCGATCGTCTCGAGGCCCGCGAGCTCGATTTGCATCGCATACAGCCCCGGATTGAGGCCGCCGAGCCGGTATCTGCCGTCCACACCGGAAACGACTCGATGCGTCGTGCCGGATGGTGCGGTGAGCGTGACCGTACAGCCGGGGAGTGGGGTACCGCCATTCTGGACGATACCTTCCACGGAGGCGACGAGCGCAAGCACGGCAAGGAATTGCATGCGAGCGAGCGTACGCCGCGCGCGAGCGCACGTCTGTGAGAGATCGGCAACGACGGGGTTACTTGCGTTCGAGGCGCTCCAGACGCGCGCGCATGTCGGCGATGGTCTTCTGCTGCTCCTGAACGATTTTCGTCAGCACGGCCACGACGTCCATCGGCGCGAGTCCGGTGCGGTCGGGAGTGGCCACCAGCTCCGGCACGTCCTCGGCGATGAAGCCGACGTGCGTGTCGGCCGGATTCGATCTGTACGCGAAGGTCACGGGCTGCAGCGATTGCAGCGCGTCGAACGCAGCGTCGCGGTCGAGCTGTTGGATGTCCTGCTTCACCTCGCGGCTCGATGCGTCCACCCACACGCCGGCATCCAGACGCGCGCCGCTGCTGTGGTGGATCTGATACGTCGGCGCCGGCGTTCCGAGTCCGATCCTGCCGCTGGCATCGATCACGAGCGAGTTGTAAGGCGCGGAGGAGAGAATGATGAACGGGTTCTGTTCGTGATTCACGTCGCGGACATAGAAGTTGTTGTTGTTCGCCACGATGTCCCACGCCTGGAACGGTGAGTTGCTCTGTTCCATGCGGATGATGGTGGTGAACGGCGCGCTGATGGTCAGGTCTCTGGCGGGAGTGGACGTGCGCAAGCCGATGCGTCCGGTGCTGTCGACGTAGAGCGCGTTGTTCGGCGTGCCGCCCTCGATCAGGAACGGAACGGTCGCGGCGGCAAGATCCTCGACGAACAACTTGTTCGCGCCGCCGCTGAACGCGTCGTTCGCGCTGAGCTGCCAGTCGGTGGTCGCGAAGCCGGCACTGGTCGAGGTGTCCTCGAACTTGAGGCGCGTGTTGTTCTCCTTCATCTTGATCGTCGCGAGGCCGTACGACTCGGCATTCGTGCAATCCGAGCCGCCGCAGACGCCGCCGGCGGCCGACACGTCATCCGCGAAATAGGTGTCGGTGGACACGGTCCTGCGCGGCGTCTCGCGAAGATTCGGAGGAACGACCGCGCCGTTCCGAATCGTGAAGGATCCGGTCTGGACGAGCGCCTTCTCAGTTGCCGTGCGCAGCTCGTACGAGTACAGACCGTCGCCGAGGTTCTCGACGCGCAGCATCGGATGACGGCCGGCCGCGAACGTCTCGGTGAGCACTTGTCCGTCCGGCCGCTGCAGCGACAGAACGATGGGCGTGGGATCGCCGGCGGACTGCCATTCGACCGTCGTTGCCGTCGTGACCAATGTGCCGACCGGCTCGTGCGGAGATTGCGGGTACGCGCTGAATGAGACGAGTGCCGCGAGGAAGGAGATCGAGAACCGGAGCGTGATTCGCATGTTGCCTCCTTTGTCGAGAGAGGAGGCAATTGTAGGAGTCTGTGCTGTCGTGGGACGAGCTCTGCCAGAGCGACCCGCTCGCGCGGCTAGGGGGGCGGCCGGCGTGGCCGCCCTCCCGCGGTTCACTGCCGTGGAGACGACGACAGCATGCTGGGCGGCGCGTCGCGATCGGCCGTCATGGCCATCGACGAAGGTGTGAATCGCAGTCCCGTCACGTAGGGACCTTTCTCTCCACGCATCACCGCCTGGATCTGCTGCGCGTAAAACTGCCGCGCATCGTTGACCGTCCGGCGGCCCCTGACGATGTCGTCCGCGAGGTTGATGGCCAGGAAGTTCGCCTCTTCCTTGTCGCATCGCGCCGACAGCTCGCCCTTCGTGCGCTCCACGATGACGCTGCCGTCGTACAGCGCGAGCTCGTCGAACATGTCAGGCGGAACGCGGTAGTCGACCACCTGCTCCCATACATCCTTGTGCGGCATCGGGAAATCGTGCTGGACCTCGTCGCGATAGACGATGCTGCGCTTCCACGGTCCCGACGCGTGGTGCCACACCAGCATCGTCGGCGTGGCTTCGTCGGGCGTACCGTATTTGTCGATGGCCATCGTCGCGGATTCCTGCGCCGTCTGTGGCCAGCCGCTCACCATCGAGCGCACGGCGGCGTCGTCCATCCTGACCGCGGTCGTCGCACAGGCAAACGTGGTCAGCGTGATCGAGACCAGCGCGATCGTCAAAAGCTGCTTTCTCATTTTGCGTTCTCCTTTCACGCCGAAATCGCTGCAGAACGCAAACCAGACCAATCAGGCTCATCGCGCATGCGCCGGGCTGAGCGCGTGAAGTGATGATTTTGTGATCTTCCCGTACGATCATCGCGCCATGACGCGTGAGGTGCTGGTCGTCGAGGATGAACGCGACATCGTCTCCCTCCTCGAGATGCACCTGCGCGATCTCGATTGCCAGGTGACGATCGCGTTCGATGGAAGGGAAGGGCTGGATCACGCGCGTCGCCGGCAGTGGGATCTGGTGATCCTCGATCTGGGACTTCCGAACATGGATGGGTTGGAGATCTGCCGGCAGTTGCGGCAGGCGCCGGGGTCCTACACGCCGATCCTGATCCTGACCGCAAGATCATCCGAGGCCGAACGGGTCGCCGGTCTGGATCTCGGCGCGGACGATTACGTCAGCAAGCCATTCAGCATCTTCGAGGTCGTGGCGCGGATCAAAGCGCTGTTCCGGCGCGTCGATGCGCTGCAGGCGGGCACGATCGCGCGCGACCAGATCCGGTGCGGTGCAATGACCATCGATCCCGCGCGGCATGAAGTGCGGATCGACGGCCGCCCGATCGAGCTCACGGCGAAGGAATTCGACCTGCTGGCGCATTTCGCCAGCAGTCCCGGCAAGGTCTACACCAGAGCGCAACTGCTCGACAGCGTCTGGGGCTACAGCCATTCCGGATACGAGCACACCGTCAACTCGCACATCAACCGGCTGCGTTCGAAGATCGAGCCGGATCCCGCCCAGCCGGTCTACATCGTCACGGTGTGGGGCGTGGGCTACAAGTTCCGCGCGGAGTGAGTCATGTTCCGAACTGTCTACGGAAGAGTGGTCACCGTGCTCGTGGCGGTGTTCGTGGCGATGTTCCTGATCTTCGTCGGCGTGACGTTCATCTCCACGCGCCTGTACCACGAGGAGGTGATGCAGCGCCTCAATCTCGATCTGGCCGACCACATCGTGAAAGAGGAGCTGTTGATCACCGACGGCCGCGTCGATCGCGCGGCGTTGGAAGGCGTGTTCCACATGATGATGGTGATCAATCCGTCGATCGAACTGTATTGCCTCGACGTCGACGGCAAAATCCTCGCGTACTCCGCGCCGCCCGGAGCGGTGGTGCGGGAGCGCCTGTCGCTCGAGCCCATTCAGAAGATGCTCGCGGGCAACGCGTTGCTGCCGCTGCGCGGCGACGATCCGCGGCATGCGCACCGCGAGAAGATTTTCTCGGTCGCTCCGATTCGCGACCGGCAGGGACAGCTGGCCGGCTATCTCTACGTCGTGCTGGCCGGCGAGCAATACGACTCGGTGGTGCAGGCGCTGCAGCGCAGTCAGGTGCTGCGTCTGACGTTCGGCACCGCGGCGGCGGCGATCGTGTTCGCCTTCATCGCCGCGGTGGTGACGTTCACGCTGGTCACGCGGCGGTTGCGCAGGTTGATGCGCGACGTCGACGATTTCCGCCGCGGCGCCTTCGCGCGGCCGATCGCGCGCGAGGCCGATCCGATCAATGACGACATCGGAGAGCTCAGCCGCACCATCCACCTCATGTCCGACCGTCTCATCGAGCAACTCGACCAGCTGAAGCGCATCGACGCGCAACGTCGCGAGCTCGTGGCCAACGTGTCCCACGATCTGCGCACGCCGCTGGCGTCGCTGCAGGGTTTTCTCGACACGCTGCGCGTCAAGCGCGACACGCTCGACGAGGCGGAGCGCGTGCGCTGTCTCGACATCGCCGCGCGCCAGACCGAGCGTCTCGGCAATCTGGTCGGGCAGCTCTTCGAGCTGAGCAAGCTGGAGGCGAACGAGGCCAAGCCGAATTTCGAGAGCTGTTCGATGGCCGAGCTCGTCCAGGATGTCCTGCAGAAGTTCGAGTTGCGCGCCGCGGACGCAGGCGTTGCGCTGGCGCTCGATCAGCCCGAGGACCTGCCGCCGGTGTCGATCGACATCGCCATGATGGAGCGCGTGCTCTCCAACCTGATCGAGAACGCCATCGAGCACACTCCTCGGGGCGGTCGCGTGGAAGTCAAAGTGATCCGCCATGCGAATGGCGTGGAGGTGCAGGTCTCCGATACCGGACGAGGCATCGCCGCCGAAGATCTTCCTTATGTCTTCGACCGCTTCTATCGCGGCGGACTCCACGACACCTCGCGCGCGGACGGCGCCGGACTCGGCCTCGCGATTGCGCGGCGCATCGTCGAATTGCACGGCAGCACACTCTTCGTCTCCAGTAGCGTCGGAGAAGGAACGACGTTCACGTTCCACCCGCCTCTGCCGCAAACGTGATCGATTTTTGATTTTGACGTGATCTTCTTCGCGAATTGCCGGAACTGATCTTGCTCCGACACGGCGGCGAAAGGAGCTACGTTGCAATGTCTCGTCGAATCATCATTTCGCTGTTCGTCCTCGTAATCACCATCCCCGCGATCGCGCAGAACATCGTTTCCGACCAACACCTCTCCCGCCGTTACCGTGTGACCGTCACCAATCTCACCCCTGGCCAGGGTTTATCACCGGCAGTGATCGTTGCGCACACGAGCGCGTTCGATCTTTTCGAAGTCACCGAGGCGGCCAGTCCGGGCGTGACCCGCGTCGCGGAAGAGGGTGATCCCGCGATCGCCGTCGCGGAAGCAAACGCCGCCGCGGGCGTGCTCGACGTCGTGGTCGCGGGCACCGGTCCGTTCATGCCGGGCCAGAGCGTGTCGGCCGAAGTCGAAGCGACGTCCGGAGGGTTCCTCAGCGTCATCGGGATGCTCGGCTCGACCAATGACGCGTTCTACGGCCTCGACTCGGAGAAGCTGACCTTCAGCACGCCTACGGTTCTCTACGTCTCCGCGTACGATGCCGGATCGGAGCGCAACACGGAAGACTGCGACCACGTTCCGGGGCCTCCCTGCAGTGCGATGGGCGTACGCGTCACTGAAGGAGCCGAGGGCTTCATCACCGTGCACAACGGCATCCATGGCTTCGCGGACCTCCCGCCGGTCACGCACGACTGGAACAATCCCGTGGCGCGGATCACCATCGAGCGCATCTTTCCCTAGCGTGCACTCGTGATCGGTCCCGGCTTCATGGCGCGTGGAGCCGGGATCGTGCGCAAGATTCGCGGCGCTTACACTAGCGCCCATGTTTGGTGCCGCCCTCATTCTGGCCGCGTCGCTTTCGTCGATCGAGCCCGCCGCCATCAAAGCGCACATCGACTTCCTCGCCGGCGATCTTCTCGAAGGACGGGAGGCCGGCACGCGCGGCTACGACATCGCCGCGCGTTATGTCGCGTCGCAGTTCGCGCTCGCGGGTCTCGAGCCGCACATGCAGGAGGTGCGGCTGCGCACCGCCATCGTGGAGAAGGCGACGTTCTCGATCGGCGATCAGCCATTCGTCCATCGCAAGGACGTGATCGTCGCCGCCAACCTGCTGCAGGAGTCGTCGGCGGTCGATGCCGAGGTCGTGTTCGCGGGCTTCGGGATCGTGGCGCCGGCGCTGCAGCACGACGACTATGCGAAGGTCGACGTCCGCGGAAAGATCGTGATGATGCTCAGCGGTGCACCGCCGCGGTTCCCTGCGACGCAGCGCGCGTTCTACACCGATTACGAGATGAAGCTCAAGCACGCGGCGGACCGCGGTGCGGTGGGCGCGCTGTTGCTGCGCACGCTCGTCGACGAGCGGCGCCAGCCTTTCGAACGATCGGTGAAGCAGCCGCCGTCGACGACCATGCTTGCGGCCGGCCAACCGCTGCCGGCTCTTCGAGGCCGCGCGATCGTCAACCGCGACACCGCGAACGTGCTCTTTGCCAAAGCGCCGATCCCGCTGGCGCGAGTGCTCGACGATGCCGGCAAGGGTGTCGCGCATTCGTTTCCGCTCGGCGTGCGCGTGGCCATTCAGACCAACACACGTCTGAGCGAAGCGCGCAGTGCGAACGTCTATGCGGCATTGCGCGGTTCGTCGTTGCCCGATGAGCACGTTGCGTTGACCGCGCATCTCGATCACATCGGTCTCGTTCCGGAAGGGGAGGACCGCGTTCGCAACGGCGCGCTCGACAACGCCTCGGGCATCGCGGCGCTGATCGAGATCGCGAAGAGCATCGCCGCGATGCCGGAGAAGCCTGCGCGCTCGATCGTCTTCGCCGCGCTGACAGCCGAGGAGAAGGGCGGCCCCGGCGCGTGGCAGTTCGCCGAACATCCGCCCGTGCCGAACATCGTGGCCAACGTGAACATGGACATGCTCACCATGCTCTTCCCGCTGAAAGACGTCGTCGCCATCGGCAGCGAGCACTCATCCCTCGGCGCGCTCGCAAACGAGGCGGCCATCGGCGCTGGCTTCGACGTCAGTCCCGACCCGCTGCCGGAGGAAGTGCGTTTCATCCGCAGCGATCAATACGCATTCGTGAAGAAAGGCATCCCTGCCATCACGTACAAGGGCGGCCTGAAGAGCGCCGACCCGTCGATCGATGGAGACAAGATCACGCGCGCCTGGCTGCGCGAGGTCTACCACACGGTGCACGACAATCCCGATCAGAAGCTCGATTACCCATCGGGCGCACGCTGGGCGGATGCGAATCGCCGGCTGATCCTGGCCATCGCCAATACGCCCGAGCGCCCGCAATGGAATCGCGGCGACTTCTTCGGCGAAACGTTCGGCAAACGTTGACGTCGCGTTCCGGCGTCAGCGCGTGATCGTCACCAGCGTCACGTCGTCGTTCGTCACGTCCAGCGCGTTGTGAATGGCCTTCGCGGACGGCCCGACGCGGCGGACCAGCTGGCGCAGTCCGCACACGCCGAGCTCCACTCCGTTACGCGTCGACTCGGTGACACCATCGCTGTAGAGGATGAGCGTCTCGCCCTTCTCGAGGTGCGTCGTCCAGGAGCTCCACGATGCTTTTTTCAGGATGCCGAGCAGCGGGCCGGTGGAGGCGATCTCCTCGATCGTGCCGTCGCGGCGCACGATCAGCGGCGGACAGTGGCCGCCGTTGGCCACGGTGAGCGTGCCGTCATCGTGCAGATGCGCGACCACCGCCGTCGCGAAGCGATTGCGCGGCATGAGCGGCAGCAGGAAGTCGTGCAGCCGCTGCATGGTGCGCGACGGATCGCACGCCATCTCGGCGCACGCGATCACGCGTTGCTCGAGCTCCTCCTGGATCATGGCCATCACGATCGCCGCCGGCAGTCCCTTGCCCGCCACGTCGCCGTGCGCGAGCCAGAGGCGGTCGTCCGCGCGATGCGTGAAGTAGAAGTCGCCGGTGAACGTACGCGCGGGGCGGGAGATCGCCTCGATGACGTACGCGTTCAGGCCGCGAATGGTTGGCAGTGCAGACATGGGCGGAACCCTTTCTCCTTCGCCTGTTCCGCCCCGCGAAAAGGGACGCGATTTTCCTCGCGGATCCGCTTCGCATCGCGGCAAGTCGGAAAGCAGACGATCTTCGTAGTGCGCGAGCCGATGTAGCGCACGCCGCCTCGCGCGAGCTGTTCCAGCGATTCGACGTCGACCCCTTCACGCCGCAGCAACTCGCGCTTCATCGGAATGCCGAACGCGTAGTTGCCGACGCCGCCGGTGGCCGGCACGACGCGATGGCATGGCACGACCAGCGGCACGAGGTTGCGCGCGCAGATGGTGCCGACCGCGCGCACCGCACGCGGACGGCCGACCTGGCGCGCGACCCATTCGTAGGTCCGCACTTCGCCGCGCGGAATCTTCGTGAGCGTGCCGAGCACTTCGCGCTCGAGCGGGGTCAGGTCTTCGCTCCAGTCCACTCTCGGTTTGTCGACGCCCGCGCCTTGCAGCGCCGCCACGACCTGCTTGCGCAGCGCCTCTGGAAGCGTTCCTGATTTGAGGCAGCCGCTGTAGCGCTTCGCATGCGCGGCGGAGAATTGTTCGAACGAGCCGCGATGGATGAGCCGCAGTCCGTGCTGGGAGAACGCCACGAAGACGTCGTCGACGCGGTCGTAGAAATCCGCGAGCTCGTCTT
>CAMPKJ010000024.1 GCA_946887105.1 uncultured Acidobacteriota bacterium | reverse complement strand
GGGGAGACGCTCGGGTCGCCGGTCGCGATGGTCATCCGCAATCGCGATTTCGAGAATTGGCGGGGGGCGATGGATCCGTGGGAGGTCGATGAGGCGGAGGCGCACAAGCGGCGGGTGCATGCGCCGCGGCCCGGGCATGTCGATCTCGCGGGGGGGATGAAATACGGGCGCACGGATCTGCGCGACATCCTCGAGCGCGCCTCGGCGCGCGAGACGGCGTCGCGGGTGGCGGCGGGGGCCATTGCGAAGGAGCTGCTGCGCGCGTTCGGAATCGAGATCCGTTCCGGGGTCGTGTCGGTGGGTGCGGCGGGCGATCCGAATGACGCGCCGGCGTGGGACGAGCTCGGCGCCGTCGACGACGAATCGCCGTTACGTGCGGTGAACAAGGAGCACGAGGCGGCGATGGTCGCGGAAGTCGACCGCGCGAAGGAAGCAGGGGAGACGCTTGGGGGCACGATTGTCGTGGCTGCGCGCGGGGTGCCGGTCGGATTGGGCTCGTACATTCAGTGGACCGAGAAACTCGACGGCCGCATCGCGCAGGCCATCCTCTCGATCCACGCCGTCAAGGCCGTCTCGATCGGCGATGGAGTGGCGGCGTCGCAGCGGATCGGTTCCGCGGTGCACGACGCCATCCACTTCGACGAGCAGCGGCGGTATCACCGCGAGACCAATCGCGCGGGCGGACTCGAAGGCGGCGTCACCAACGGACAGGACGTGATCGTGCGCGCGTACATGAAGCCGATCTCCACGCTCCGCCGCGGGTTGCCGTCCGTCGACACCGAAACGCACGAAGCGCACCGCTCGCAGTGGGAGCGCAGCGACGTCACCGCCGTTCCGGCGTGCGGCGTCGTCTGCGAAGCCATGCTGGCGGTGATCCTGGCCGCGGCCATGCGCGAGAAGTTCGGCGGCGACTCGCTGGCCGAGATGAAGCGCAACTACGACGCCTACCTCGCGCAGCTGGCCGCGTTCTGACGCCGTTCTAGCTCCGGTCCATCCGCCGGTAGATCACATACGAATAGACCGTCGGAATGGCCGCGGCGGTGAGTGCGATGGCGATGAACGCCGGGAACTGCGCGGCTCCCGCGAACGGCACCATCATCAGCGCGATGCCTGCCGCGACGAACACGCGTCCGCCGAGGCGGTGCGTGCGGTACCACACGTCCTCATCGGCGAGCGTCCACGGCGTGCGGATGCCGATGAAGAAATTGCGGCGCACCTTGGCCATGTAATTGCCGAGGACCACGAACAGCGCGCCGGTGAGCATCGCCATGATGATGCTCATGTCGATGCGCGTGCCGGTGGACATGAGCAGCACCACCACGTGCACGCAGAGCAGGAACGCCACGATCGACAGCTCGATGGCGCGATAGCCGCGCGATGCTTCATCGACGCTATAGCCGCGCGGCGAGATGCGCGGCAGGATCAGGAACAAGCCCGCCATCCCGGCCATGATCATCGGCATCAGGAACGCGCCGAGCAGCTTCGGCGACCAGCCGTCGACTTCGCCGGAGGCATTCCAGTGCGTCGGCATCGGATCGGGAAGAGCGGGATAGAAGATCAGCGACAGCGTCACCGCGATCAGCAGCATGGCCAGCGAAACGAATCTCATGGTCTCTCCTTCTTCTTCTCGGATCCGAACAGGTCCACCAGCAGCGCCATCACGTCCTCGATGACGCTGGTATTCAGCGAGTACACGAGGAACTGCCCGCGCCGCTCGCACCGCACCAACTCCGCCGCCTTGAGAATGTTGTAGTGATGCGACAGCGATCCCTTGGTCATCTCGAACGCCTCGGCCAGCTCGCCGGCGTTCATCGGCCGCTTCCGCAGCATCCGCAGGATCTCGCGGCGGGTCGGATCGGACAGCGCCTTGAACACTTCCTGCGATCTCATTTTGATAGTTTGAACATTATCAAAATGTTGCGATCGGCGACAATCCTTTTCTGTGAACGTTCGCGAGCTCTTTCCGGTCACACGGCAGGTCGTCTACTTCAACCACGCCGCGGTCGGGCCGCTCTCCACGCGCGCGCATGACGCGATGGCGCGGCATGCGGCCGATCAGCGCGATTTCGGCGCGACGCACTGGCGGGAGTGGTACGCGGAGATCGAGCGACTGCGCGAGTCCGCGGCGCGTCTCATCGGCGCGCAACCCGACGAGATCGCGATCCTCAAGAACACCTCCGAGGGGTTGTCGTTCGTCGCGGAGGGTCTGCGGTGGCGGGAGGGCGACAACGTCGTCACCTCGGCGATCGAGTTTCCGTCGAACTGGACCCCGTGGAAACGCCTCGAAGCGCGCGGCGTCGCATGCCGTGTGGCGAGCGAGCCGACCGTCGATGCCATCGCGCCGCTGCTCGACGAGCGCACCCGCATCGTCAGCGTTTCCACCGTCGCGTTCCACAATGGATTCACGGCCGATCTCGACGCCATCGGCGAGCTCTGTGCGCGACGGAACGTGCTGTTCTGCGTCGATGCCATCCAGAGCGTGGGCGTGCTTCCGGTCGACGTGAAGCGCTCGCAGATCGACTTCCTGGCCGCGGACGGCCACAAGTGGATGTGCGGCCCCGAGGGTGCGGCGATCTTTTACGTTGCCGCCGAGAAACGGGAGCAACTGGATGTGCTCGAGATCGGCTGGACCAACATCGAGCGGCAGGGGAAGTTCATCGGCACCGGCACGACGCTGGTCGCCGGCTCGCGCCGCTTCGAAGCCGGCTCGCTGAACACCAACGGCGTCTTTGGCCTGCGCGCGGCGATCGACCTGCTGCTCGAGATCGGGATCGACGCGATTGCGGAACGAGCGCTCGCGGTGGCGACGCTGCTCGCGGACCGGCTCGAAGAGATCGGCTGGCAGGTCGCCTCTCCGCGTCCGTTCCGCTCCGCGATCATCGGCGCGACTCCACCGGATGTAGAGAAATCGATCCTCTGGCATCACCGCCGGCTCGAAGAGCAACGCGTCGTTTGCGCGCCGCGGGAAGGCCTGCTGCGGTTTTCCCCGCATTTCTACAACGATGCGGACGATGTCGAGCGCGTGATCCGGGCGCTCCAGCAGTTACAATAAATGCATGACAATTACGGCACTGTTTATTGGCGTGGTCGCGCTGCTGCTGGGCGCGATCGGCGGGTGGGTGGTCGGGAGCGCGAGCAAGCGGGCCGAAACGATGCGGGCTCACGCGGAACGAGATGCAGCTCGCATCGAACGGGAGCGCAGCGAGCGCGCGCGCGCGGAGATGCAACGCCGCGTCGAAGAAGCGCAGCAGGCGCGCGCGGTCGCCGAAACGCGCGCGGACGAAGTGGCGAAGGTGCTCGCCAATCACACCCAGCTGCGCAAGGAGATCGAGGACAGCTTTGCGAACCTCGCCCAGAAAGCGTTCAAGGACGTCAGCGAGGCGCTGGTCCACACCAACAAGACCCAGGTCAACGGCGCGCTGGACACGAAGAAAGCGGAAATCGACGCGCTGCTCACGCCCGTGCGCGAAATGCTCGAGACGTATCGCACCGAGGTCACGAAGAGCGAGCTGGCCCGCAACGCGAGCTACGGCGGATTGCAGGAACAGATCCGTGCGCTGCTGATCGCGCAGGAGTCGACGCAGCGCGAAGCATCGAGGCTTTCGAACGCATTGAAGTCGCCGACGGTACGCGGCTCATGGGGCGAGAGCTCGCTGAAACGCTGCGTCGAGCTGGCGGGCATGAGCGAGTTCTGCGACTTCGAGATGCAGCAGACCTTCCTCACCGACGAAGGCCGGCGCGTCCGCCCCGATCTCATCGTGCGCCTTCCGAACAAGCGCGTCATCGCCGTCGACTCGAAGGCGCCACTCGCCGAATACGCGGAAGCATCGAACGAAACCGACGACGCACGGAAGCGCGAGCTGCTGACGTCGCACGCGCGCACGCTGCGCCGTCACATCGATTCGCTCAGCCGCCGCGAATACCAGTCCAGCATCGGCGAGACGCTCGACTTCACGGTCATGTATCTCCCGGGCGAGCATTTCCTTTCCGCGGCGCTGGTCACCGACGCCAGCCTCTTCGAATACGCCGTGGAGCGAAAGATCTACCTGGCGTCGCCGACCGTGCTCCTGCCTCTCCTTCGTGCCATCGCCGCCGGATGGAAGGCGGAGAGAACGGAAGAGAACGCGAAGAAGATGCACGACGCCGGCGTGGAGCTGTTCAATCGTTTCGTGAAGGTGATGGAGCATCTCTCCGGCGTCGGCAAGGCCTTGCAGGGCACGGTCGAGAAATACAACGCCGCCATCGGCTCGATCGACCGGATGCTCTGGCCGAAAGGGGAGGAACTGCAGCGGATGGCGCAGAGCGGCAAGGAGATGAAGAACCTCGATCAGATCGAGACGCTCCCGCTCGAGTCGACCAAACTGCGCCTGACCATGCAGAGCGAGGAGCCGGGGGTGGTGGTGGCGATGGAGAGGAAGTAGGCGGCCTGTGCTACCCTTCCGCCACCATGACGATCCACCAGGAGAACGAGCCCGTGCGCAGCCTCACTGCCGGCTCGTGTCTTTGGCTCGTCTGACCTGCCGCGACATTTCCTCCTGACCGTGCGTTGGCGTCCGTGGCGATGGTGTGTGTTGCGCCGCGTCTGACCGCCCGTCCGTTCGAACAGCGAGGAAACAGACAGTGATCACCGTCGTCGACAACTACGACTCCTTTACATACAACCTGGTGCAGCAGATCGAGCGGCTGGCGGGCGAGCGTCTGCGCGTGATCCGCAACGATGCATTCGAGCCGCGGGAACTGCTCGACGAAGGCCCGAGCGCGATCGTGATCTCGCCCGGCCCCGGCACTCCCGCGCGCGCCGGCCGCTGCATCGATCTGATTCGCGCCTGCGCCGGCGACATCGAGATCCCGCTCCTCGGCGTCTGTCTCGGCCACCAGGCCATCGCCGAGGCGTTCGGGGCGCGGGTCGTGCGCGGCGAGGTGCCGGTCCATGGGAAGGTGAGCGACGTCCGGCACGAAGGGCAGGGCCTCTTCGCCGGCTGTCCGCATCCGATGCGCTCCGCGCGCTATCACTCGCTGGTCATCGACCGCGAATCGCTGCCCGATTTCTTCCGCATCGACGCCGAGAGCAGCGACGGCGCGATCATGGCCATCTCGCATCGCCAGCGGCCGATCTTCGGCATTCAGTTCCATCCCGAGTCGTACGGCACCGCCGGCGGCGACCAGCTGATCCTCAACTTTCTCGGAGGCATCCGATGATCGCGGACGTCATCAAGCGCGCCGTGGAAGGCCGCCACCTGACGCGCGACGAAATGCATCAGGTGTTCGGACAGGTGATGGACGGCGGTGCGACGGACGTGCAGAAGTCGGCGCTGCTGATCGCGTTACGCATGAAAGGCGAGACCGCTGACGAGATCACCGGCGCGGCGATGGCGATGCGCGAACGCGTCACGCCGCTCGACGTCGAGTCGCGCGACGCGCTGGTCGATACCTGCGGCACCGGCGGCGATGGGCGCGGCACGTTCAACATCTCCACGATCGCGGCGCTGGTCGCGGCGGGCGCGGGTGCGAACGTCGCCAAGCACGGCAATCGCGCCGTGTCGTCCTCATGCGGTAGCGCCGATCTGCTGGCCGCGCTCGGTGTGAATCTCGATCTCGATGCCGCGCGGATGTCGAACGTGCTGCGCCGTGCCGGCATCGCGTTTCTCTTCGCGCCGAAGCTGCATCCGGCCATGAGCGCGGTGGCGTCGGTCCGCCGCGAGCTCGGCGTGCGCACCATCTTCAACATCCTCGGGCCGCTGACCAACCCCGCGTTCGCGCGCCGGCAGGTGCTCGGCGTCTTCGCGGAACGGCTCGTCGAAACGGTGGCGCGCGTGCTGGCCGCGCTGGGCGCCATCCACGCGCTGGTGGTGCACAGCCGCGATGGTCTCGACGAGATCTCGGTATCCGCGCCGACGCTGATCTGCGAAGTGCGCGATGGCGATGTTCGGACGTACGAGATCACGCCTACGGACATCGGCGTACGCTCCCATTCGCTCGAAGAACTGGCCGGCGGCGATATCCAGACCAACGCCGCGATTGCGCGCGCGGTCCTCGAGGGAAGTGCAGGGGCACGGCACGACGTCGTGATCGCAAACGCGGGCGCGGCGTTGTATGTCGCCGGAGCGGCGCCAACGATTCGCGATGGTGTCGTGCTCGCGCACGAGTCGATCGTGAGCGGCAGAGCGCTCGGCAAGCTGCAGGAGCTGGTGCGGGAGACCAACGCATGAACCCCCTCCCTGTCACGCCGCGCCCCCTCCCCGTCATGCTGAGCGTAGCGAAGCATCTCCAGATGCGACGCGGGGGGTGGGCGTGAACGACGTCCTGGCCCGGATCGTCGAGCGCACGCGCGCGCGTCTGCGCGATCAGGCCGGCGCGCCGTTCGCATTCCGCACCGCGCTGCAGCGCGACGCGATCAACGTCATCGCCGAGATCAAATCCGCCTCTCCCAGCGCGGGCACGATCGTCGAGCACCCCGACGTCGAATCGATCGCCCGCGACTACGCGAAGGGCGGAGCAGCCGCGATCTCCATCGTCACCGAGCCGGACTTCTTCCGCGGCTCGATCGCCTGGATCGCGCGCGCGAAAGCAGCCACCGGCCTGCCGGTGATCATGAAGGACTTCATCCTCGAGCCGTCGCAACTCGTGCACGGCATCGCCGCCGGCGCCGACGCGATCCTGCTCCTGGCCTCCTTGCTCGACGCAAAACAGATCCGCGACTGCATCGCCCTGCTCGAATCGTGCGGCCGCGATGCGTTGGTGGAGGTGCACGACGAGCGCGAGCTCGAACGCGCCGTCGAAGCGGGCGCGCGGCTGATCGGCGTGAACAATCGCGATCTGCGCGATTTCCGCGTCGACCTCGGCACCTCCGAACGTCTCGGCGCGCTGATGCCTGAGGATAAGATCCGCGTCGCCGAAAGCGGCATCCGCACGCGCGCCGACGTCGATCGCCTGCGCGCGGCGGGATTTCACGCGTTCCTGGTCGGCGAATCGCTGCTGCGGCAGGACGATCGCGCCGCCGCGGTGCGTACACTGGTCACGACATGACGAAAATCAAGATCTGCGGAATCACCCGCGCGGAAGACGCGCATTACGCGGCGGAGCTCGGCGCCGACTTTCTCGGCTTCATCTTCGTCCCCGACTCGCCGCGCTACATCGATCCGAAACGCGCCGCGCGCATCATCAGCCAGGTGCAGTGGGGCGGCGGCAAGGGGACGCGCCACGATGGGCGTCCGATCGAGAGCCATCCGCTGCATTGCGTCGGCGTTTTCCGCGATGCCTCGGTCGAGGAGATCCGCCGTGTGTGCGGCATCGCCGGCAACGAGTACGTGCAACTGCACGGCAACGAGCCGGACGAGATCGTGCGCGAGCTCGGCAAGCCGGCCATCAAGAGCGTGCATGTCGGCGAGACGGTCCCGGTGGTCGCCACCAGCGCGGAATGGCTGCTGTTCGACACGCACGACGCGAAGCTCGGCGGCGGCACCGGACGCACGTTCGACTGGTCGCTGCTCGCGCGCTTGCCGCGCTCGAAGCCGTTCTTTCTGGCCGGCGGCCTCACCCCCGACAACGTGTCCGACGCGATCCGCGCCGTTCGTCCCGATGCCATCGACGTCGCCACTGGCGTCGAATCGGCGCCGGGCGTGAAGGACCACGCGAAGCTGCGCAAGCTCTTCGCGAAGGTACACGAGACATGACCGCGGCTGTCCCCGATCGCCACGGATTCTTCGGTCAGTTCGGCGGGCGGTTCGTCCCCGAAACGCTGATGGCGGCGCTCGACGAGTTCGAGGGCGCCTACAAAAAGCTGAAGCGCGACAAGGCGTTCCAGCGCGAGCTCGGTGACGTGCTGGCGGATTTCGTCGGACGCCCGACGCCGCTGACCGAGGCGAAGAAATTCGCGGAGCTGTGCGGCGGATTTCGACTCTTCCTCAAACGCGAAGACCTCACGCACACCGGCGCGCACAAGATCAACAACGCCATCGGCCAGGCGCTGATCGCGAAACGGATGGGCAAGCAGCGCATCATTGCGGAGACCGGCGCCGGCCAGCACGGCGTTGCCACCGCCACCGCCTGCGCGCTCCTGGGCATGCAGTGCGTGGTCTACATGGGCGAGGTGGACATGGCCCGCCAGGAGCTGAACGTCTTCCGCATGCGCCTCCTCGGCGCCGAGGTCGTGCCGGTCGCGAGTGGCAGCCGCACGCTCAAGGACGCGATCAACGAAGCGATCCGCGACTGGGTCACGAACGTGCGCACCACGCACTACATCATCGGCTCCGTGCTCGGCCCGCATCCGTATCCGATGGTCGTGCGCGACTTTCAATCCGTGATCGGCCGCGAGGCGCTCGTGCAGTTGAAGAAACGCATCGGTGCATTGCCCGATGTCGCCATCGCCTGCGTCGGCGGCGGTTCGAACGCCATCGGACTCTTCTACGACATGCTGAAACATGAATCGATCCGCATGATCGGCGTCGAGGCAGGCGGCCGCGGACAGAAGCTCGGCGAACATGCCGCGCGATTCTCCGGCGGCGCACTCGGCGTGTTGCACGGCACGCGCTCGATGGTGCTGCAGGACGAGTTCGGCCAGATCGCGGAGACGCATTCGATCTCCGCGGGACTCGACTACCCATCGATCGGGCCCGAGCACGCCATGCTGCAGGAGACCGGCCGCGTCGAGTATCACGACTGCAGCGATGACCTCGCGCTGGAGGCGTTCCACAAACTCAGCGAGAGCGAAGGGATCATTCCCGCGCTCGAGTCGTCGCACGCGCTCGGATGGCTGCTGCGCCACGGACACACCATCGCGCGCGAGCAGGTCGTGATCGCGAATCTCTCGGGGCGAGGGGACAAGGACGTCCCGCAGATCGCGAAGCTCGAATCATGAGAGAGCTCTTCGAACGCCTGAGGAAAGAGCGCCGCTGCGGCCTCATTGCCTACGTCACCTGCGGCGATGGCGACACCGTGCAGATCGTGCACGAGCTGGAAGCGGCAGGCGCCGACGCGGTCGAGCTGGGGATCCCGTTCTCGGATCCGATCGCGGACGGGCCGGTGATCCAGGCGGCATCGCAGCGCGCGCTCGCGAACGGCACGACCACGCGCGACGTCTTCGCGATCGCGCGCGCCGTTCGCGAGCGCAGCGCGATTCCGTTGATCGCGTTCTCGTATCTGAATCCGATCCTCCGCTACGGCCCCGAGGCGTTTGCGCGCGACGCGAAGGCGGCGGGCATCGATGCGGTGCTGATCACGGACCTGCCGCCCGAGGCCGCGGCGGAGGTCCGCCATGCCATGCATGCGCAGCGGTTGGGCGTGATTTTTCTGCTCGCGCCGACGTCGACCGATGCGCGCATCAAAGCGATCGACAAAGCGAGCGACGGCTTCGTGTACTACGTCTCGACCACCGGAGTCACCGGCACGCGCAGCGAGCTCGATCCCGCACTGCTCACGCGGCTCGATGAAGTGCGCGCGAAACTGAAGCACCCGATCGCGGTCGGCTTCGGCATCTCGCGGCACGAGCACTACGAAATGCTGCGCGAGCGTTGCGACGCGATCGTGGTCGGCAGCGCCATCGTGCGCGCGATCGGCAACGGCGAGAGCGCCGGCGCGGTGGTGCGCGCGATTCTGGGGAGGTAAGCGACCTGTCATCCCGAGCGTGAGTCGAGGGACCTGGGCGTGCGCGTGGCACGAGGCACCTCCAACGAGCCGCCCGGCCGCCAGGTCCCTCGACTGACGCTCGGGATGACATCTACACTTGCGTCTCGTCCATGAGCTCAGCAGAGATCGCCGTCCTGAAACGGCTCGCCGCGGGCATCATCCGCGCGCAGGGGAACCGCTTCATCAAAGAGCTGCTGCGCGCGAAGAAGATCCGCATCGGCACGAACAAGGATGACTTCGAGCGAGGGCTCTCCGACGCCATCGAATCCGGCCAGCTGACGCTCGAGGACGTCCAGACCTGGCTGAACGAAGTGGAAGGGTGGGGCAACCAGCACGTCTACCTCTTCAACATCTCCTCGACGCTGCGCCGCGAGCTCACGCTGCCGAAGATCCGCGAGCGAGTGAGCGCGAACGCCGAGCTCGCGGCCGTGTGGGACGCGCCGACCGTGCTCGCGTTTCCCGATCAGCCGAAGCTCACCTCGATCTCGTTCCGCGACTCCGTGTTGCGGATCATCTGGCAGGAGGCTTCTCCCGGATTGGTGCCAGTGCCGGAGAAGAACTACGTCGAGGAAGAGGGGCTGGACACGTACGAGTACCACGCCTTCCGCAGGGTGGAATGGCGCGCCATCACGCGCTTCGAAGCGCACGTGAGTGCCGGACTGGCGGCGCTCTTCATCGCCAATCCGATCCAGGGTGACGAGCACAAGGCGGCCATCGCCGAGGCGAATCGCGTCGTTGGTTTGCTGATGCCGCTGCAGTTGCTGGAGAAGGGACGGTGCATGATCCCGATCATCTCCCGCAATCTCGATCAGCGGAACATGCCTACGAACAAGGTCCCCAATCCTTTCGTGAAAGCGCAGAAGTCGCGGCTCGGATCGGGCGGCGCGTACGTCGAGTTTGCCGCCAACTCGAGCGAGAAGGCGTATTGGGAAGAGCCGGCCATCCAGAGCGTGCGCGATTCCGTGCGCGCGCAGCAGCTGCCGGTCTTTCACGGTGTGGAGGGCGTGTTCGTCTTCCAGGATGGCGACGGACTCTCACGCCCGCTGCGCGTGCAGCTCCATGGAAAAGATCACCGCATCCGCCTGCGCGCGGAAATGGATGCGGGCGAGGTGTGGACCATTCTCGGCAAGTTGAGCGCCTACCAATGACCGATGCGTACTGGGACGAGCTCGCGCGCGAGTTCGACGTGACTCAGATCCGCATGCTCTTCGAGCAACGCGTCCGCGAGCTCACGCCGATCCAGTTGTCGATGCCCGAAGCCGTCGCGATGGCGTTGCTCGAGCGGTTGGCCGCCGATGGATTCCTGCTGAGGGAAGAGCGGGAAATCGAAGGCGAAGAGGGGAGCGAGACGGCTACCGAGTTGGTCTACGTCCGCAAGCTCGCCGCCGATCGCGTGGTCGATTGGGTGGTGGCGCTGCACGGCATGAACACGTCGGGCGCCTGGCAGGAGTCGTTCAGCTGGCTGCTCGGCACGACCTGGGGCCGCGCGGTGCCGGTGGCCGTCTACAAATATGGCATCGTCATCGCGGGCGTGTTCCTCTTCTGGCGCCGCAACAAGCTCCGCAGGCAGCTGCGCAGGAAGCTGGAGGTGCTCGCGATCGAAGCACGTGCGCGCGGTTACAACGGCAATCCGGACGTCATCGCGCACAGCTTCGGCACATGGCTGTTCGGCCATCTGCTGCGGCTCGAGCTGGAGCGTCCACCGGAGGAGCGGCTGACGTTCGGCCGCGTGATCCTGACCGGCTGCGTCCTCCCTCGGGATTTCGACTGGAAGGCGATCAAGGACGCGGGACTGGTGGAGGACGTGCTCAATCACTACGCCACCGGCGATGCGGTCGTGCCGTTGGCGCGCTTCTGCATCGCGCGCTCCGGGCCGTCCGGACGACGCGGCTTCGCCGGCGATGACGTCATCAACGTCGCGGCCGAAGGGTACGGACACAGCGATCTCTTTCTGCGCGATCTGCGGCGCGTTTACGAGACGGTCTGGAAGCCGTTTCTCACGTTGCCCCGGGAGGAGTTGCACTGCAGAGGGGAGAAGGCTGATACGGGCGCCGGGTTTAGCCTTCTCCCCTCGTGAGGGGAGAAGGTGCCGAAGGCGGATGAGGGGTTGTCCCGGCCCGATGCGCGGCACGCACCGCCGCGCAGATCGCCCCATACACCTCGCGCGCCCGCGCCTTCCGCAGTGCGAAGCGGATGTTCGCCTTCGACCGCCGGCCGAAGATGGTCACCACGTCGACGCCTAAGAACAGCCGGATCAGAAACGCCATCAGCGCGGGCGCTCCGAACACGCCGAACATCAGCGCCGCGGGCCACGCATCGACGTTCACATTGAGGATCAGGAAGCCGATTCCGAGAAAGAACGCCGCCAGCGAGCCGGTCAGGATGAGATACAGCGGACCGGTCTCGCGATGGATGGTCACCATCAGCACGTCGTCGAACAGCACGCGCCGCTGCACGATGTCGTACTGTTCGCTGGTCTCGATCTCCAGTCCGTCTTCGACCCGATAGATGGCTGCGCGCGCACCGATGCTGTGCGATTTTCCGATCAGCCGCCGCGGTTCGTTCGCGCTCATGACGAGGTCTCCGCGATCGCGTAGATCAGGAAGCCGATCGCCGCGATGCCGGCCAGGATTTCCACGATGCCGAGAATGGTCACGAAAGTCACACCCGCCAGCGAGCGCCGCTCTTCGCGGCGCTGTTTGCGCGCCTTGATGGAGGCGTACACCGCCATGACCCCGAACGGCAGACCGAGAAACATGATCGAGAGCGGCAGGCCGACGATGGCGTACGAGCGCGCCATCAGCGCGTAGTCGCGATAGCGCCGCGCCGCGGTCTGCAGCGTTCCCTCGGCACGCACGCGCTCGAAACACGACGGGCAGTACGAGCCCGTGCCGACGTTCATGTCGCACAGCGCGCAGATGAACAATCCGCATCGCTGACACGATGCCGTGGCCGCGTTGCGCGCGTGATTCGCGCACGCATTCGCCCCCTCGGGACCGACCGACACGACTTCCGCCGTGACGATCTCCTTCCGCGGCGGAGGCGTGAACGCGGTCGCCTCGAACGCGCGGCTGCAATACGGACAGGTGACGGCGCCGCTGCGGATCCAGTCCGCCGTCAGCGTCACTGCGCAGCGCGGACACTGCGGGCCGGTGTATGCCTGTGCGATCGCCATCGTCAGCTGGCGTCGACGACGCGCGTGCCCGCGACCATGTCGTGCAGCGTGGTCCTCTCGGGCGTGAAGAACGCCGGGATGTAATCGACGATCCAGAGGCATCCCAGAATCGTGCGCATGGCCACGCGGCCCCAGGCCTGACCGGGACTGATCGGCGAGCCATCGGGCCGCACCACGCGTACCTTCAACGCCATCTTGCCCAGCGTCTGCCCGTTCTTGGTCTGCAGCATCAGTCCTTCATAGACCAGCGACACCAGAGCGAACGGGATGCTGATGAAGTTCATCAGCACGCTCGGCTCCTGCCCTTGCGCGGAGGGCAGAAAGATGAACACGGCCATGATCGCGTACATCGGGATGACGATCAGCAGGCTGTCCAGGAAGATCGCGCCGAAACGCCGGAGAATGGTGGCGTGCTGCAGTTGCGTGCGATCGACGCCGGAGCGGACGTCGAGCAGCTGCTCCGACTTGCACGCCGCGCAGTACGGACGTCCGGAGATCTCGACCAGGCAATCGGGACAGAACGGAACTGCGCACCGCGCGCAGCGGCGCACACCCTCAGCGACATCGACATGATTTCTGCAAAGCATGGCGTCATTTTACCGGAGGCGGGTTGAACAGCACCGCGGTGAGATCGCGCACGAGATTCTCACCGCTGATCTGTTCCTCCTCGATGCCGAGCTTTTCCCGATAGACCTTCGCGACCTCCTCCATGAGGTCGTACCGCGCCTCGGCGCTCATGCGATCCGCGCGCAGGCAGAGCGTGAGCAGGAACTCGCGCTCTTCGAGGCTGATGCGATGCCGCGCCAGACGCAAGACGCGCGGCGTGCGCAGGCTGTTGTGCCTTCGTTCCGCGGTCAGTTGTCCGCGATAGGCGAGCGGTTGCGCGTCGCGCACGACCAGCGTGTCCGCGATGATGTCGCCGAGCCGCCGCCGCGACTTCGACGCCATCACCGCGATCGCGCCGACGCCGTAGAAGACCGGGATGAAATCGAGCGTGCGGGTGATGTTGCGCACCAGCGACTGGTGCAGCGACACCGGCAGCCCGCGCGCATCGATCACGCGGATCTTCAGGATACGCTTGCCCGGCGTGCGCCCCTGTCTGCGCGTCTCGAACCAGAGATGCCAGGCCCAGGTCAGGAAGAAGTTCACGGTCACGAAGATGGCCAGCGCCACGCCGCGCGGCAGAAAGGTGGAGAGGATGCCGAAGAGAGTCGAGGCGATGGCGCTGACGATCAGCGCGTCGATGAGGATGGCCAGGAAGCGGCTGCCCGCACCCGCCGGCTCGAGGCGGATCGGGACGTGCTCCGGCGTGGTGATCGTCAGCTCGCTCATTCGTCCGTCCGCCGCAGGAAGAGGTAGGTCACCAGTCCGAGGAACAGCAGCAGCGCCACGGAGATCTTCAATGTGTACGGAATGGTCTTCGCGGAGAACTGCGAGAACGAGCCTTCGATGATGCCCGCGCAGATGAGCGTCAGCGCCGCGCCGATGATGATCCGCCACACGGACGGCAGCACGCGCCGCAGCGACGCGCCGCGCGAGAGATTGCCGGGCATGAGCAGCGCGCGTCCGGCCAGCAGGCCCGCGGCGCCGCCGAAGACGATCGCGGGAAGCTCCAGCGCGCCATGCGGCCCAACCCACGCGAAGAAGAACAGCGAGACGTCATCGAGCACGTACAACGTCCCGACCGCGCCGAGGATCACGCCGTTGTAGAAGAGGATCACCAGGCCGAGGACCACGGTCAGCGCGCCGAGGGCGAAGGCGAGGAAGGAGACGCGGATGTTGTGCGTGTAGAGCGATGCACCGAACAGCAGCGCGTCCTCGACGTTCGCAATCCGTTCCTCGCCGCGCTCGATCTTCGCCACGCGCTCCTTCGGACTCTCGGTGAAGAACATGGCCGGTACGAGGCGCTCGCCGTTCGCGGGATCGACGAGGATGGCCATCGATCCGAACAGCGTACCGAAAAGAAACGCCGCCGCCGCGGTGAGGATCGCCACGCGCTCGCGCCGGAACGCGGACGGAATCTCGCGCGTGATCAGCCGCACGAACGCCGGCCACGCATCGGTCTCGTGTCCCGCGCGATAGATGAAGCGATACGCGCGGCCGGTGAGCTGGTTCAGATAGCCGAGGATCTCGGGATTCGCGGTCTGCGACCGCGCGCGATTGAGATCGGAGCACGTGCGCCGGTACAGCTCGACCAGCTCCTGCATCTCATGGCGCGACAGCTCGACCTCCTCCGCGCGCACGAGCAGCGCGTCGAGCGATTCCCACACGGGGCGGCGGTCGGCGAGGAAGCGTTCGATGTTCATGGCCGCGGGAAGTCGCAAAGTCTCAAAGTCGCAAAGTCGCAAAGGAGAATCGGGCCGAACGTCTCGCGAGAAGGCTGCCAAACGCCTCTTTGAGACTTTGCGGCTTTGCGACTTTGCGACTTCGACCCGTTCACAGCATCTGCCTCCTCTTGATGTCGATATACGCGTTCACCGAATCCACTCCCCAATCCTCGGCCGTCGACTCGACCACCATCGCGCCGCGCGCGCGCAACTCGCGGATGAGCTCCGCGCGGCCGAGCGAGAGATCTCGCGCCACCAGCGTGCGCGAGAGCTCGTCGCGGTTCGCCGGCAGCAGCGACGCCTGCGCGCGCAGGTCGCGGTCGGTGAGCGCGACGAACAGCGGGAGGTGCTGCGGCGCGAGCATGGTCACGGCACGCAGCAGATCGTGGCGCTCCTCGCGCTCCGGCAGCACGGTCAGGATCAGGATCAGCGTGCGATGGTGGAGGCGCCGGCGCAGGCTCGCCGCGAGCGCGAGGTAATCGGTGTGGTGATACGCCGCCGCGAGATGGGTCACGTACGCGGTGATCGCGCGCAGGTGCGCGGTGCCGCGTCCGGCCGGCAGTCCCTTGTCCACCGCCGTGTCGAACGACACGATGCCGGTCTTGTCCTCCATGCGATTGCAGATGTAGCTGATCAGCACGGACGCGTTGACGGCGTGATCGAGCCGCGTGATCTGTTCGACGCGCGCGGCCATGCGATGCCCGGAGTCGAGGCAGAGCAGCACGTCCTGGCTGCGCTCCATGCGGAACTCGCGCACGATCAGCCGTCCGTGCCGCGCCGACGCGCGCCAGGCCACGTCGCGATAGTCGTCGTCGCGCACGTAATCGCGCAGCCGGTCGAAGTCGCGGCCCTTGCCGATCCTCGGGGCCGTGCGCGCGCCGAGCGAGCGCAGCGCGAAATCGTTCAGCCGCTTGTGCATGCGCCCGACCGCGCGCAGGTTGGGCAGCACGTGCACGATGCTCGTCTCGCCGGCGGGGACGATGCGCTCGATCAGACGCTGCGACGCACCGACGTACAGCGGTTCGACGGTGGCCGTGCCGCGCGCGATGCCGCGGATCGCAAACGGCAGCGTCACGGTCTCGCGCGCGCCGCTCAGCGCATCCGCGGTGCTCGATCGCGGCTCGACGATGTCCGGCCAGCGCTGCCGCACCGTCAATCGCACCGCGCGCGAGGTGGTGATGCGGATCGTCACTTCCTCGCGCTCATCGAGCGGCAGCGCGAGCTTCGCCGCGCGCTCGACGTCGAAGCGCACGCGCCGCAGCACCATCGCCTCGACCCCCGCCGCGAGCAGCAGCACCGCGAACGCCGCCGTCACCGCCCACACCATCGCCGGCACGATCGCCGCGAGCAACGCGGCGAACGCGAGCAGGATGGTCAGGCGGATCAGGAGGGGAGTGGGGCGCATGTTCAGCGGGGCACTTCCACCTGATCGAAGATCCGCTTCAGCAAATCCTCCAGCGCCAGCCCCTCCATCTCCGCCTCGGGACTGAGCGTGATGCGATGCGAGACCACCGGCGCGACCAGCGCCTTCACGTCGTCGGGCGTGATGAAGTCGCGGCCATCCAGCGCTGCCGTCGCGCGGCTCGCTTCGAGCAGCGCCAGCGATGCGCGCGGGCCAGCGCCGATCTGCACCGCGTCGTCGCGGCGCGTGCGCGAGACCAGCTCCTGGATGTATTTGATGATGTGCGGCTCGACGCGCACGCCGGTCGTCACCGTGCGCCGCGCCGCCAGCAGTTCCTCGCCGCTCATGGCCGGTTGCAGGGACGCGATGACTTCATCGTGCAGCCTCCGTCCGGCCGCGTATTCGTCGAGCATCCGCGTCTCGTCGTCCGCTTCCGGGAAGTCGATGTTGATCTTGAAGAGGAAGCGGTCGCGCTGCGCTTCCGGCAGCGGATACGTGCCCTCGAACTCGACCGGATTCTGCGTGGCGAAGACGGTGAAGATCGGCGAGATGCGATAGCGCGCGCCGTCGATCGTGACCGCGTTCTCCTGCATCGCCTCCAGCAGTGCCGATTGCGTGCGTGGCGGCGTGCGGTTGATCTCGTCGGCGAGCAGCACGTCGGTGAAGACGGGGCCGGGACGGAAGACGAACTCCTGCGTCTTTTGATTGAATATGTTCGCGCCGAGGAGATCGGACGGCATCAGATCGGGCGTGAACTGGATGCGCCGGAAGCGGCAGCCGAGCAGCTTCGCCAGCGTCAGCGCCAGCAGCGTCTTGCCGGTGCCCGGCACCCCTTCGAGCAGCATGTGCCCGCCCGCGAGCAGCGACGTGATGGCCAGCGTCTTCACGCGCTCCTGTCCCATGATCACGCGGTCGAGCTGCGCGCGCAGCGTGCTGAATCGCGTGGCAATTTCCTGGATCGACTGCATTACGCCCCCTTGCGAGTCGCAAAGTCTCAAAGTCGCAACGTCTCAAAGGAGGCCGGCGCCGCGGCGGTTTTCCTTTGCGACTTTGCGACTTTGAGACTTTGCGACTTTGAGACTTTGCGACTTCTCAAACCCCTGATTGATCGCGGCGAGCTGCCGCTCGAACGTCACCCGCGGCATGCGCGCCGCGCCCTGCGGCGGAACCAGTCCACCGGTGAGCTCGTCGACGCGTTTGTGCAGCGCCTCGCCGCGCAGGCCGCTGCCGTGCGCGACCGCGCGCGTGAGCGCGTCGTAGTAGAGCGCGATCGCTTCCGTGTCGCTCGTGACCTCGTGATACAGCGCGCCGAGGGAGCGCACCAGATCGACGGCGTCGGACCTCGTTTCGCGCGCGTCGTCTTCGGCGGGACCGACACGGCGTCCGCCGCGCCAGAAGATCAGCACCGCCGCCGCAACGAGCATCAGAAGGAACGGCCCGAGACGCCACTCCTTCATCAATGCCAGCGCGCCGTCGCCGCTCGTGATTCCGTGCATCACTTCATCGAAGTAGACAGGCCGCCGTTCGCCCGCGAGCGCGGCCAGCAGCGCCAGGTTGCGCATCAGACGATCGTTCCGCAGCAGCTCCGGCGCGGAGAGCACGAACAGCTCGCCGTTGCCGATGCGCTCGCGCGCGAGCACCACGCGCTCGCCGGCGATGAACAACGGCAGCATGCGCGGGCGCAGTTCGAGAAACGCACTCGACGCGTCATCGAGCTCGAGAGTGCCGACCGCCGGCCAGACCGGCAGCACTTTCCGCGCAACCGCGTCTTCGACCGTGACCGAGTCGAGCGCGCCGCGGTGCGCGGCCACGATGATGCGTCCGCCGTCGCGCACAAACGCTTCATCGCGCTCGGTGAGCAGCGGCAGGTTCTTCGGACGCGGCGGACCCATTTCGCCTTCTTCGAGATCCTCCGGATCGAAATAGCGCGGCAGCTCGTCCGCCACGCGGAAGACCACCGCGTTACGTTCCAGCGGCTCGCGTCCAAGAGGACGCGTGAGCATGGCCACCTTGCGATGTTTCGCGAGATAGCCGCTGGCGAGCGAGAGTCCATCTTCAGAGGTGTTCGCGCTCGAGTATTGGTCGTACACGCGTTGCGCAGCACGGCGATCGCTGACGATCCACAGGATCGAGATCGCCGCGAACGCGACCGCCGCGAGCACGAGCGGGAAGGCGCGCTTCACGCCGCACCTCGCTCGCTGCTCATGCGATGCAATGCGTCCAGAACGAGCTTCGCGCGCGCGCTGCAGTCGTCGAGTGCATCCTGCGAGCTGTGCAACGCGCCGTACCATTCCTGTTCGAAGCGTTGCGTGAGCCGGATGAGCTCGGGCCGCCACGCGACCGAAGGTGGGAGCAACGCGATGTACTCCCAGTTCGTGCGGCCTTTGCGGAAGTGCAGGACGCCGGCGCCGTAGCAGGTGACGAGCACGGCGTGATACCACGCGCGAATGGCCTCGCGGAACCGACCGTCGGCCGCGAGCTGCGCGGCGTAGCGTTCCCACTCGGTGGCGCCGCGCGAGAGCGGGTCGTCATCGCGCGACGACCGCAGCGGCGCGCTCGACGTGAGCGTTTGCGCATCGCCGCGACGCGCGCGCCGGATGACCTCGAGCGCGAGGAAGATGATGCCGACCACGATCAGCGTGACCACGCCGATCACGATCCAGCGCATGCCCGCGGTCGTACCGGGATCCTCCGCCCGCGCGCGCGGAAAGAATCCGCGCACCCAGTCGATGAACTGCCGGATCTTCTCTCCGAGCCACCGGAACATCCGCCCGATCGAGCGGACGATGCGCTCCATCAGCGGCACCTCGGGGATCAGAGGCGGCGTCAGCTCGCCGCCGCTGGCCAGCTCCGGCACGTCCTGTTCGGCGGCCACTTGCTGGAGCAGTTTCGGATCGGGCGCCGGCGCATCGGCAAATTGCCGTAACTCGGCCAGCGTGAGCTCGACCCGCTTCAGCAACGGCCGGTCGATCCCGCGCGCCTGCGCGATTGCCGCCATCAGCGAGTCGTCGGCGTGGAAGTTTCCCTGCGGCGCCACGATCTCGCTGCCGGCCACCTCCGCCGCCGTGGCTTTCGCAGCAGCGAGATCGCCCGCTGCGATGGACGTGTGGAGTTGTTCGAGACGCGCGATGTAGTCGGCGAGGGGGAGCGTCGTCGCATGTGCGGTGACGGCGAGGAATGCGATGACGATCAGCGCGAATACTCGCGTCTCAGCCTTCTCCCCTCTCGGAGGGGAGAAGGTGCCGCCGGCGGATGAGGGGAGCTCGCTCGCCATCATGCAGTGCGCCTCAGCTCCTCGAACCAGCTCCGCAAATCATCGCCGCTCTCCACCGCACCCGACTTGCGCACGAAGATCACGTGCGCGGCGATCCAGAACGGTTCCACGATCACGATCGCTCCCGCGCACAGCATCAGCACGTAACGCCGATTGCTGCCGGTGAAGAGGCTCTGCCAGTTCGGCGCATCGAACGCGCCGATCGCGCCAATCAGCCATTGACCGAGCTCGAACGCCGCGGCGAGGTTGATCAGCGCCACCACCACCGCACAGAAGAAGATGAAGGCCAGCGCGAACGGGATGGCGATGTGTTTCGTGTACTGCGCGATGCGCATGAACGGCGCGATGACGCTCACGCGATCGTTGAGCTCCATGGTGCCGATGGCCAGGCCTGCGAAGGTCGCCACGCCGACGAATCCGAGGACCGTGAACAGGCTGAGATAGCCGAGCAGCATGGCCGTGGAGGCGGTCAGTACGTAGCTGGCCAGCGCGGCCGGCGGGACGCGCCACGCTTCGCGTCCCGGCGCGCTGCCGCGCACGAGTGCGAGCCGGCACGCACGCGCATAGACGGCGCGGCCCCAGAGCGCGAGCAGGATCGTCGCGACGGTGAGGTTCGCCGTCCTGCCGAGGAGATTGCCGTAATGCGAGGCGTTCGAGCCGACCTCGAACAGTTGATCGAGAAAAAGCGCCTGCAGGAAGCGATAGGGGAGCGCGGTCACCATCAGGACGCCCGCCCACGGCGCCGCGGTCATCGACACCGCGTCCGCCGCTTCGTCGAGCACCGACGTCGTGGAGAGCGGCGTGTGGATCAAAACAGCCCCGCCAGAAGCGCCGCCGTCCACACCATCACCCGCGCGCCGGCGAAGAGCATGAAGAGCGAGAGCGCGACCACCGCCATCCAGCTGAAGACCGGCGAGCGCCGCACCGTCGCGCTGCGCTTCGATCCGAGGCACGCGGCACAGTGCCAGATCCCGTCCCATTGCGTCGCGCACTCCTGGCAGAGCATCTTCGCGCACGACATGCAGCGCGCGAACGCCGGCCGTTGTTCGTGCACCGAGCAGCGTTGTGTGGCGGGAACCATGGACCGCGCGAGTTTAGCCGAAGTCTCCACCGGCCTTGACAACGCACGGCGCGATCCCTACTCTCACCCGCACACATGACCGCCACCGCCCCCTGCTTCTCGTTTTATTACGGCGACTACAGCTAGCGTGGGGCAAACGTGCGCCCCGCGAAGAAGGGGCGCTCGACAGGCAAACGGCATCGAGACCTCTTCCAGCGCGGCGAAGAGGTTTTTTTGTTTATGGACGATGCCGAATCGGAACTGAAACGCCTGCGTGAAGCGATCGACCGCGTCGACGAGGTGCTGGTCAAGCTCCTCAATCAGCGCGCCAAATACGCCGTCGAGATCGGCGAGATCAAAGGCGTGCTCTCCCTCCCAGTCTATTCACCGGAACGCGAGAAGGAGGTTCTTCGCCATGTCGAGGAGTCCTCGCGCGGTCCGCTCGACCCATCCGCCGTCAGACGTTTGTTCGAACGCATCATCGACGAGTCCCGCCGCGTAGAGCGCGAAACCGCGGAACGCGAGTCCGCTTCGAAAGAGTGAGAAGGAGATCCCATGGTCATCGTCATGCAGAAACACGCCAGCGACCAGAGCATCGAGCACGTGGTCGCCGAATTGAGCTCGCGCGGCTTCGACGTCCACCGCTCCACCGGCTCCGACCAGACCGTCCTCGGCGTGGTCGGTCATGTAGACACCATCGATCCGCGCGAATTCGAGCTCTTCGAGGGCGTACAGGAAGTGGTGCGCGTCAGTGAGCCGTACAAGCTCACCAGCCGCACCTTCAAACGCGAAAACACAGTCGTCAAAGCGCGCGGCGTCGATATCGGCGGCGACAAGGTGGTGGTCATGGCCGGCCCGTGCACCATTGAAAACGAAACGCAGATGTTCGAAACCGCGCGCCGTGTGGCCCGGGCCGGTGCACGCGTATTACGCGGCGGCGCCTACAAACCGCGCACCTCGCCGTACGCGTTTCAGGGCATGGGCGTCGAGGGATTGAAACTCCTGCGCGCCGCCGGCGATGAGAACGACATGGCCACCGTGTCCGAAGTCATGGAACTGGGCCAGATCGACAAGATGCTCGACTACGTCGACATCCTCCAGGTCGGCGCGCGCAACATGCAGAACTTCAATTTACTGGCGGCATTAGGCCAGATCCGCAAACCGGTGCTCTTGAAGCGCGGCATGTCCGCCACAGTGCAGGAATGGCTGCTGGCCGCCGAATACATCATGTCCGGCGGCAATTACGACATCATCCTCTGCGAGCGCGGCATCCGCACGTTCGAAACCTACACCCGCAATACCTTCGACATTTCGGCCGTCCCTGTCGTGAAAGCCCTATCGCACCTGCCCATTGTGGGCGACCCGTCCCACGCAGTCGGCCGCCGCGACAAAGTCATGCCCCTCGCCCGCGCAGTCGTCGCCGCAGGCGGCGACGGATTGCTGATCGAAGTGCACCACGAACCCGAAAAAGCAGTCTGCGACGGCCCTCAATCGCTCTATCCGGAACAATTCACACGGCTCATGGACGAATTGCGGATCATCGTGCCGGCAGTAGGGCGCAGTATTTAGCGCCTCGCAAACGGGCTGATGTGACAGATATCCGCATTTGACGCGCAGCGGAACGGATGCGATCATCCCACGGTCCATCCGGCCGTCCCCACTGAATCGCTTTCCGCATAGACACTTCGTCTGCGGTCGTCGTATTCCGTCTGAACGTCCGTAAGAAAGGTTCAAAACAATGAAGACCACTCGGTTCTCTCTGCTCGTGTTGTGTCTTGGTGTTTTCCCCGTTCTGGCGCAAGAGCAGCAGCCTGCGTTCACCCCGCCTCCGGAAACTACGGTCATCAGCATGGAATCGGAGATTGAAGAATTGGAGCGGGGCATGCGGGAGAACGAAAGGAAGCTGTCCGTGTTCACACCGTCGACAGAGCGGACACGTGCCATTGCCTCCGAGACCAATCCCGACGGACCCAACGGAATACTTTTTCTGGACTACGGCACGGACGTCATTCTTCGCGCGAACGCCGCCCTGCGTTTGCAGACTGGAGGGGCGGTCAACCAGTTCTGGTTGCACAATAACGGTCACGCCTCCTTTGGAGCATCGAATGACTTTGGGCGCTTGGCGGTCTGGGAGTACGGAGACGGCAGCAGGGCTCTGAATGCGTTTCACCGCAGCACGGTGGAGACGTCGGTGACCCAAAACGACTTCGGGGCTGCTGTCCAGCTTTACACGGACATCGCTGCCGGCGCAACGAATAGCGGAACTCTCTACGGCGCACATGTTGAAGTTCGAAACTATGGGCCCGGCTTGCTCGCCAACATCAATGCACTCTCCGTCTATGCCGGCAACGGCTCAACCGGTGGTGGGTCGACCACGAGCGTCTCGGGAATCTATACGCAGGTGCAAAGCGCATCCGGAACCATTCAAACGGGTTATGGCGTGCGCATCGGGGACACTCTGGCCACGAACGATTGGGGCATCTATCAGGCCGGCGCCGATGACGGGAACTATTTTGCCGGCAGTGTCGGGATCGGAACGACAGCTCCTCTAGGGAAGGTACACATCATCGGGGGGAGTGTGCCCTTGCGGGTCGACGCGGTCAACGCCGGTGGTTTCGGCGCCGAGTTTCTGGATCTGACGACGTACGCTTACGCGAACGGCATGGCTCTCGACATGCCCGGACCCAGCCACATCAGCGTCGGCAGTCTTCAGCTCTCGAACCTCGGCGTGCCGGTCGTCCGCAGCGGGTCGGAAACGTCACCGCTGTATCTGAATCGCTGGTCGAGCACCGATGTGGTCATCGGTGGTTCGGAGGCGATCTCCGCCAACATCGGGCTGCGCGTCGAAGGGCAGGGCAAGTCGACCTTTCGCGGCGCGGTCGGGATCGGGACCACCACCCCCGACCCGCTGTATAAGCTCCACGTTGTCGGTGACGCCTATTTCCAAGGTGTCGTCAGCGGCGTGAAGATCAAAGCCCATTATCAGGACCTCGCCGAGTGGGTGCCGTCGGTCACCCCGATCGCTCCGGCCACGGTGGTCGTGCTCGACGCGGCACGATCCAATCACGTGAGCGCCTCGTTCCGCTCCTACGATACTTCGGTGGCCGGCGTGGTCTCAGCCCAGCCGGGCATCGCTCTCGGCGAAGAGGGCCCTTCGAAGGTGCTCATCGCCACGACCGGCAGGGTGCTTGTGCGTGTGGACGCCTCGAGCCAGCCGATCGCCATCGGCGATCTGCTGGTCACCAGCGACAAACCGGGCGTAGCCATGAAATCGATTCCCGTCGACCTGCAGGGCATCGCCCTCCATCGCCCGGGAACCGTAGTGGGCAAGGCACTGGAGCCTCTCGCAAGTGGAGAGGGCGAGATCCTGGTCCTGCTCAGCCTGCAATGACGTCGCGTTCGGACAGGACCGCCAGACGCTCAAACGACGAAATATTCGAGATTCAACGAGGAGAACGACCATGATCCGTGTAGGTGTGCTTCTTTTTTCAGTCGCCGCTGCGATTCTGCTGACCACCAGGGCTGGTGCCCAACCGTCGGTGATCGAGCCCGGCCTATGGGAAGTGACCATCAAGACTCTGCTGAGCGACGCGACGCCGACGATGGTCGAACAGATCTGCATCTCCAAAGAGCAGGCCGATCATCCGGGGCCCCGGAAAGCCAAGAAGAACGCCGATTGCCAGGTCACAGGGGCGCTGACTGGAAACAAGTCGAAATACCAGATCAAGTGCGGCCGCAAGAACGCCACGTCGGATATCGAGTTCACCTACAGCGGCGATCGCTATGAAGGCGTGGTGATCATCAAAAACGATGACGTCGGCGAGATTCGTCAGGTCTATACGGCCAGGCGGATCGGCGAGTGCGAAACGGCCACCGAGTGACCGCCGAATCGCGGCCTGCGATGACTCGACACAACGGAGCCTTGCGATGAAGACTCGACAACTGATTCTCTCCATCGTTTTCGCGCTTACAGTTCCTGTAATGGCGAAGACGGACATGATCGCTGAGGACGAGGCGCCTCGACCAAAGAACGAAGGAACGGCAGGCCCATCCCCAGCGACTGCTGCGCAGGCAAATCCGACGCTGACCGTTGTCGATCAGAGTCGAATCGCGGTTCAGGTTCGTGCGAAAGAGATCGTGGCGAGCGGTGTCTCTCCTGGAACTGACGTCTACCTCTTTGGCGGTTTGCAGGTTGGACGCGGTTTCTACTCGACATTGTTGACGGTCGATCTCACGGCCTCGGACGATGACCACGATGGCATCGTTACATTTGCATACCCGGAAGGCATTCCGTTGCGGTCTGTGTGGGTTGCGGTGGACCAGCGGAACGGCGACATCGGCGCCGGCGTGCCGTCCGGCTACACGCTGCGCATGACGAGTGTTCCGCCCGGCGCTTGGAAACGGAAGTCGGGTGCCGCGATCGATGCGCTCGCGATCGAACACAAGGCACTCGAGTACCTGGTCGTGCATCCAGGACAGGGCGTGTGGCGGTGGCAGGCCGATCAGGGGAGCAAACGCGACGAAGATGGCTTGGATGATAACGTCGTGACGATCTCCCCGGCCAGGATGCGTCGGGCCGGGAAGGGGAGCCCTGCTGCTCCGGCTGCGTTCGCGGCGGGAGGCGTCGTGGTGGCCATCGATCCGTTCTCGCTCGAGGTACTCACCTCGCGGGTTCCGCAATGACGGGAACGATGAAGACCATGAAGAGATTCTCGCTCGCTCTGCTCCTCGCCGCCGCGGCGTCTCCAGCATTCGCGCAGCAGCCACCGGCGGCCGCACGCGGCTTCGATCCCGATAAAGTCTTCGCCGCGGGTCCGATCGACAGCATCAACGCGTTCAACGGAAATGTGATCGCCACCATCCCGCTGGGAGAAACGTATACGGTATCCCCGACGCTGGCGTACTCATTCAAAGCGATTCACAACGGTAAGACGTGGGACTACGTTCGGCGGTACATCACCGTTGCAGTGCCGTGCGATCCGCCCTCGCAGAGCCAATGCACGACGGTATGGACGGATATGCAGGCCGTCCCGGACGGCACGGCGAATGCCGGCTTCGGCTGGCGAGTGCAGTTCGCGCGCTTCATCCTTCCGGGCGACCTTCAGGCCAATACCGATCGAACCTTGCTGGAGACGCCTGATGGCGCGCAACACGGCATGTATGGATCGCTGCACGACGGCGATCCTCAGGACGGCGCATCGTATACGCGCGATGCCACCTATCTCCGCTGGCGGGACACGGGAGTGGCAGAACGTACGGCTGTCGACACAGCGGAAGGCGTGACGTATGAGTTCACGAACTACAAGCTCACGCAAATGCACGACCAGGTGAAAGACGCCTCCGGCAACTATGTCAATCGCGTCGACATTCAATATGGATCGGCCACCGGCGATCCGGCTTGGCCGTGCGCGTATCCGGCGATTTCTCAGAAGATCACCGATACTAAGAATCGCACATCTTACGTGTGCTTCGAGAACATGAATTACGACGGCACGAATCGCCCCACCGTCACCGACGTCTATGTTGGGACGCCGGCCGGTACTGGGCATTACGAATTCCTGCACGCGCAGACGGCGTTCGCCCGCGAGAATTACGATAAAGGCTATCAGTATCTGTATCTGCCGGCGACGGCAACGGTACCCGCGCTGATGTCCATCACACGGCCGGACGATTCGTCTTACGGCTTTCAATATTTCGGCACGAGCGCGAATCCAGGAATTGCCACCGGGAACTTCAAATCGATCACTCTGCCGACGCAAGGCTCATACGGATATGACTACGGGTTTTACCAGATCCCGTCGAGCTACGACTGTCCGACGTACTTGGAATGGCTTGCCTCAGGAAATCCGGGTGTTACGGAACGCGAAGAGCGTAATGCAAACGGGACCGTAGTGGGGCGGACCACTTACGGGACAAATGGTCCAAGCGGTGGCGTGGAGGGCGGATATTATCAGTGTACGACGGAACAGGAGGGCCCCGGGTATTTCTCCGCATTCGCCCCGGGAGCGGAACTGTCGAACTTCGTCATTCCGGGCGACAACCTTTCGAATACAGTCCGCTACTACTCGGTCTGGCCTGGCTATAACAGGCTGATGGCTGATTCGCCCGACGGTTTCAAGCGAGTCGAATACGGGTTGCCGTTCACCCGCAACGCCTCGAAAATGAGGGGCGATCTGTTCCTGTCGACGGAGACGTATCTTTGTACCGATGCCGTCAACGCGGAGTGTGAGACGGATCCCATTCGGGCCACGTACGTCCAGTACGAAGTGGACGCATACGTAAACACTTTGGATATCACCACGCTCGACCACAACTCGCGCCTGAAGAAGATGGAGACCGTCTACTTCGATGACATTGACCCCAACACGGATGAACCGGTGACCACGACCAGCACGGTCTCGAACGATGACTTCGACGGTCTCGGACACTATCGCGTCAGCGAGACGGCGGGATTCGGAGCGGCGACGACGCGGCGGACTACCGCGAATTTCAACCCGAATGCCGGCACGTTCCCGGGCACACACACGCTGCCGTCCACGACATCGCCATGGCTGCTGAACCTCTTCTCGTATCAGGAGACGAAGGAGATCAATACGTCCGGCGCCGTGCTGTCCTCGGCGAAGACGGAGTTCTGCTTCGACAGCAACAACGGGTTCCTCAAACGGAGGCGCACGATTGCCGGAGGTACGATCGACGCGACCCACGACCTGCTGGCGGTGTTCGAATCCAACGGCAACGGTGAGGTGGCCACCGCATCGTACTATGGCGGCGATGGTGTCCCGCTGCCGCCGGAATTCGACACTTGCAACACTTCGATCTCCGGGCCTCAGTACCGCATTACACACGAATATGACTCGGGAGTACTGATCCGTTCGCAATACGACGGCACCACATTCAGTTCTTATGATGTTGATCTATACCCGTTGACGTCGGCGATCAGCACCAGTCGCGATACGGCCGGAATTCCGACCACATACGCGTACGACACATTCGGTCGCGTCACCGAAGTCCATCCTCAGGGCGCGCCGTGGACGGAATACGAGTACGACATTCCGACCACGTCGAGCGGGATCCCTTCCGTGACGGTTCGGCAACGTCCGGAAGGTACGCCGAAATCGACGGCCGCCATCGCCGAGCAACGTTACTACTTCGACGGCCTGGGCAGGCTCATTCAACGGAAGAGCGCCATGCCGAATGACCAATGGACCACTGTGAAGCGAACCTACGACTTCATGGGCCGGATTGCCCGGGAGTACGTCCCCTATTTCGCGACGTCACCCGACTTCGACGCGGCGTTCACGCCACCGAGCTACACCGAATACACGTACGACGCCCTCGGTCGGAACAACGTCATCAAGTCTCCCGACGGGAAGGAGACCAGCACAGAGTACTTTGGCGCCAGCCAGCAGCGGCGAACGAACGACGTCGCCACCGGCGTGAACGAGGAAACGCCTGAGACCACTCGATACATTTATGACTACCTCGGCCGTCTCACGGACGTGGTGGAGCCGACCGGAACCGTTACGCAGTACTCCTATGATTCTGCTGGCCACCTTACGGAAGTCTGCCAGAAGGCCACCTCCGGCGCGTGCGGTCAGAAGCGTACATTCACGTACGACAACCGCGGGTTCCTGGTCTCGGAGGATCACCCCGAGAGCAACGCCGTCTCCTATACTTACGATGCGCGCGGCCACTCGCTGACGAAGTCCGTCGTGGACGATGCGACGAGCGAGGCGAATCTCGAGTTCTCGTACGACTCCGCGGAGAGACTGCTCGAGGTGCAGACCTACGATGCGGCATCGTCTGCGTTCCGCTCGGGCAAAGTCTTTACGTACGGTGATCAGAACGGCAGCCAGAACAACGTTCGCGGAAAGCTCGAAACTGCGACGCGCTACAACTACGACGCCGGTAACCTGGTCGTGAAGGAGACGTACGACTACAGCGATACGGCCGGGCGGCTCATGAGTACGAACACCGAGATCACGAAAGACGGGGTCGTCCTCCAGACGCTCAACCAGAGCCAGACGTACGACAATGCGGGTAACCTGCAAACCTTGACCTATCCGACGTGCCACACCATCTCGTGCGGGGCCCCGTCCTGGAGCTCCGCCAGCTTTTCCTACGGGAATGGCTTCCTCGAGGGTGTCTCCGGTTTCGCGGACTCGATCTCCTACACGGCCTCCGGTGGTGTGTCCGAAATCGACCACAGCGGACCGGTCGTGGACACCTATACCCCCGACGCTACGGGTCTGCGCCCGAAGTCGATCGAGTTCTCGGGTCAGTCCAGTTGCGGGTCCCTTTCAATCACGTCAGGAAGTCCTGCCGATCAGGCAGTCGCCGTCAACTCGACGGCGACCGTGACCGTATCGGCGAGCGGGGCCACCGGATATCAGTGGTTTGAGGGCAACGGAATGAAGATCAGCGGACAGACAGGCGCAACCTACACGACTCCACCGATCAACGGAACGAAGACGTTCTACGTCGAGGCATACAACGACTGCAAAACGGTGAAGAGCAGAATCGTGACCGTGAGCAACTGCACACCTCCGTCGATCACTACAGGGAGCCCCGCGGACCAATCGATCGGACCCGAGCAGACGGCGACATTGACCGTCTCCGCAACGGGTGCGACGAGTTACCAGTGGTACGACAGCAACGGCGTAGCGATCGCCGGCGCGACGTCGTCGAGCTACACGACACCGTCGCTGACGACGACGAAGACCTACTACGTCAAGGCGATCAGCGCCTCGTGTTCCGCAACGAGCCGCACGGCTACCGTGACCGTGCGCACGCTCTCGGCACCCTCAGGTCTCATGGCCATGGCGACGAGCACGTCGTCGGTCACGATCGCGTGGAATGGTGTCGCCGACGCGCATCACTACGTTCTCGAGCGGAAGGCGAACGGTTCCTCGTTCATCCCGATTCAGAGCGAGGTAACGGCCACCAACACAACCGACAGCGGCTGCGCCGCGAATACCACGTACGTGTATCGCGTACGTGCCGCATCGACGACGGGCGCGGTGACGTCTTCAGCGAGCAACGCCGACCTGGCGACGACGATCGCTTTCACGTCGCTGATTCCGGACGTAACAGACCTGCAGGCTTCGCACCTCGATGAGATGCTGAACGCAGTGAGTGCAGTTCGAGTCGCGGGCGGGTCCGCCGCGACGACCTGGAGCGCGATTCTCCCCGTGGGCACGCCGGCTCCGGCGGTCGACGGTGACGTGCTCTCGCAGCACATCCTGTCGTTGCGAACGGCAATGAACAGCGCGCGCACGGCGCTCGGGTTTGCTGCGATCAGCTACACGGACCCGGCGCTGACCGACTACGATATCCGCTTGATTCATCAGACGGAGATCCGGGGAGGTGCCCAATGAAAGGAACGATCCTCGGACTTCTGACGACGCTGTTGCTCACAGGCGCGGTTTTTGGCGCGGACGGTCGAGCCCTGGTCGAGCAGCAGATCGCACCGGGACGGGCGCGCTACATCGTGGTCGTGGAGCGTGGAGCGGCGCAGCAGACTTCGGCTGCGATCACCGCGATGGGCGGCCTTGTGGAGGCCGACCTCGGTAGCCGTCTGGTCATCACGATTGCACCGGCAGTGATCGACGCGCTGCGGGGGAGGGCGGGAATCCGGTTCATCGAGAAGGCGACGCTCGGGTCGGATGAGGCGATGCCGGACCGGCTCGAGCCGCTGACGCTCGAGCCTCGGAGGATGGAGCGGCGGTGGCTGCCGGTGGAGCCGAACGCCGAGCAGACCTGGACCACCGGCGACTACGCCTACGATGGCTCGGGCAACATCAGCGGCATCGGCACAGCCGCGGCACCAGGCACGCAAGGGTACCGGACATACACATACGACGGCGTGAACCGGCTGACCAGGGCGCAGATCTCCGGTGTGACGCCGGCGGCTACGCACGAATACGGCTACGACGTTTACGGGAATCGCACCAGCTACGCGCTCAATGGCCAGCCGGTCACCCTGCCGGCGGTGTCGGGAACCACGAATCAGCTCGGCGACGCCTCATACGACAGCTCGGGAAATCAGTATTCGCGAGGATCGACGTCGGCGACTTACGACGGATTCAACATGGTGACGAGCTACGAATTCGATGGCACGAACGTGGAGACGTTCGTATATACGGCGAACGACGAGCGAATCGGCGTACTGAGGGGGACGGAGTGGGCATGGAGCCTGCGCGGGCCGGACGGGAAGGTGCTGCGCCAGTACAGGAGCTCCTCGACGAATCCGAGCGCGGTATGGCTGTGGGTGGAGGACTTCGTCTATCGCAATGGCATGCTCCTGGGATCGCAGCGCGTGGCGGAGGAGGGGGGGCGCCGTCATTATCACCTCGATCATCTGGGCAGCGCGCGCCTGGTCACGAGCGCGACCGGCTCGATCGTCTCGGAGCACGACTTCCTGCCGCTCGGGGAAGAGCGAACGAGCATAGGACAACACCAGGCGAAGGGCTACGACCGGGAAGAGCCGCTCCGCTTCACAGGACACGAGCGCGACTTCGACAACACGGCGCCGAACGACAGCAGCTCGTTCATCGACTACATGCACGCCCGGTATTACGCGACGACATCGGGGCGCTTCTTATCGGTCGATCCGATCATTCCGTCGGCGGCTGTGAGGGACCCGCAGCGTTGGAATCGCTACGCGTACGTCTCCAACAATCCGATCAAGAACACCGATCCGACCGGGAAGCTCCTTGAAGTCCGTGCGAGCGCGTGCAGTGACAGCACGGACAAGTGCTACACGAAGCTCGATGCGTATCAAGCCGTGAAAGATTGGGTCGGCAAAGACGCCGCGAAGTACTTGCAGCTCGGAAAGAACGGCCAAGTAACGCTGAAGGGAATCTCGGCTGCGAACTTCATGAAGCTCGGCGGGGCTGCTGCGATCGTCGGGAACCTGATCCGGTCAACGAGCAGCACTGCGGCGCTATCGCTCAGCGCAAACGTTTCCGACAACGCGGGCCGATCCACACCTGCGTTCACGCGACCCGACGCGAAAGGGACACTGACGGAGATTAACCCCGCGATGTTCCCGCGCATCGAGGGCGGCGCGACGCAGGCGATGGACACTGCGCTTGCTCATGATCTCGGTGGTCACGGGCTACAGGACATGTGGGGCATCTCGGGGTTGGATAAACGCTACGGCAGCATGGATCAACGAGTGACACCATTCGTGCCTTACGGCGAAGCGTTTGCCGTGACGATGGAGAACATCTATCGCGCATCACAGGGCATGGATATCCGCGGCTACTACATCAATCCGGGCGACTACGATCCTCCGAAGCCATGAGCCCGTACATGAAGCGACTCATTCTATGGTTCGTGGTCCTGATCGTCGTCGCACTGGTGCTTTCGGTTGGGCAATGGCTTACTGCACCCGAGGGATATGGGGCGAGTGCCTGGGCTCAACTCATGGCTGACTTCGGACATCCGAGAGCCGCATCAATGCTTCGTATGGCACGAGACATCGCCGAAAGGCCGTTCATCAGCGGAATCGTTAACTCGCAGATCAACACTCCACGCGATCGGCTGCTGCGCGGCTTCGGATATATGAAGGTTGATAATGCGCGATCGTTGTACGCGACACCGCATCGAATGTTCAATGAGGACTGGCGTGCGATTTTGATGTTCGCGTTCGGCACAATCATCGTCTACTTCCCGCTCGTTGTCGTGTTGGCTCTCGTTCGCTTTCGAAAGGACGGCAAAGTCC
>CAMPKJ010000023.1 GCA_946887105.1 uncultured Acidobacteriota bacterium | reverse complement strand
GTAGAGAATCTGTACCGACGAGATGCTGTGCGTCGGCGAGGTGTACGCGACGTGCGCCAGCGTCGTTCCTGCCGGCGCGAGATGCGGAAAGAACTTCGCGTCGGCCGGGATCTCGCCCGTCTCCTCGATCCAGTTCTCCGAGAACGCGGCCTGCAGGCGATGCACGACCGGCCCCTCGATGCGCAGCGAGGTGTCGCGATAGTGCTTGCGGTCCTCGGCATTTCCGGTCCACTCGTCGCCGAATCCGAAGCCGCCGGTGTACGCGATCCGGCCATCGAGGATGACCAGCTTGCGATGGTCGCGATTGTTCAGGCGGCCGAGGTTGCTGATGCGCAGCGGATGAAAATGCGCGACCTTCACGCCCGCGTCTTCGAGCGCCTTCCTGCGCTCGTTTCTCAAGTCCTTTCCGCCCGAGGCGTCGACCAGCACGCGCACCTCCACTCCTTCGCGTGCCTTTCGCGCGAGGAGCGGGATGAGCTGCCGCGTGAGCTGGCCGTCGTACCAGATGTAGCTCTCGAGATGCACGCTCACCTTCGCGGCGGCGATGTCGCGGAAGAGAATCGGGAAGAATCCGTCGCCGTTCTGCAGGATCTGCACGGCGTTGCCGCCCTCGAGGCTCGACTGCGTCAGTCCCACCAGCGACGGCATCAGCGAGCGCAACTCCCCGACGTTGCGCACGCGCAGGTGCGTGTCCGGCTCGCGCGTGATCGACCACACCGTGATCGCCAGTAGCACCAGGGCGAGCATTCCGCCGATGAACGCCACCAGCGGCATGCGCACATACGTCGTGCCGCGGGCGGACCACATCCCGAACAGGTCCTGATCGTCGTGCTGCTTCTTCATGGATGAATCAGCTCCGCCAGCACCGGGCGGTGGTCCGATGGACCATCGTCGAGGACGCGCGCGCTGCGCACGATCCAGCCCGGATCGGTGAGGATGTAGTCCAGCCGCTGCTCGAGCACGCGGTGGGTGGGCGTCTTCGGATCGCCGGTGATGCGCATGCCGTCCTGCGCGAGGAATGACGCGATCTCCGGCGCGTCCGGCGGCGCGTTGAGATCGCCGGCGAGGATGAACGGATGCGAGCTGGTCCGGACGTGCGCGAGCAGGCACTTCAGCTGCACGTCGCGCGTCTCGCGATTGATGCTGCCCCATGCGGTGGTGTGCGTGACGTAGAACTGGATCACACCGCCGTTGATGCGCACCACGCTTTCCAGCACGCTGCGCGGCTCGCCGGTGCCGGGAAGCTCGTGGACGTCCGTGGCGATGACGTCGCCGCGGGTGAGCATGGCGTTGCCGAAGTCGCCGCCGAGGAACGTGTAGCTCTGGCCGAAGGCCACGTTCATCCCGGTCAGGAGCCGCAACTGTTCGGTGTGATCGCCGAAGCGCGCCTGCCACGTGCGGCGATGCGCCTCGTTGATCCCCACGACGTCCGGCGCGTATTTGCGGATCACCGCCGCGATCTCTTCGATGTGGTCGCTTCGGATGAACGACGCGTGGCCTTCGATGTTGAACACCATCACGGTCAGGCGCTTGGGATAGGTCGGCGCGAAACGGCGCGGTGCTTTCGCGGTACATTCACCGGCACGGAATTCGTAGACGCCGAGCACGCGATAGGCCGCAACAGCGACGAAGATCGCGAGGAGGATGAACAGAATGCGAAACCACCGCCGCCGGCGCATGGGGCCGTTTTCAGCAAACGTCACGCCTCTTCTCGCCTTTCTGCTCTCGTTCTCGCTCTCCGTCTCCGCCGCCGGTCCGTCCACCCGCGCGAACGACGACAGCTGCGACATCGCGCTGTTGCCCGCGGCGACGCTGCTTTTGCCGTACTTCGAGGTGGACTTCACGGACGTCACCGATCAGGTCACGTTGTTCACGGTCACGAACGTCACGCACGTCTCGCAGATCGCGCGCGTGACGCTCTGGACCGATTACTCGTATCCGGTGCTCACCTTCAACATCTATCTGACCGGTTACGACACGCAGAGCATCAGTCTCTTCGATGTCATTGCGAAGGGAATCATCGGCAGCGGAACGGGAACGTCGATCTCGCATGCCGGCGCGTTCTCCGATCCGAACACGCAGCTCGACGAGACGTCGTGCGCGAACCTGCCGGGCACGCTCGACGCTTCGCTCGTGGCGCGCATGCAACTCGCGTTCACGGAGGGCATCGCGAGCGGAGCGTGTGACTCGATCGGCGGCGCGCACGAAAACGCGATCGGCTACGCCACCATCGACGTGGTCGGAAACTGCTCGACCGCGAATCCTGCCGATGCGCAGTACTTCACGAACGACATCCGCTTCGACAACGTGCTGATCGGCGACTACCAACAGGTCAGCAGCAAGGTGAGGACGTACGCGGAGGTGAGCCCGATGGTGCACATCCGCGCGATCCCCGAGGGAGGAACGCCGACGTTGCGCCGCGATGCAGGCGAGCAGTTCGAGAACCGCTTCCCGCAGACGTTCTATGGGCGCTTTCAGAATCCATTGACGCCGGCCGCGGATGCTCGCCAGCCGTTGCCGTCGCGATTTGCGGTGCGGTGGATCAACGGCGGCCCAGGTCAGTTCGAAACGCGGTTGAAGGTGTGGCGGCAGAGCGCGACCGGCCGCAACGTCGACTGCGCCCGCATCAAGGACAACAGTCTCGTGCGGGTGATTGATACGGTGATGTTCGATGCGGACGAAAACGCCGAGGGACTGACGTTTCCCGGTTGCCAGATCCTCTGCATTGGCTCGCCGTGGGCCGTTCTGCCATCGACGGCGCTCGTACCGGTCGCGCCGGGATCCGAGGTCTTTCCGCACGCGCTCCTCTCGTTCGAGACCTCGGGCTGGTTCTACTTCAATCTCGACGACGGAAATCCCGAGAACGGCGCGCATCAGAACTGGGTGGTGGTCTCGATGTTCGCCGGCGATACGTTCGACGGCGATATGGACGCCACGGCGCTCGGCAACGGCTGTTCGCCCGCGGTGGGACTCGCGGAAGAGAGCGAGAACGGCACCGCGGTGATCGGGCCGTCGGAAAACGGAGAGCCGTAGCGGCTACACTGCGGCGAGCACGGTCACGTCGTGGTGCTTCCACAGCGCTGACGCCGGAAAGTCCGTGGTGATCTCGCCGCTGCGCAGGCGCTCCAGCGCCGTTTCCTTGCCGCTCCCGGCGACCAGCAACACGATGCGCCGCGATTCGAGAATGGTGGCGATGCCCATGGTGATGGCGTGCGTCGGCACGTTGCCTTCGTGGAAGAACTCCGCGTTCGCCTTGCGCGTCGACTCGTCCAGTTGCACGACGCGCGTGCGGGCGTCGAACGGCGTTCCCGGCTCGTTGAAGCCGATGTGACCGTTGCGCCCGAGGCCGAGGAACGTCAGCTCGAGGCCGCCGGCGTCGCGGATCTGGCGCTCGTAGCGCGCGCATTCCGCGTCGAGATCGGGCGCCATTCCGTGCGGCAGATGCGCGTTCGCCGGATCGATGTCGACGTGCCCGAAGAGGTGCTGCTGCATGTACGTCGCGTAACTGCCGGGATGCTCCGGCGGCACGCCCGCGTATTCGTCGAGATTGAACGTGGTGACGTCGCGGAAGCAGTGATACTCGCGTGCGCATTCGCGCACCACGCGCTCGTACATGCCGATCGGTGTGCGGCCGGTGGGGAGGCCGAGCACGATGCGCGGATGGTCGCGGATGGCGTGCAGCATCAGTCCCGCGGCGTGCTCCGACATCAGCGCCGGCGACTCAAACGCTTCCCACTGCACGGCCCCTCCCCCACACCCGCTCCACTTCGAAACGCTCGTTCATCAGCACGAGGTCGGCGTCGTAGCGCCGTTCGATCTTTCCTTTGCGATTGGCGACGTTTGCGATCCGCGCCGGCACTTCCGTGGCCAGCGGGATCACGGTCTCGACCGGCAGTCCGGCCAGCTCGATCATGTTGCGCACGGCGGCGTCCATGGTGAGCACGCTTCCCGCCAACGTGCCGTCGGCGAGGCGTGCGCTGCCGTCGCTCACCGTCACTTCATACTCGTAGAGTTTGTACGTGCCGTCCGCGAGTCCGCACGCGCGCATGGCGTCGGTGATCAGCGCGATGCGGTGCGGCATGGCGCTCACCGCGATGCGCATCGCGGCCGGATGCACGTGGATGCCGTCCGCGATCAGCTCCGCGGTGGCGTCGACGGAGGTCAGCGCGGCGCCGACCACGCCGGGATCGCGGTGATGCAGCGGCGTCATGGCGTTGTAGAGATGCGTGAAATGACACGCGCCCCACTCCAGCGCCGCCACCGCCTCGCCGTGACCGGCGTTCGTGTGTCCGACGGAAAAGAGCACGCGATCGCGGAAGTGTTCGATGAGCGCGCGCGATCCCTCGATCTCCGGCGCCACCGTGATGATCCACCGCAGCCTTGGCGCCTCGGCGATCAGCGCCGCCACTTCATGAATGTCCGCGGGCCGGATCGAGCCGCGGTCCTGCGCTCCCGCGCGCGTCGTGTTGATGAACGGTCCCTCGAGATGGATGCCGACGATCTCCGCACCGCCGGCCGGTGTCGCGGAGACCGCGGCGATCGCCTCGACCGCCGCGTGCAGATCGCCGCGTGAGGCGGAGAGTGTCGTCGCGGCGAGCGCCGTCGTGCCGTGCGTTGCGTGAAATCCGAGGATGCGCTGCGTCGCCTCTTCGTGCGCGTCCATGAAATCGGCGCCGTCGCCGCCGTGTACGTGCAGGTCGATGAAGCCGGGCACGAGAATGCCGCGCACGTGCTCCGCATCCGCCGGCACATGCGTCGACTGTTCGATGTCGACGATGACCTGATCGTCGATCGTGACGAGGATGTCGTCGCGCAGGGCGCCATCGACGAACGCGCGGCCGTGGAGTCTCATGGCGCGTGCCCCGCACGCAAAGTCGCGAGGTCGCAAAGTCGCAAAGTCTCAAAGGAGAACGCACGCTGCCCGTGAGCCCGCTCTCTTTGCGACTTTGCGACTTTGCGACCGCGCGACTTCATAAACAGATCTTCCCCAGCACCGTCGGCCGCCCTCCCGTTGCGCCTGCCACATTCGTGATCAGTCCCACCACCGAATCGTTCGCAATCATGGCCATGGCCATGGCTTCCTTCGCCTCGGAGGCTTTGTAGATGAGCAACTTCCGCTTCGGCATGCGCTCCTGGATCATGCGCACGAGCGTCGGGTTCTTCGCGCCGCCGCCGGCGAGCATCACCTCGTGAATGGGGCCGAGCGGCTGCACGAAATCACGGTATGCACGGGCGATGCTCTCCGCCGTCAGAGCGGTGGCGGTCGCGATGAGGTCGTGGATGTCGACCCGCGGCGATTCGTCGATGATCCGTTTCGCGAACTGCGCGCCGAAAAGCTCGCGGCCGGTGGTCTTCGGCGGCGACTTCGCGAAGTACGGATCGGACATCCAGCGATCCAGCAGATCGCTGTGCACCGTGCCGGTCTCGCCGAGCGCCCCGTCGACGTCGTACGTCTGACGGCCGTTCGTCGCCACCCAGGCCAGCTCGTCGATGATCATGTTGCCGGGGCCGGTGTCGAACGCGATCACCTGATCCCACTTCGCTTTCGGCGGGATGTAAGTGACGTTGCCGATGCCGCCGATGTTCTGGATGCAGCGCCCGCGCGATTTGTGGCGCAGCAGGACCCAGTCGAAATACGGCACGAGCGGCGCGCCCTGACCGCCCGCGGCCACGTCGCGCACGCGCAGGTCGCCGACGGTGATGATGCCGGTGCGCTCGGCGATGACGGCCGATTGCCCGATGGCGAACGTCGAGCGGGTCTCGATCGGTCCGTCGATCCAATCGACGTCCGGCTCGACGACGCTCAGCTCCGGATCGTGCCAGATGGTCTGGCCGGCGGACGCGATCAGGTCGACGCTTTCCGCTTTGACGCGCGTTTCCTCGAGCATGCGCAGCACCGCCGCCGCGAACACCTCGCCGAGGATGAAGTCGTAGCGGCAGATGTCGTCGATGCGTGCGCGTCTGGGGTCGAAGAGCTCGCGTACGACCGAGCGGATCTTCGGCGGATACGGATACTCGCGGAAGTGCTCGAGCTTCACTTTCGCGGTCAGCCCGTGCTTCTCGATGCGCACCATGGCCACGTCGATGGCGTCGAGGGAGGTGCCGGACATGAGGCCGATGATGCGCCGCGAGTACTTGGTGGCCACGTGCATCAGGCGTTCGAGCTTGCTCACGTCTCGAGCACCTCGCGCAGCGGCTTCTCCGCGAGCAGGCGCCGCGCTTCGCCGGCGCTGACTTTCTTCTTCGCGATGATCGCGGCCACTTTCACGTTGCCATCCGCTTCGCGCATGGCCTGCACGGCGGCCGGACGCGGAACGCCGGCGGCCAGCTCGCACATCCGCACGGCGCGGTTGCGCAGTTTCTCGTTCGTGGCCGGCATGTCGATCATCAGGTTCGAGTAGACGCGGCCGAGGCGGATCATCACGCCGGTCGAGATCTGGTTGAGCACGAGCTTCTGCGCGGTGCCGCTCTTCATGCGCGTCGAGCCCATGATCACCTCCGGCCCGGTCTCGACGACGATCGGGATGTCGACGTGCTGCGCGAGCGGCGACGCGGGAACGTTGGTCACGCCGATGGTCAGCGCGCCGAGGAGATTGGCCTTGCGCACCGCGGCGACGGTGTACGGCGTCGTTCCCGATGCGGCGATGCCGACGATCGCGTCATCCGAGGTGAGCTCGCGATTGACGGCGTCGATGGCGGCCTCTTCATCGTCCTCGGCGCCTTCGACCGCTTCGAAGTACGCGCGCTCGCCGCCGGCAATGAGCACGCGCACGAGCGACGGATCGACACCGTAGGTCGGAGGCAGCTCGGAGGCGTCGAGCATGGCGATGCGCCCGCTCGTTCCCGCGCCGGCATAAAAGAGCCGGCCACCGTGGCGCACGCGTTCGGCGATCTCATCGATGGCGTGCGCGATCCGCGCGGCCTGACTGGCGACCGCGGCGGCCACCAGCGCGTCCTGCTCCTGAATGATGCGGACGACTTCGGTCGTAGGGAGGCGGTCGATGTCGAGGCTGGCCTCGAGCCTGTCCTGACTCATTGCGCTGCCGCCGAGCTTATCATTCGCCTCATGGTCGACCTGGATGGGCTGCAAGTCGCTTACCTCGGCGTCGCACTGGCTCACTATCTCGACCTCGAGACGGGCGACATCATCGACTTGCCGCTCGATGCCCAGCCGCCCGGAGACGCGTCGCGTTTTCTGCGCGTTCCGACGCGCACGCCCGAGAGCGAGGCCGAGGACCGGCGCCTCTTCGTCGAGAAGATGCCGCTGTCGCTGATGCGCGATCACCTCTCCGCGGCGGCCGATGACTGGAATGCCTTCCGCCAGGTGCTCGCCGAGGATCGCAAGACCGAGCGGCAGTTCTTCAACTTCAAGAACGATCAGGCCACGCGCGCCATCGAGGAGTGGCTGCGCGAAGTGGGCGTCGAGTGACCCAGCTGACAGCGCGGTTACGAAGCGGCGCGGGTGACGATCAGCACCGTCACGTCATCGTCGAGGTTCTCGGCGTTGCCGACATGGCGCAGGACGGTCTCGTTGACGGATGCGGCGATGGTCATCGCATCCGATCCGTGCAGCTTCACGAGCGCCTCCCCGATGTCGCCGGAGCCGAGGTCATCGCCCCCGAGATTGCGCGCCTCGGTGACGCCGTCCGTGAAGAGCACCAGCGAGTCGCCGGGCTCGAGAAGCAGTTCGCGGTTCACGAACTCTGCGCGTGAGATCACGCCGAGGAGCAGGTCGCTGTCGGTCAGCTCGGTGGCGCCGTGCTTGTGCAGGTAGAGCGGCGGCGTGTGTCCGGCGTTGACGTATTCGATGGTGCCCGTGTTCGTGTCGAGGCGGCCGAGGAAGAGCGTCACGAACTTCGACTGCGGGAGGTTTTCCTTCAGCGCCACGTTGAGCTGCGTGACCAGCGTTGCCGGATCGGGATCGCTCTTCGAGAAGATGCGGAATGCGACCTGCAGTCCGGCCATCATCAGGCCGGCAGTGACGCCTTTGCCGCTCACGTCGCCGATGACGAAATAGACCTTACCGTTCGGCCGCACCGCGAAGTCGTAATAGTCGCCGCTCACCGTGCGGCACGGCTCGTTCTTGCCGACGAACGTAAAGCCCGGAATGCCGGTCGGCGCGGCAGGAAGCAGACGGCGCTGGATGCCCGAGGCCATCTTCAGCTCTTCGTCCATGATCCGCTTCTGGATCGCTTCCTCGCGGAGGCGCGTCGTTTCCAGCTTGATGGCGGCGAAGCGGCCGATCTGCGCGACCAGCCGGACGTCATCCTCGGAGATCTGGCGCTGCGTGAACAGATAGTCGACGTACAACACGCCCACCACCGAGTTGCCGATCATCAGCGGCGCGCAGAGGATCGAGTGAATGCCCTGCATGATGATCGACTTGGCGGTGCGCAGCTTCTCGTCCGCCTCGACGTCGACGAATGCCAGCGCCTTCTTCTCTTCGACGATGTCGGCCAGCAGCGTGTGGCTGATGGTCAGCTCGCTCGCGTCCGATTCGTCCTGGCGGCGCACTTCGACCTTGGTGAAGGAACGGCCGTCGTGTCCGAGCAGTGCGATCGCGGCACGCGACGGATGGAGATGCTCCATCACGCGATCGACGATGAATCCGAACAGCTCGTCCATCGGCCGGTCTTCGATCAGCTCGCGCGCGAGTTGAGTGAGCGTCTGCAGGCGCGCGACGTCCTGCTCCTCCGGCTTGTCGGTGATGTCGTGAACCGGGATGGCGATGGTGGCGCTGATGGCCGACTCGGCCACGGCGATGAAGCGGTCGGTGCTGCGCTCGGACGTTTCGAAGACGATTTCCGTATCGCCCAGGCGGATGCGGTCGCCGGTCTTGAGCTGCTCGTCACGCTCGACGCGCGAGCCGTTGAGGTATGTGCCGTTCGCGCTGCCGAGGTCCTTGAGAATCCAGGAGTTCCCGTTGGCGATGATCTCCGCGTGCTTGCGGGAAAGATAGCGGTCCTTGATCGGAATCGAGCAGTCGGAGGCGCGGCCGATCGAGACCGCTGGTCCCTGCAACGGCTGGCGGAACGGTGAGAAGAGCGGCGAGTAGACCGTGACTTCCGCTCGAGGCGTGGGTGATTCCATCAAGGGGCTCCGTGGGTTGACGGGTGATTGTAGCTGATCGTAGGGTGAGGCCGAGTGTCGCCCGAATACTTCATCGAGATCGAATCGCACTTCGCCTTCCGCCGCGGCACACCCTTCGTCGTGAACGCCAAAGACTGGGCGTTGATGAGGGGATGGGCGGAGGAAGGCATCCCGCTGGCGGTGGTGATCGAGGCCATCGACGCGGTCTTCGACAAGCGCGATGCGGAGTCGAAGAAGGTCAACGGTCTCGGTTTCTGCAAGTACGCCGTGAAGGAGCTGTGGAAGGAGCGGAAGGAGCTGCAGGTCGGAGCCGAGGGTGCGGCGCCGGAGGAGAGCGTGGAACCGCTGCTTGACTCATTGGCGTTGCGGCTCGCGGCGACTCCCGGCGCTGCTTTCGCGGATCGCGTGCGTGCGCTCGCACGCGAGCGAAGCGTCCCGCGCGTCGAAGAGCAGTTGATGGAGCTCGAGCAGGAGCTGATCGATTCGCTGCTGCCGCAGGCGGAGGATCTGCGCGCGGAAGCGCGTGCACTGACCAGCGGCGCGGACGAGAAGACGCGCGCGCGGACCGAGGAAGCGCATCTGCGGAGGCTGGTGCGCGAGAAGTTCGGTTTGCCGCGGTTGACGCTGTTTTAGGTTGGTGAACGACCGTCATCCTGAGCGAAGCGAAGGATCTCAGCGTGCGAGGTCTGCGCATCGGGAGATCCTTCGCTGCGCTCAGGATGACGGTCGCTGTATCGCGAGATCGCCCAGACGCCCCCGCGGCGCTCTGGCGCCGCGGCTCCCCCGCGCGCGCCGTGCAGCGCGCACGGCTCCCCGCAATCACATCTTCGCCGCCACCTGCTCGAGCAGCTTCTGCGCGTCGCGGCCGGTCACGGTCGCATCCGCGGGATGCGTCGCGAGCGGGTCCGTGACGCCGCAGGCGGCGAGCACTTCATCGTGCGCGAATCCGCGGGCGCACGCCGCGCCGCGCGAGGCGAGCAGGCGGGCGAGCAGCGCGGAAAGCCGCCCGGCGGTGACTTGCCGGAACGGGCTGACGCGGCGCGTCACGGGATCCACATCGTAGAGTCCGAGCGCCAGCGCGCGGACCATCTCTTCGCGTCCCTGCACGTCCTCGATGTCGACCGCGATCGGAGGCGTGCCGACGTTCTGCGCGAAACGGATCGACGGCACGGTCCAGAACAGCAGCGTGGCCAGCTCCGCGCGCGTCAGCGCGAGGCTGTCCAGCGCGGTGCGGAAGTGCGCGGGCATGTTCGCCGCGCTCCACTCCTGCTTGATCTCTTCGAGCCGCTGCGAGTAGCGCGGATCCTTGGTGCGCCGCGCCAGCCGGTCGTAGCGCACGATCGCTTCCTGATAGCGCCCGCGGCCGACTTCGATCTCCGCGAGCATTTCCTGGATCTCGGGCCGGTCGGCGATGGTGTTCAGCAGCGGATCGAGCTCTTTGCGCGCTTCCTCGAATTGCTTCTGCGCGATCAGCTTCTGTGCGAGCAGCAATCGCGCCTCGGTCGCGCCGGCATCGATGGCCAGCGCTTCGCGCAGCAACCGCGCAGCCTCGGCATCGGGCGCGCTCTGCGCCGCGGTGTAGAGCTCGTTGAACACGGTCTGCCGCAGTTGGGCGACCCGCTCGCCCGCGATCGCCGGTGCGTCGGGACGCGCGGCGATCGCTTCGTAGAGACCGAGCGCGGGCCGCGTCTGTCCGCGCCGCACCGCGATCTCCGCCTCGTACACGCGCGCCGCAAGCGACTCCGGCGACCGCGCCAGCGCCTCGCTGACGGCGGCGCTTGCGTCGTCGAAGCGGCCGGCCTTGATGTCCAGCGCCGCATTCGCGAGCATCACCGGCACGAGGTCGGGCGCCGTCCTTCCGATCTCCGCGAGCCGGCGCTCCGCTTCGAGCTCATTTCCGGCCATGGCATACCGCCACGCCGCCTCGAACTTCGAGGCCACGGCCGCGGGAAGCGTCGCCTCCGCACCGGTGCGCGGGTCGATCAGATAGCGGTCATCACCCTGTGGCACCACCGCGGGTGGCGGCGCGTCGACAGGGGCACAGCTCGCCGCGACGATCAGCGCGGCATACGCAATCAGGAACCTGGTCTTGGTCAAGTTTGTCTACCTCGGGTGTCGGCGTCGTGATCGGCAAGGATGCGCAGCGCGGCTGCGAATGCCTGCTCCCGGTCCGACGCATCCAGCCAGTGCACATTTCGCTCCGCGCGCAGCCACGTCCGCTGCCGCTTTGCATACGCGCGCGTGCGGCGGCGTGTTTCCGCGATGGCATCCGCTACGGACATCGTGCCGCGGACCACCGCCGCGGCCTCCTTGTAGCCGATCGTCCCGAACGGCCGCGCGTTCGCCGGGTAGCGCTCCAGCAGCACGCGCGTTTCTTCGAGGAGGCCGGCGCGGAACATCGCATCGACGCGCGCATCGAGCACGTTCGCGAGCTGCTTCCGTTCGAGGTCCAGCGCCAGCTTCACCGACGGCAGCTCGTCGTCGCCGTCGCGTTCCCAGCTCGAGATCGGTTTGCCGCTGGTGATCCAGACCTCCAACGCCCGCTCGACGCGATGCCGGTCGGCGGGAGCGATCTTTCTACCACTTCGCGGATCGATTTTCGACAGCCATCGGTGCAGCCGCTCCGGTCCGCGCGGACGCGCGGCGATGGCGCGGATGCGCGCGCGGACCGCTTCGTCGCGGCCGGGCATCTCGGGCAGGCCGGACAGCAGCGCGCGCAGATAGAAGAACGTGCCGCCGGCGAGGATGGCGCGCTTGCCGCGCGCGTGGATGCCCGCGCAGACCTCGCGGGCGCGTTTGGCATAGTCGGCGGCGTTGAAGTCGTCATCGGCGTCGACGATGTCGAAGAGATGATGCGGAACGCGCGAACGCTGTTCGAGCGGCGGCTTCGCGCTGCCGATGTCGAAGCCGCGATAGATCTGTACGGAGTCGTAGTTCACGATCTCGCCGCCGAGCGTTTCCGCGAGGCGCAACGCGAAGTCGGATTTGCCGGAGCCGGTCGGTCCGGCTACCACGATCAACGAAGGCTCGGTCATCAGGCTACGTCACGGCTACCGGATCCGCGTGACGTGCGTTCGCTCATCTTCGTCCGCGATGATCGAGCGGAGATGCTCGCGGCAATAGAGCGCGCCGACCGCGATCGGTTTCCGGCAGACGCGGCAGCGGTTCTTCGCCACCACCTTGTTCGCGCCTTTCCCGAGAATGCGCATCACCACGCCCGCCGCCACGAGGATGCCGCCCACCGTGAGCGCCTGCTGCAGCATGAGCATCGGGATCAGCTCCGCCCACGGCTGGTCCGGGTACGTGGTGGCGAGCACGTACAGCACCAGCACCAGAATCACCGTCCAGAGGCCGAGCCGCAACAGCGTCGTAGACATGGCGTGCTTACACAATATGCAACGGTCCGTGAGAAACACAACAGGCCAGCGTCAGGGATCGCTGCTGCCGATGAGCGCCGTGTCTCGGACTTCGATCGTGACCGTGCCGTCGCGATCCGTCCGCCAGATCCGCACGCCGCGTTCCGCAAGTCTCGTGACCACAGCAGGATGCGGATGGCCGAAGAGGTTGCGCCGGCCGCAGGAGATCACGGCGATCCGCGGCACGATCGCGTCGAGCATTGCCTCGGAGGACGAACTGCGGCTTCCGTGATGGGCGACCTTGAGGACGTCGGCGCGCAGATCGCGATCGGCGAGCACGAGCTCCGCCTCCTTCTCGATGTCGCCGGTCAGGAGGAACCGCCGGTTGCCGGTCGTGGCGTGCAGGACCACGGACGCGTTGTTCTCCGGCGCGCGGCGGAAGGTCGTGCCGGACAGATGCGCGGTGATGGTGAACGCGCCGGCGGTCAGCTTCGAGCCGTCGCGGATGAAATGCAGCGGCGTGCGCGATCGGGCACAGGCGTCGCGGAGCCGTTCCGCGCAGTCGCCGGTGAATTTGCGCGGCGTGATCCAGACGCCGCCGACGTCGAACTGCTCGACGAGCTGCGGCAATGCGCCGCAGTGATCGGGATGGGCGTGGCTCAGCACTACCGCGTCGACGCGGCGGATCCCGCGGTCGGCGAGCATGGCCAGCAATCGTCCGTCGCGTCCACCGTCGACGATCATGGTCTGTTGGCCGGATCGCAACGCCATCGCGTCGCCTTGTCCGATGTCGAAGAACGTCACGCGCGGATGCGCGACGCTGCGCTGCGAGCGGCTGCGCACGATGGCGGCTGCGCTCGGGATCAGCAGGATGCAGAGGATCGCCGCTGCGCGTGCGCGCGCGCGCAGCAACGGAAGCGCGAGCAGCGCCGCGAATCCGGCGGTAGCGATCGCCATCGTTGGCGGCGCGGCGTAGAAGCCGGAGAGTCCGAGCGCGTTCAGCCAGCCGCAGGCGCGATGCAATGCGCCCAGGGGCGCGAGAAACCAGGGAACCGCGCATGCGAGCGATGAAAGGATCAGCATCGCGAAAATCAGCGGCGACATGACCAGCGTTGCGATCGACCCGCCGAGCGCGTATTGGTGAAAGTGGAAGAGCGTGATCGGAGCGATGGAGATCTCCGCGGCGATCAGCGAGCCGGCCACCGGCACCAGCCGCCTGCCGACGAACATCAGCGCGCCCGCGCCGGCGTACGTCAGATGAAATGACGCGTCGGTGAGATCGCCCGGCTCGACGATCAGCCGCAGCAGCGCCGCCACGCACCACAGATTCTCGAGCGACGTCGGCCGCTGCAGGATGCGCGACAGCGCGTAGACGCCGATGCCGACGCTGGCGCGGGAGACGGACGCCGTCGGCCCGATGAACAGCGGCGCGAGCGCGGCGAAGGCGAGCAGCAGCCAGTCCGATGCGCGCGGCGCGTGCAGCCAGCGCAGCAGCGCCGCGAGCAACCCCGCGGCGAACGCGATCTGCAATCCGGAGAAGACCAGCAGGTGATAGGTCCCGCCGCGGCGGAAGCTTTCGCGCATCTCGCCGGTGAGCAGCTCGCCGCGCCCGAGGACCAGCGCCTGCGCGAGCGCGACCTCCTCGCGACGCGTTCCGGCGTGGCGGCGCAGGCGATTGGCGAGCGCGCGATTCCATGCGCGCGGATGCCAGCGCTGCAGTTCGCCTTCGTACGTCATCAGCTGCGCCGACTTCACGCTCACGGTGTATTGCCCGCGCTCGCTCAGCCGCAGGAACCCCTCCGCGCGGATGGTGGCCTGCATTTCGATCGGCGGCGGCTCGAAGCGCGCGTAGATCGAGAGCGGGACTCGATACCTATGGCCGTTCGCGGTGAACGACGCGGTGCGCAGCAGGAACGCGGAATCGCGCAACGTCCAGTCGCGATCGATCGGCGCGTCGATGGTGACGAAGCGTTCTTCGTCGATCGCGGCGAACGCCTCACGGTCTTCTCGATGGCGCGCGTCGCGCTGCAGCGCGAGGGCGATTCCGAGGATGGCGAAGAAGAGAAAGACGCGCGGCCGCAGCAGCGCGATCGCGGCGAGGCCGAGGATCACCATCCATGGGTTGATCAGCACCGGCGCGATGGCCAGCCCGGCGATGAGAGAGATCAGCGGAATTGCAGCGGGGACGTCGGTCGAGTTTGTGCGCACGCGTTTCGCGGCGCCGAGCGGCGAGAAGAGGAAGGAAAGACGCTAAGAGCGTAGCACGCGCTCGAAGCTGCCCAAAGTTTCGACGTGATGGGTATTGGGGAAGAGATCGAGCAGATCGAGCGACGCCAGCCGCCACCCCGAGGCGACGATGCGGTTCGCGTCGCGCGCGAACGTGACCGGATCGCAGGAGAGATACGCGATCCGTTCCATCGTCCTCTCCGCGACCGTGGCGATCACTTCCTGCCGCGCGCCCGCACGCGGCGGATCGAGAAACGTGAAGTTCGCCTTCGCCACGCGCGCGATGTGCTGCTCGACCGGCGCCTCGACCACCTTCACGTTCCACGGCACGTTCATGCGTGCGAAACGCGCGGACAGCGGCGAGCCTTCGATCAGCGTCACGCGATCGAACAGCTTCGCCATCGGCAGCGTGAAGAAGCCGACACCGGCATAGAGGTCGACGGCGTGCTGGCGGTTGACGGTGCGCGCCGCGTGCGCGGTCACGAGCCGCAACATCGTCGCGAGCAGGTGGCGGTTGACCTGGAAGAACGCGCGCGTGTGCAGCTGATACGTGAATGCGTCGACGGTGAGGGTCAGGTCCCGCTCTCCGGTGATCAGCGCGCCGTCGAGCTCCCAGCTTTCTCCTTCCGGCGCCACCCGCGCGGTCTCGACGCCGACCACTTCGCACTCGCGCGCGAGCGGCACGACGCGATTGGAGCGCATGGCGTAGAAGCCGACCGCATCGCCGTCGCGGTGCAGGCGCGAGCGCAGCCGGTAGTTGAGCGGCGACGGATGGATGCGGACCTCGGGCAGCGTGGCCACGTCGAACTTGCCGATGCGCCGCAGGGACTCGGTGACGATGCGCCGCTTCGCGTCGAGCTGCTTGTCGAGCCGCAACGCGGTCCAGTCGCAGCCGCCGCATTCGTTGGCGACGGGACAAGGTGCCGCGCGGCGGAACTCGCTCGGCTTCACGATCTCGACCATCTCCGCCTTCGCGAAGCCCTTCTTCACTTCATGGAGCCGCACGCGCGCGACATCGCCGGGAAAGACGTTCGACGCGAAGACCGGAAAGCCGTCCACGCGCGCGATGGCGTCGCCGCCGGCCACGAGCTCTCCCGCTTCGATGGTGATGATGTCGCCAGGCCGCACGTCCGCGAGTCTATCGCGCGCACCGGTTCCTCGGAGTGCCTCGGCGTTCCTCGGTTCCTCGGAGTGGCCCCTGCTCCCGAGGAACCGAGGAACCCGAGGAACCCGAGGAACTCCGTAATAGACTCTGGCGCCATGCGCATCGCACGTCTGCTGGTTCTTCTCGCACTGTTGCCGACTCCGCTGTACGCGTGGGGAGCGAAGGGTCACTCCGTCGTTGCCGAGGTCGCCGAGCGCGGTCTCTCGCCGAACGTCGCACAGCAGGTGCGCGATCTCACGTTCGCGGCGCCGCTGCGCGACCTCGCGTCGCTGCCGGACGATTGGCGCGGACAGGAAACACGCGGCGAGCGCCAGGGGGACACGGGCGCGCTGCACTACAGCAATATCCCCAACGATCAGGTCACGTTCGATCGCGCGCGCGACTGCAAGCAGGATCAGTGTGTGGTGGCCGGCATCGAGAAATACCTGGCCGTGCTGAAGGACAAGACGCAGCCGAAGGACAAACGCCGCGAGGCGCTGATCTTCGTGGTGCACTTCATCGGCGACATCCATCAGCCGCTGCACGCCGCCGGCGGTCAGGTGAAAAACGCCGAGACCGGCGCCATGGAGCCCGACCTCGGCGGCAACAGAGTCAAGGTGCGCTACCTCGGCGCCGAAACGAATCTGCACAGCATGTGGGACAGCATGCTCATCGAGTGGGGACCTGCTTCGGTCGACGACTACGCGACGCGTCTGCTCGACATCGAGTTGCGCGGCCGGCCGATCGCGGAATTGCAGACCGGCACACCGGTGGACTGGATCAACGAATCGCATCACGCGGCGGTGCACTACGGATACGACGTCGAGAACGGCAGGGTCGGCTCCGATTACGCGCACCGCAACATCGGCGTCGTGTACGAGCGGCTGCTGCGCGGCGGACTGCGTTTGCGGAAGACGTTGGAAGACGCGCTCGGCGCGCCGTGAAAATCCGGCCGCTACGCGGCGATGACTTCGACGAAGTGCATCGCGCGTTCGTCGAGGCATTCAGCGACTACGTCCTGCCGATGCAGCCATCGGCCGAGGCGCTGCGCGAGATGTTCACGCGCCGCGGCTGGGTGCCGGAGCTTTCGTCCGGCATCTTCGAGGACGAGCGGATGGTCGCGTTCACGCTCAACGGCTTCGGCGGCGCGACCGGCTACGACACCGGCTCCGGCGTGATCCCCACCCGTCGCCGCCGCGGCCTCGCGCGGCAGACGATGGAGCACTCGATCGAGCTGTTACGCGGAGCAGGCGCAACGCGGTACGTGCTCGAAGTGCTCGAGCCGAATGTTGCGGCGGCGGCGCTGTATCGCTCGCTCGGGTTCGTCGAAACGCGGCGTTTCGATTGCTGGACGTTCGTCCCGAGTCCCCTCTCCCCGCTCAGCGGGGAGAGGGTCAGGGTGAGGGGCGAATCTCGCGCACCTGGTGCCCCTCACCCTAGCCCTCTCCCCGCCGAGCGGGGAGAGGGGACGGAGAGCTGGTGGGACAGCCAACCTTCCTGGCAGAACTCGACAGCGTCGATTGCACGAGCAATGGATCCCCACGTCCTCCTCGGCGACTCGGATGGCTACGCCATCCTCTTCCCGTCAACCGGCGACGTCCCGCAACTCGCCGTCCGGCGCGACGCGCGGCGCCGCGGGATCGGCACGCGTCTGGTCGAGACCGCGGCGGCGCTCGCACAGAAGCCGCTGCGCTTCATCAACGTGGACGCGCGCGACGCGGGCATCGCGGCGTTGCTGGACGCGCTCGGCGCGAGGCGATTCGTGCGCCAGATCGAGATGGAGTTTGTGATACAAACCGCGCCGCTATGAAAGTCCACGAATATCAGGCCAAAGAGATCCTGCGGCGCTATGGCGTTCCGACGCCGCGCGGTGTGGTGGTCGACACTCCGGAAGAAGCACGCCGCGCCGCCACCGAGCTCGGCGGACGCGTCGTCGTCAAGGCGCAGATCCATGCAGGCGGTCGCGGCAAAGGCGGCGGCGTGAAGCTCGCCAAGGATGCCGACGAGGCAGCCGAGCTGACCAAGAAGATGCTCGGCATGACGCTCATCACTCACCAGACCGGTCCCGAGGGACGCGTGGTCGGCAAGGTGCTGATCGAAGAAGCGCTCAACATCGACAAGGAGCTCTACCTCGGCATCACGCTCGATCGCCGCCTGGGCATGAACGTGATCATGGCCTCCGCGCAGGGCGGCATGGACATCGAGGAAGTGGCCGAGCGCGATCCGAACGCGATTCATCGCGAGCCGGTCGACGGCGTGCTCGGCGTGCAGCCGTTCCAGGCCCGCCAGGTCGCGTACGCCCTCGGGCTCGAAGGGGATGCGTTCAAGAAATGCGTCGACTTCGTGCAGAAACTGATGCGCGCGTACATCGAGACCGACGCCGCGCTGGCGGAGATCAATCCGCTACTGGTGACGAAGGAAGGCGACGTGCTCGCGCTCGACTGCAAGATGAGCTTCGACGACAACGCGCTGTTCCGCCACAAGGACGTCGTGGCGATGCGCGACGTCAATGAAGAGGATCCTCTCGAGGTCGAAGCGTCGAAGTTCGGTCTCAACTACATCAAGCTCGATGGCAACGTCGGCTGCATGGTGAACGGCGCCGGACTGGCGATGGCCACCATGGACATCGTCAAGCTCGCCGGCGGCGAGCCGGCGAACTTCCTCGACGTCGGCGGCGGCGCGAGCGCGGAGCAGGTCAAGAACGCGTTCCGGATCATCCTCAGCGACCGGAACGTCAAGGCCATCCTGATCAACATCTTCGGCGGCATCATGCGCGGCGATCGCATCGCCGAAGGCGTGGTCAGCGCGTCGAGGGAAATCGGGCTGCCGGTGCCGGTGGTGGTGCGGCTCGAAGGGACGAACGTCGAGCTGGGCAAGGAGATCCTCGCGAAATCGGGACTCCCGCTGATCACCGCCGACGGGATGTGGGACGCGGCGACCAAGGTGGTTTCCGCCGCACGCGGCGGAAACCATCCTGAGACGCGAAGCGCCGAAGGATCTACCGCGAAGGGAACTCAGTAATGGCGATCTGGGCAGACAAGAACACGAAGGTCATCGTTCAGGGCATCACCGGCCGCGAGGGGACGTTCCACGCGATCGGCTGCCGTGACTACGGAACGCAAGTGGTCGGCGGCGTGACGCCGGGCAAGGGCGGCACGACGCACGAGGGATTCCCGGTTTTCAACACCGTGCTCGAGGCGCGCCAGAAAGCGGGCGCGAACTGCTCGCTGATCTTCGTGCCGCCGCCGTTCGCCGCCGACGCGATCATGGAAGCGGCCGACGCGGGCATCGAACTGATCGTCTGCATCACCGAGGGCATCCCGGTGAACGACATGGTCAAGGCGCACGATTTTCTGATGAAGATCAATGCCGCGCACGTGCTCGACGGACGCAATCCGTCGCGCCTCATCGGTCCGAACTGCCCGGGCATCATCACTCCCGACCAGGCCAAGATCGGCATCATGCCGGGTCATATCCACAAGGCCGGACCGATCGGGATCGTGTCGCGCTCCGGAACGCTGACGTATGAAGCCGTCGGCCAGACGCGCCACATCGGACAGTCGACCGCGGTCGGCATCGGTGGCGATCCGCTGCCGGGCACGAACTTCATCGACTGTCTGGCGGCATTCGAATCCGATCCCTCCACCGAGGCCATCATCATGATCGGCGAGATCGGCGGCAGCGCGGAAGAAGACGCGGCCGCGTTCGTGAAGACCAATGTCACCAAGCCGGTGGTCGCCTTCATCGCCGGCCAGACCGCGCCTCCCGGTCGGCGCATGGGGCACGCCGGCGCGATCATCAGCGGCGGCAAAGGCACGGCGGCCGAGAAGATGGCCGCACTCGAAGCGGCCGGCATTCACGTCGTGAAAGCGCCGTCGGACATGGGCGCGAAAGTCGAGGAAGTGTGGCGGGCGCGCGCCTAACCCTCCGTCATCCTGAGCGAAGCGAAGGATCTCAGAGTGCGAAACGTTCGCATCCGGAGACCCTTCGCCGTCTACGCGGCTCAGGGTGACGTGCTGCCTTCACGGCACGTCATTCGATCGCCGTCACCTTCCCCGACAGCAGCTCGTAATACGCGGGGATGATCTTCACGCGCTTCTCCATGACCGCCTTGCGCACGACCGTGCTCTCGGCGGTCAGCGCGGCGGCCGCCGCTTTCGCGTTTGCCTTGATGGCATCGGGCAAGTCGGTCTGGCCCATCACGAACGACCGGCGGATGCGGTTTACCAGCGCGGTGAGGGGCGGCGTCGGCGGCTCCTCCGGCTTCATCGCCTCGACCACGGCGCCGCACTTTTCGTGTGCGAGGACCACGATCAACTTCGCCCACTGCGGATCGGTGTGGCTGACGGCGTACTCGATCGAGGCCATTCCGAACTCGTCGGCGACGTTTCCCGCCGTGCGCACCACGAACAACGCGCCGAGCGACTGATTGAAGACCAGCTCGGGCGGTACGCGGCTGTCGGAGCAGGCCAGGACCAGCACCGGTGGCTGCTGGCCGCCGGCCGTGGCTTCGCGCTCCTGATCGAGATCCTTGAACGAGATGTCGCCGGCCATGTACGTCAGATTGCCGGTGAGCATCATTTTCCAGAGCGCGTCCGCATCCAGTTCCTGTGCGGCGAGAGGCAGAGCAAGAACGAATGCGAGAACGAGAGTCACGCAACGGCGCATGAGGTTCCTCCTGAATTACGATGGGACGATGTGGCGCATTGTCGCAGCTCTGCTCGCTTTCGTCAGTCTTCCATTACACGGCGCGTGGTTGAAGGGAAACCTGCACACGCACACGCTGGAGAGCGATGGCGATTCGACGCCCGCCGATGTGGTGCGCTGGTACGCGGAGCACGGCTACGATTTTCTGGCGATCACCGACCACGACAAGGTGACGCGCGTCGAGGACCCGCGGGGCCTGGTGCTGATCCTCGGCGAAGAGGTCACGGATCGTCTGCCGAAGAAGCCGCTGCACGTGAACGCGATCGGCATCGAAGAGGCGGTGAAGCCGCAGAGGGGCACGACGCCGGTCGAGGTGCTGCAGCGCAACATCGACGCGGTGCGCGAGGCGGGCGCGCTGGCGCTGATCAACCATCCGAATTTCGGCTGGGCCTTCGGCGCGGACGAGCTGCTGCAGCTCGAGCGCGCGAACTTTCTCGAGATCGCCAGCGGCCATCCGTTCGTGAACGCGCAAGGCCCGCCCTCGGTCGAGTCGATGTGGGACCGGATGCTCACGGCGGGCAAGCGCATCTACGGCGTCGCGGTCGACGACACGCATCATCTGAAGCGCGTCTGGGACGCGGACGTGGTGCTGCCCGGCAAGGCGTGGGTGATGGTGCGCTCGGACTCGCGCGACGCGAAGGCGATCCTGGCCGCGCTCGCCGCGGGCGATTTCTACGCATCGAACGGCGTCGAGCTCGCGGAGCTGACCATCACGAAGAAACAGATCGCCGTGCAGGTGCGCGAGCAGAACTTCGCGCGCTATCGCATCCAGTTCATCGGCAGCGGCGGACGCGTGTTGCAGGAGACGCCGGGACTCACGGCAACGTACACGATCCGCGGCAACGAGAAGTACGTCCGCGCGAAGGTGATCGACTCGAACGGTCTCTGCGCCTGGACGCAGCCTGCGTTTCCGTAGCAACAGGGAACGACCGGGAAGCCTCCGGCGGCCGGGGCCGCGGCCCGGCCGCCGGAGGCCTCCCGTCGTCTCCCCGCTGCTATAGACTCGCGCGTGATGCTGCACCTCACGCCTGCTGTTCCGTTCGAGACGTTGGTGTTGATCGGCGGCGGCGAGTTTTCGTTCGGTGAGACGCGGGAGATCGACGAGCTGCTGCTGTCGCGGATGCCGCGCGACAAGCGCACCGTCGCGTTTCTGCCGACGGCGTCGGGATCGGCCGAGTACGCGGGCCACTTCGGGACCTATCTGCGCGGCCTCGATCCGACCGTCAACGTCGTCAACGTGCCTGTCTATCGAGGGCGGGACAACCGCCGCCAGAAGAATCTCGACGCGATCCTGAATGCGGGCATGATCTACCTCGGCGGCGGCGTGACCAACAACCTCGCGCCGCTGCTGCGCGAATCGCCGGCGGAACTGGCCATGCGCGACGCGGCCGCGAACGGCGTGGTGATCGCGGCCATCGGCGCCGCGGCGTCGTGTTTCGGCACGTCCGCGCGCGACATGCGCGGCAACTCGTCCGCCATCGCCGCGCTCGGGTGGCTCGCCAACACCGTCATCGATACCGCATTCGAGGCGCAGAACGACACCGCCCTGCGGCGCCTGATGTCGCTCCCCGACGTCCGCCTTGGCGTCGGTATTCCGGCGAAGACGGCGCTGGTGATCGGCCGCGATGGAAACGCGGAGATCGTGGGCGAGGGTCAGGTGGCCGCTTTCCGGAAACAGTAGCTGCTTACTGACGGTACGCACGTTGCAGCCTTGCGGCGCTTTGGAGGTGTGACCATCGATCGAGGTACGGAAACACCGTCTGCGCAAGGCGAAAAGCCGGTCACGCAGGAAGAGCTGGTGCGCTTCTTCAGCGTCTTGTCGCACGATCTGAAATCGCCGATCTTCGCGGTCGACGGATTCAGCGATCTGTTGCTCAGCGACTATCTGGCCAGCCTCGATGAGGAAGGACAGGACTTTCTTCGCCGGATCCGTTCCAGCGCGCAGTACATGAAGCGCGTGCTCGACGAGATGTCCCACATGGTCAAGCTGCTGGCGCGGCCGAGCGCGCGCAAGCCGACGCCGCTGCGCGAGGTCGTCGAAGAGGTGATCCTCAAGTACAACTTTCAGATCGAAGAAGGCGGCGTGCACGTTCAGCTGCCCGCCGACCTGCCGGTGGTGAACGTCGATCCGGAGAAGATCCGTGAAGCCATCGGCGCGTTGATCGCCAACGCGTTGTTCTTCACCGATCGCGCGAGAGGGGAACGGCAGATCGCCATCGACTGCTCGACCGGCGGCGACGGCGTGCGCTTCTGCGTCCGCGACAACGGCATCGGCATCGATCCGCGCTACATCAACCAGGTGTTCGAGCTGGGAGGCATGAGCAAGCTCGACAAGCAACGCGGCGGCGGGCCGGGCTACGGTCTCTATCTCGCCAAGCGTCTGATCGAGAGCCAGGGCGGCGAGCTGACGGTCGAGTCGGTGATGGGCGAGGGGGCGACGTTCTGCTTTACCGTTCCTGGATGAGCGAGAGCTGATCCGCAAGTTCGGATTCCGGTTCCAGCTCCACATCTTCCGGCAGCGGTTCCTCTCCCGGCAGGGCGATGATGCGCACGTCGACGTAGCGGTCCGGGTGCCGGTCGACGCCGAGGTAGCGGGCGGCGGCCTGGGAGAGATCGAGGCAGAACTTCTTCGCGTACGGACCGCGGTCGTTGACGCGCAAGCGCAGAGTTCTGCCGGTGGCGCGCGACTTCACCTCCACCCACGTACCGAGCGGAAGCGTGAGGTGCGCGGCGGAGTACTTCTGGTTGCGGAAGATCTCGCCATTCGCGGTCTTGCGTCCGTCGAAGAACGACGAGTAGTAGCTCGCCAGACCGCTCACGCGATGCTTCAGCGCCAGTTGCGCGTATTGGAGCATGCGCTGCAGGAGCGGTCCGCGATCGACCACCGGCCTCTCGGCGAGCGGGACCGAGCGTTCATAGCAGCTCGTGAGCGGATCCTGCGGAGCGAGCGCATCGGGCGGCGGAAAGCCGTGCGCCATCGCCGTCACCCCTGTTCCCAGGATGGTGGCGAGAAGAAATCCGGTCCATCCGAGTGAGACGGCTCTGTTCATGGCGCGCCCCGATTCTATGCGGAGATCATGAATCGCGCCAAACCGGACGCCGAAGCCGGCATTAACTCTCGGTGACTCAGCAGTTTGTTCATGGTCTTTCGTTTGCAAATAAGTGTTGAAAACCGGAGGAAGACCGATGCCTGAGATCGAGACGAAAAGGCCGTACAGGGAGCGCTTTCTCGATAACTTCGATCGTTCGCAGCTGCGCCGGGAGGTGGAGGCGGTCCGCCCGCGCCGGCGATTTGCGGGGCTCAAGAAGAAATACACGACCTGGGCACTCGGCGCGTCGCTGGCGTTCGGCGGCATCGGAACGCCGCTGGCGATGATGCAGGGCAAAGACGCCGGCGAGCGCCAGACCGAGCTCGCCGGTGCGTCGACAGGACTCAACGCGACGCTCGAGAAGGACCTGAAGGCGGCGCGCTCGATCGCGCAGCAGGTCGCGCATGGCGTCGAGGCAGCTACGAGTGCGCCACTGCAGCAGATGGCCGAGGCGCCGCAGAAGCTGAGCATCATCACGGAGAAAGTGCGCGAAGACTTCTTCAAGACGGAAGTGCCGTTCGGCTCGCTGATCTACAAAGAGGCCAAGAAGAACGACATCCGTCCCGAGCTCATCGCCGCCGTGGTGCAGGCCGAGTCGCGCTTCAAGCCGACGGCGCGATCGGGCGCCGGCGCGGTCGGTCTGATGCAGCTCGTGCCGCGCACGGGACGCTGGATGGGCGCTCGCGATCTCACCAATCCCGCGCAGAACATCGCCGCCGGAGCGAAGTACCTCAAGTACCTCAATGAGCGCTTCGACGGAAACGAGACCAAAGTCATCGCCGCGTACAACGCCGGCGAAGGCAACGTGAAGCGCTTCGGCGGCGTGCCGCCGTTCCGCGAGACCCGTTCGTACCTGAAGAAAGTGCGCAACTACGAACAGGACTTCAAGAATCGCGTCGAGAGCCGGATCGCGGATGCATCGACGGGCGGAATCGGCGAGAGCGCGGTCGAAACGCGCTGATCACTCTTTCGTGCGCCGTTCCCAGTCCTCGCGGAGCGCCCGCCCCGGCGAGCGGTCCTTGAGCCGCGGCTTCTCGAGGATGCTGGCCAGCAGATCGCCGAATCCCCACGACAGGAACGTCACCGCGGCGATGGTCAGCAGCTGGGAGAGCGAGTGCAGATGGAGCAGGAGGAAGAGCGTGACCGGGACGGCCACGCCCATCACGATCACGCCGACGACGAGTCTGATGCCGGACACACCGTCATTGAATCACATCCAATCGTTCATCTTTCGCAGCAGTTGATCGATGCTCAGCAACTTCTCCGCGCCGTCGGACTCGCGGCGGAAGACGGCGTGGTACCAGCCCTTCATCCCCACCGGCGTGTAGACGTCCTTTCCCATGCGCAGCCGGCCGCCGGAGACGAGCTTCAGAAAAACCTGCTCGTACGCGGAGCGGGCCAGCCGGCGATCGGGGAACGGCACCGCGTAGTTGCGCTGGCGTCGTTCGCGTTTGCGGCGCTCGTTCGGGGGACGCACGCCGCCGTCTCCCGAGCCGTTGCCGAGGAGCGAGAGACTGCGGCGATCGACGTATTGCGATGGCCGTCGCGGGATCAGTTTTCCGGGACGATCGTCGCGGCGCCGCGACAGCACCGACTTCTGCCGCGCATTTCCGCGAGGGGCCGGCGCGCTGACGATCGGACGCGGACGGAGCTCATGCAGCAGACGCGCTTCCGGCGATTTCGCATCCGCCGCCACGGCCATCGTGCGCGAGCGCGGCTCGGCGGTGACGTTGGCCATCTCCGACTGCTGCTTTTCCCGCGCGTGCTGGCGTTCGAGCACGAACTGATCGATGCTCTGCGGCTTCCACGCGTGCCACGGCGCGAGCAGCCCCATCTCCGATTGGTAATTCTTCAGCTCGTGGATCACGCTTCCCCAGCGGCAGAGCCGTCCCACGTCCTCGTACGCGGTCGGACGGTCGACCAGCTCGAGCAGCGACGGCGCGCGTCCGTCGAGCACCGCGAACAACAGCCGGAAACTGAATGGATCGGAGTAGCGGCGGATCGACTTCCGGAAGAACCAGGCCGTCTCCTTCGCCATCTGCCGCAGCGAGCGCCGATCGCCGAACTGCGTCTTCCAGACCGGCGCGTTGATGTCGGACGTGTACGGGCTCTGCGGATAGTGAAAGTCCTTGGTCAGCCATCCTTTGCGCGTGGTGTGCTTGCCGGGGACGACGCCGGATACGACCGGGATGGGCAGCTGCTCGAGGAGCGAAAGCTCGTACGACGGCCAGCTCATCACGTCGCGCACGATGCCCACGACCAGCGCCGCGGCGGCGATCATCAGGCCGGGATCGGGCGTGAAGTCGACCGTCACTTCGATGCGCGATCCGCGCGGGCGCACGCCGACGCCGGTGGAGCGGCGGTTCGACGCGATCAACATCACCGGAACCGGGAGGATGTAGGCCAGCAGCAGCGCCAGCGCCTTCTCGTTGCGTTGCCGGTTCTGCTCCGACTTCGGGATCTCGTAGGAGATGTTGTAGTGACTGCTGTACGCGCTGAGGCGCACCGTGTGCCCGGTCTTGTGTCCCCAGTTCGTGAGTTGATCCCGCACGAAGCCGACCTGCTCCCACAGATTGCGGACCATGCGCGCCGTGCAGGATGGCGCGAGCTCGATGACCGGAGTGACCACCTCGATCACGCCGCGATCGAAGTACACGGCGCCGCCGGTCGGCAGTTGCAGCGAGGTTTTCTCCCGCTTCAGCAGCGGCTGATCGATGAACGCGCTGGGATGCTTCCAGTATGGCTCCGGATTGATTTCGATCTCGTCGAGCCAGACATTGAATTCGGACTCCATGCCGATCACCGGCATGTTCAGTTTCGTCGAGCGCAGCAGTCGGGCAATCTCGCGGTCGAGCTCGGTTTTAGGGTCGAGAGGCGGCACTTTCACTCCGGAAGGGTGGACTGCGACTGCAAAGGGGGACTAAGCAAACGGCGGGCCGCCTGACGCGCTCAATCCTCCGGCGAAACCGTTCTCCGTTCCTTCCTTCTCCGTTCCTCGAATGCAAACCGGGGCCGGTTTTCCTGCGGTTGCTCCATGCGGTCTTCGCTGATCTCGCGAGGAATCAGGGTGATGAAGCCGAGGTCGAGGTGGACGTGGTCGTCGGCGCTGCGGCCGGTGTCGTGGCCGTAGGGCAGGACCATGATGTCTTCGCTGAGGTCTTCGGCGATGTCGTTGTACTTCTCGATCAGTTCCCTGGTCTTGAGGATGGCGCTGCCGATGCGATAGATGTCCGCCGCGGTGCCCCACATGTGCGGCGTCGCGTGTTGCGACAGCTTGTGCGACGGCGAGCGATACGCGCCGTTGACTGCCACGTGCACCGATGCGCCGCACGCGGCGCGGAACTGCTCGAGATAGAACGCCAGGATGCGCACCGCGCACGGAACGTAACGCGGATACTGCTGCAGGCGCGGCGCTTCCTTCAGATCGGTGAGGATGAACTCGTTCATCGCGAAATGCGGCGTGAGACGCGTCGCCTGCGCGGCGTCGTGCGACGGGATCTCATAGAAATAGCGCGGCAGGCGATGGCGGCGACCCTGCGTGTCGCGCACCATCTCGCCCGGCTTGAGGATGGTGCGGACCTCGTCCTCGAGATCGAAGGCATCGACGACTTTCAATCCCTGTGCGACCTCTACCCCGCTAGTCATAGACACCGCTACTGCTCATAGATGCTTCCGGCCAGTGTATTGAAGATGTCCCGCGAGACGTCGGCGACCGCGGTCCCGCGGCCCTGCTCCGGTCCGAACTGCGTGAGGATCACCAGCACGTACGGTTTCCGTCCTTCGAGATACACGATACCGGCATCGTGATGCACGGTCGAGATGTTGCCGGTCTTGTGCGCGACACGCGCGGCCTTCGGCAGTCCGGCGGGGATGCCGCTGCGGTACTGCTGATCGAGCATGATCTCCAGCATCTCGTCGCACGCCTTCTGCGAATACGCCTTGCCGTCCGCGATCAGCCGCAGCATCTTGAGCAGGCCGTTCGCGGTCACCTCGTTGTTCAGATTGTTCTCGAACGCGCGCTGGTCTTCGACGCCGCGGAGCACGCGGACGCCGTCGATGTCGAGCTCGTCGAGCGCGAGCTGCACGGTGTGGATGCCGATCACGTCCACCAGGAGATTGGTGGCCAGGTTGCTCGATTTCGTGATCATCCAGTAGGCCAGCTCGCGAACGGTGAGCGTCTTACCGAGGTGGCCGTACACGTCGGGATCGGCATCGCGGCCGAGATCGAGCATGAACGGCTCCTGATTGACGATGCTGGTGAAGCGGTTGCGGACGTGCACCGGCGCCTCGAGCGAAAGCTCGCCGCGATCGACCTGCCGGAACACACCCACCAGCACGGCCAGCTTCATCGTCGATGCGGCGTGGAAATACTGGTCGGCGTTGTAGGCCCACTGGATGGTGGTCTCGGCGTCATAAAACGAGATGCCGAGATGGACCAGCGTGTGTTCCTGCTTGATCTTCAGAACGTTGCGGTACAGCGACACTTCCGCCGAGGCGACGGAGTCTTTCGGGGGCGGAATGGGAAGTCGTTCTTCGTTCTGCGTGGCTCGAGACGGCATCACTGAAATCTTACCGCGCCACTGCGGTGCAAGATCGGTGCGTGCATGGTGTCTGCAAAACCGTGCGCGTGCTCTTCATCGATTCCGACAATGCGCTCGGATCTTCGGGCGGCGCCGTGGACGACGCATACGCGATTGCCGCAATGGTGCGCGGCGGCGCGGAGATCGCCGCGATCTCGTCGGTCGGCGGCAATACCTCCGAGCCTCGTGCCCACGAGAACAACACGCGCCTGGTGAGGCTCCTCGGATGGCACGGGCCGATTTTGCGCGGCGCCGAGGCGCGCGGCATGCTGCGAACATTCCCCGGACGCATCCTCGCGCTTGGGCCGCTCACGAACGTGGCCGTGGCGGCGGCAGCATCGGAAGTGATCGTCGTCGGCGCGACACTGCGCACCCTGGGGCGCTGGCCCGGTCTCTGGCCGCACGAGTTCAATCTCACCCAGGATCGCGCGGCTGCTCATAAAGTCTTCGCGTCGTCGCTGCCGCTGACGTTCTTCCCGCTCGACGTGGTGCGCATGCTGAGCATCCGCAGACGCGATCTGTTCGCGATCGAAGGAGAGCTCGGGAACGTGCTGCGCGACGGAAGCGCGCGCTGGTTCCGCCATCTGCTGATGAAGAAAATGAAGCTGCGCTTTCCGATGTCCGACCTGATCGCGGCGCTCTACGCGCTCGGTGAAGACGGGCTGACGCTGGAGGACACGACCGCGACGATGCGCGCGAATACGTTTATCGAGTTCGGGAAGGGCACGCGCAGGGTGCGCGTCTGCACGCGGCTCGACGCGAAGAAGCTGTGGGATCGCTTTCTGGCGATCGCGAATCAGCGTCGCCAGTCGTTCCGCGACGTTTAACGTCGCCAGTCGTTCAATGCCCAGTCGTAGTCGTCGTACTCGATGTCGATCTCTTTGGCCTGATCGATCATCCGCTGTTTGCCGGCGGGCATGTATTTGCGGATGAACTTCGCTTTCCCGCCTGCCCACTTCTCGAAGTCGTCGCCGAACCAGTCCATGATCTTCGTGACGTGGATGGTCAGCTCGTCGCCATCGCGTTCGAAGCGCGCGCCGTGCGGTCCGTTCAGGAAGAGGCGCGCCTGTTCATCCAGCTGCGCGTCGAGTCTCTCTCCGACGAAGGCCTCGGAGCGGATGGGCGGGCAGCTCTTCGCCGCGCAGTTGATGGCGAAATGGATGCGTGCGTCCTTGAAGACCTCGCGGATTTTCTTGTGCTCGATGTCGTCGAGCGAGAGCTTCGCGTTGCCGACCGGCACGCGCTCCTTCTTGAAGACATTCAGACGGATGATCGGATCCGTGGAGATGTCGCGGATCGAGTCGACCGGATAGCTCTCGACGATCGTCGCGACGACGTTGACGTTGTAGACGTTGATCCAGTGCGCGAGCTGCTGTTTCGGCGTCAGCGCGGCGACGTTCACGCGTCCGAGCTGCTGCCGCAGCGACTGCAGCGCGGCGCTGTCCTTCGCCTTCAGCGCCTTGTAGTCGACGCCGTGCGCGGGGTGGTAATACGTCTTGAGAATGCGATTCCACTCATCGGCCTGTGCGTGAGCGAACGGGGCCAGGAAAACGGCTGCGGCGAGGAGCATCGCTTTCATGCCGCCTCACAACCCTGCGGCGCGGAGATGCCTTCCAATGCGCTCGATGCCGGCCGTGATCTGCTCGACCGGCGCGGCGTACGAAATGCGGATGAATCCTTCGCCGCGCGAGCCGAACGCGACGCCGGGGATCACCAGTACCGCGGCATCGGTGGCGAGCGCCTTGGCGAATGGAATGGTGTCGCACGACGGCACGGGCGCGAAGGCGTAGAACGCGCCGGCGGGTGCTGCGATCTCGGCTTCGAGCTCGTGGCGGATCGCGTAAAGCGCGGCCTCGCGCTGCGTCGCGAACTGCGCGCGCACATTCGCCAGCCAGCTCTCGTTCCACGCCGGATCGTCGAGGATCATCTCCGCCAGTGCCTGCGAGAAAACGGACGCGCAGGTGGCGACGTACTGATGCGCGGTGACGATCGGCTTCATGAGCGATTCGCGCGCGAAGATCCATCCGAGCCGCAGGCCGGTCATGGCGTGGCTCTTCGACAGACCGTTGACGACGATGACGTTCTCGCGCGCGCCAGGATCGAGCATCGAGGCCGGCCGCGCGTCGTACCAGATCTGGCCATAGATCTCATCGCTGACCACCAGCGGCCCGAGCTCCGCGATTGCCTCGAGCGTTTCGCGCGGAATCACGGCGCCGAGTGGATTCGACGGCGAGTTGACGACGATCAACTTCGTCTTCGGCGTGATCTTTTTGCGCAGCGCATCGACGTCGATCTGCCAATCCGGCGGCTCGAGCGCGTACGCGACCGGTGTGGCGCCGCAGATCTTCGCCAGCGCTGCGTACGACACGAACCCGGGATTCGGGACCAGCACTTCATCGCCCGGATTCACGTATGCGGTGAAGATCGAGAACAGGCCTTCCTGCGTTCCGGCAGTCACGCAGACTTCGGATTTCGGATCGAATGCCGTATCGGCGCACAGCTTCCTGCGCAGCGAAAGCGCGCCGGCGTTGGGTGAGTACGACCACGGCATGATCGCGGCGCGCTGGGCCATCTCGCGCAGACGCGCGTCGGGAACGACGTTCGGCTCGCCGATGCCTAGGTTCACGGAGAGCGGCGTCGCGAGCGCGTTGATCTGCCGGATGAGCGACAGTTCGATGCCAGACAGACGGTCGGCGGGATGCATGGGTGCGTGCTGCCTCACCGCAATGCGTCTTCTAGCGCCGTCCCCGCGTCCGTTTTCTCGTCGCGATACTTCACGATCACCGGCGTGGTGACGGAGAGGTGGTGCTGCTCCGCGAACGCGCCTTTCATCGGACGCGCGCCGGGGATCACCACGGCGCCGTACGGAATCTCCAGCGGACGCGTTTCGGTGCGGCGGTAGATCTGTCCGCGCACGACGTCGTAGACCGGCGTGGAGCCGGTCAGCACCACGCCCGCGCCGATCACCGCGCGCGAGCGGACGACCGTCCCCTCGTAGATCCCGCAGTTGCCGCCGATCACCACGTCGTCCTCGATCACCACCGGCAGGTTGCCGACCGGCTCGAGCACGCCGCCGATCTGCGCCGCCGCCGACAGATGTACGCGCTTTCCGACCAGCGCGTGCGAGTCGACCATCGTGTCTTCATCGACGAACGCGCCGACGTTGATGAACGCGGGCGGCATCATCACCACCCCTTTCGCGACGTGCGCGCCGCGACGGACCGACGATCCACCGGGAACGATGCGGATGCTGTCGAGGGTCTTGAAGCGTCGCGGCGGGATGGTGTCTTTGTCGACGAACGACAGCGCGCCGGACGCGAACTCCGCGAGCACGCCGAAGCGGAACGCGGAGAGGATCCCTTCCTTCACCCACGTGCGCGCCTGCCAGACCCCGTCTTCGTCGCGCTCGGCCGCGCGCACGGCCCCTTTTTCGAGCTCCGCGAGGAACAGTCCGATGATCCGCAGCGCCTCGGCGCGATCGTTGATGCTGGTGAGCAGCTTGACGCGTTCTTCGATGTTCAACATGCGTCTCTACAGTAACTCGCATTCCTCGAGAATCGCGCGCATCCGGTCGCGATTGGCGGCCGTCATCGGCGCGAGCGGCGGACGCACGGTATCGCTTTCGAGCACGCCCATCATGCGCAGCGCGGCCTTCGCCGGTCCGGGGTTCGATTCGATGAAGTTGCCGGTGAGCAGCGGCAGCAGGCGGTTGTGCATGGCGATGTCCCGCCGGTCGACCATCTGCCGCATCAGCCGCGGCACTTCGTTGCTGGCGACGGAGATCACGCCTTCTGCTCCGACCGCGAGCAGCGGCAGCGTCCAGGCATCGTCGCCGCTGAGCACGAGGAAGCCCTCCGCGCGATCGCGCAGGATGGAGAGGATCTGCTCCATGCTCCCGGATGCTTCCTTGACGCCGATGATGTTCGGGATCTCGCGCGCCATGCGCAGCGTGGTCTCGGCGGTCATGTTCAATCCCGTGCGGCCGGGGACGTTGTACATGATCATCGGGAAGCCGGGCTTCGTCTTCTCGACCGCTTCCGCCTGCGCGCCGAAGTGGCGCAGCAGGCCGTCCGGCGTCGGCTTGTTGTAGTACGGCGTGATGGTGAGGATGCCGTCCGCGCCGAGGTCGACCGCCTCGACCGATAAAGCAACGGCGCGCGCGGTCGAATTGCTGCCCGCGCCCGCGAGCACGGGCACGCGTCCGTTCGCGGCGAGCACCGTCAGCTCGACGACGCGGCGATGTTCGTCCGCGCTGAGCGTCGGATTCTCCCCGGTCGTTCCGCACGGGACCAGGAAGTTCACTCCTTCGGTGATCTGCCAGTCGACGAAGCGCGTGAGCGCTGCCTCGTCGAGCGTGCCGTCGCTCTGGAATGGTGTGATGAGTGCGGTGCCTACCCCTCGAAACATTGCTTACTCCAGCAGCTCGTCGAATCGGAGGAGACCTTTGCGCCCGCGGACCAGCTCCGCCGCCAGCACCGCGCCGCGCGCGAATCCCTCCCGGCCGCGTGCCCGATGCGAGATCTCGACCACGTCATCCGGGGAGTCGAAAAAAAGCGTGTGCAGGCCGAACTCCGCGCCGACACGCGACGCCGCGATGGGCGGATCGAGCTTTCCGCCGCTCCCGTCCTTCACTTCCGCGGCGATCTTCAACGCGGTGCCGCTCGGCGCGTCTTTTTTCTGCGCGTGATGGCGCTCTTCCATGCCGGCCGCGTATTGCGGAAAGCGCGCGAACAGCTCGCCCGCGCGGCGCGCCAGCGCGAACATCGCATTCGCGCCGGGCGAGAAGTTCGACGCGTACACGCAGCCGATGCCCGCCTTGTCGATCAGCGTCCGCACTTCGTCGAAACGCTCGTTCCAGCCGGTCGTGCCGATAACGAGATCGAGTTTCTGCTTTGCGGCGATGGCGATGGCGTCATCGATCGCCGACGCGTGCGAGAAATCGATCAGCACCGCGGCATCGGCGACGTCGACGATCGAGTGGCCCGCGTCTCTGGCGACGCGCTCGACCGCCTTGCCCATCTTCCCGTAACCGTGCAGCGCGATCTTCATCAAACGGGCACCGCCGCTTCGAAGAGCGTGTGATGGATGGCCTTCACCGCCTCGTCGGCGCGCGTGTCGTCGACGACGATCGACAGGTTCAGGCCGGAGCGGCCGAGGGAGATCATCTTGACGGGCATGTTCTGCAGCGCGTCGAGCACCCGGGCGCCGACGCGCGCATCGCTCATCACGTGCTGGCCGACCACCGCCACGATGCACTGGTTGTCATTCGTTTCGACGCGGTCGGCGATGGTCCCCAGGCGGCGCTGCAACTCGTCGATGTCGTGTTTGTCGTCCACCGTGACCGTCACCGAGACCTCGGACGTCGCGATGAGGTCGACCGAGATCGCGAGCTCTTTGAAGACCGCGAAGAATTGCGCGAGGAATCCGTGCGCGCCGAGCATCTTGTTCGACGTCACGTGCACCATGGTCACGCCCTTCTTGCGCGCGATCGAGCGCGGCCCCGCGGCGGCGCCGGTGGTGCGCGCGATCAGCGTGCCGGGCGATTCGGGATTGTGCGTGTTGAGCACGCGCACCGGAATGCTCGCCTCGACTGCAGGCTCGAGCGTGCGCGGATGCAGCTTCGCGCCGAACTGCGCCAGCTCGGCCGCCTCTTCGAAGGAGAGCTGATCGATGACGCGCGCGCCGGGCACGAGGCGCGGATCGCACGTCAGCAGTCCGTCGACGTCGGTCCAGATCTGCACTTCGTGGGCGCCGATGGCCGCGGCCACGATGGCTGCGCTGTAATCGGAGCCGTTGCGCCCGAGGGTCGTCGTCGCGCCGGCTTCCGTCCGTCCGATGAACCCGCCCATGACCGGAATGCGGTTGCGCTCGAGCAGGGGCAGGAGCACGCGCTGCGCGTTCTTGCGCGTGACGTCCATGTCCGGCGTTGCACCGCCGAACTTTTCGTCCGTGCGGATGACCTCTTCCGAATGCACGTGCTCGCCCGGCAGCGCGCGCATCATCATCGTGTACCCAAACAGGACGGACGAAAGCTTCTCGCCGATGGACATCACTTTGTCGCGTGCGCGCGGCGTGATCTCGCCGAGGAGCGCGATGCCGCGGAGGATCGTGTCGATCTCTTCGATCTGCTTGT
>CAMPKJ010000022.1 GCA_946887105.1 uncultured Acidobacteriota bacterium | reverse complement strand
TCTCGACGATCTCGCACTACGAACTTGGCGTGTTGCCGCTCTTCCTTTTCATGGGGCACATGGCGTTCTCCGCCGGCCTGTCGCAGCTCGAGCTCGAGCGCTTTCGCATCGTCGAGCCAGCGGCTGGACGCATAGGCTTTCTTGAACGCATCGAGCGTCTTCAGCGCCTCGGCACGGCGTCCGAGTTTCTTCAGCGCGTAAGCGCTCCAGTACACGGCGCCGTCCGCGCGGCTGCCTTTCATCTCCGCCACTTTCGAGAAGGCGCGGATGGCCTGCTCCCACTGCTCCTCGTCGATGGCGTCCGTGCCCTGTTCGTAGAGGTCGGACTCGCGCTCGGAGCGTTCGTCTTCCGCCGTTTCTTCAGCAGAGTTTGCGTACTCCTCGGCGAAGACGGTCACCGGAATGGTGCTGCTGATGATGGCCGCGACGCCGAACGCCGCAAGTAGTTTTCTGATGTTCATGGGTTGTCCTCAGATGTTCGGTTGCTGCTGCAGGTGAGGCGTCGCGGTGGCGCGAACGTCGGCGCGCAACACGCGAAGCTTGAATACGAGCTCTTTGGTTTCCACGCGCTTCTGGACCTTCTGCAACTCCTCCGGAGTGAGCTGCGCCGGCCCGCGCGCGATCTGCATGAGTACCGGTTCGAGCTCGTCGAGGAGCGTGGCCACGCGATCCTCTCCGCGGTCGAGCGCGGTGCGGCGATAAAGGCGATTGCTGACGAGCAGTTCTTCTGCGCGTTGTTGTTCCGTGGTGACGTCGACGTCGGTCTTTGCGGTGAGGTTGGTCAGCTCGACGAGCATGCGCTCGGAGCTGTCCAGGTGATCGCCGACCACCACCAGCAGGATGCGATCGCGCTGCTGCTGCGTCGTGGCCGCGACCTGCTCGGTGGCGGTCGCCGTCGACGGCGGATTCGCGATCTGCACGGGACCGGTGTAGCGGCGGGTCCAGAGCAGGCCGCCGATGAAGGCGATGGCCAGCATCGCGGCGGCGGCGACCCACTTCGTCCACTCGCGCGATGTGCGTTTGGGTTCACCGCGGAGGCGCCACGACAGGCGATCCCAGACGCGCGCCTCGTAGTCGTCGCCCGGTTCGGGGACTTCGGCCGGCGTGACCTGATCGAGCACGTTCGCCAGTCGCGCCAGCTCGGTGCGGCACTCTTCGCAGGCGTCGAGGTGCTCGCGGCGCGCGTCCGGCTCGTCGTAATAGGCGAGGATGAATTCGTCCTGAGAGAAATGTGGATTGCTGCTCATACAAGGGATCCCGTGAACGGTTGCAATTGCTGCCTCAGTTTCTTGACTGCGCGGAAGACGGTGTTCTTGGTGGCATTGAGCCGTGTGCCGAGGATCTGTCCGATCTCCTCGAGCGGCATGCCTTCGAAGTGGCGGAGGACGAATGCGGTGCGCTCGTTGCCGGTGAGCCCGGACATCGCCGCGGCGATGGCGCGTTGCATTTCGGAGCCGAGCACGATGCGATCGGGAGAGGCGTCGTGCGTGGCGATGAGGGAGAGGTCGTGGTCGTCGTTGATGCGCTGGTCGCGCCTCTTGCGCGAGTCGATCAGGTCGAGCGCACAGTTGATGGCGATGCGGTGCAGCCAGGTGGTGAAGGAGGCGCGGGCGTCGAAGCTGCCGGCGGCGCGGTAGGCGCGCAGAAACGCTTCCTGCACCACGTCATCCGCGTCGGCCGCGTTGCCGGTGATGCGGTACGCCGCCCGGAAGATCGCGCGCGAGTGACGTTCGACCAGGACGCGGAAGGCCTCGTCATCGCCGCCGCGTACGCGCTCCACCAGATCGTTGTCGGTCGCGTCCATTCGGAGGGGTTAGACAGCCGTACGCGACGGAGGTTAGCAGGAGCGCGCCCGCCGGGCGCCCGTCACTTCTCGTACTGCTTGTTGTACTTCGCGAGACTCGCTTCGCTCTCGAAGTAGAAGACCCGCCCGTCTTCCTGCGCGGCGATCACAGCAGTGGCCTTGTCGACCTGCTTGCCGCTGACCGGATCGACGGCCACGCGCTTCGCGGCATCCGCGGCCAGCGCCTTCTTGCACATGTCGCAGCAGCCGTAATACGTCCGGCCTTCGATCTCGATCGGGATCTGCTCCTTGCCCATCGCGTGCTCGTTGATCATGCAGACCATCTTCGTCTCCACGCGGGAGAGCTTCCCGGACGGCTTGGCGTCGTCCTGCGCGAAGGCGGAAAAGGAGAGGAGAAGAGCGGCGAGCAGGAGAGCGGCGGATTTACGCATGCGGCGATTTTACCCGACCGCGTCCGCGATCCGCTCGCGCATGGCCGCGTCCGGCATCGGGCCGGTGCCGGCGCGCATGTTCTGCCGCAGGTGCTCCGGCTTCGAGGTCGCCGGAATCGCATACGTCACCGCCGGATGTGAGATCACGAACTTCAGGAACAACTCCGCCCAGCTCGCGCAGCCGATCTCTTTCGCGAACTCCGGCACCGCCTTGCCGCGCGTTTCGCGGAACAGCGAGCCGGAACCGAAGGGCCGGTTGACCAGCACGGCCACTCCGAGCTCTTGGGCGAGCGGGAGCAGGTTGCGCTCGGCCTCGCGCTCCGCGATCGAGTAGTTGAGCTGCACGAAGTCGATGCCCCCGCGGCGCAGCACGGACGCGAGGTCGCCGTAGGCGCTGGAGGTGTAGTGCGTAATGCCGATGAAGCGGATGCGCTTCTTCGCCTTCCACTCTTTCAGGGTCTCGAGATGCGTGCCGGCATCGACGAGGTTGTGCACCTGCATCAGATCGACGCGGCCGCGCAGTTTGCGTTCCGAGTCTTCCATCTGACGGATGCCGGCGGCGCGTCCGCGCGTCCACACTTTCGTGGCCATGAAGAGCTGGTCGCGCACGCCGAGCTTCACCGCGAGATCCCCCAGCACCTCCTCGGAACGCCCGTACATCGGCGACGAATCGACGATGAATCCGCCGAGCTGCACGAAGAGCGACAACACTTCCTCGAGCGGCTTGCGCGCGGCCTCCGATGTGCCGACGTCGAAGGTCTGCCACGTGCCGAGGCCGATGGCGCCGCCGAGCGTTCCTCGGAGTTCCTCGGTTCCTCGGCGTTCCTCGGAGGAAGAACCGCCACGCCGAGGAACTCCGAGGAACACCGAGGAACCCGAGGCACTCATCCCAGCCATCGCGAGCAATGCCAATGCCTCACGTCTGGTCAGTCCGCTGGTCATGCTTCCTCCCGAGAGAGTACCCGTTGGCTGCCCATCCGGCCGCGACGCCGACGCCGAGGGCGGCGATGGTGGCGGTGCCGGCTCCGGCGGCGTGCAGCGCGCCGATCAGCCAGGCCACCAGCGCGTCATTCCCACGATAGACGAACGTATCGATGAAGTTCTTCGCCTTGTAGCGCGCCTCCGGATCGACGACGGTGTAGATCACCTCGCGCCCCGGACGCGTGAATCCGTGCTCGCCAACGCGGTGAATGACCTGCAGCGCGAACACGATCCCCAGCCGCGGGAAGAACGCCAGCGCCGCCAGGCCTGTGCCGATCAGCGCCGGCGCGGCCGTCAACGCGGTGCGGATGCCCAGGCGCGTCAGCACCTGGCGCGTGATCAGGAGCTGCACGATCACGATGGCGGCGTTGTTGGTCAGATCGAGCAGCGCGAAGAAGCGCGTGCGCTGGCCGGAATCGATGATGGTCTTCTTCACGATGTCGGTCTGCTCGAAGTAGATGATGGTGGAGACGGTCGTGTAGCAGATGACGATCAGCGCGATGCGCCGCAACGTCGGCGACTGCAGCGCGAGCCTGATCCCCGCGAAGACGTTGCCGCCGATCTTCTGCTGCGGCGGCGCGTCGGCGCGGCGCGGGATCAGCGTGGAGAGCACGGCCGCCAGTCCGAGGAACGCGGCGGAGACCGGCAGCAGGTTCATCGGGCCGACGTGCGGCGCGATGGCCGCGGTCAGCGCCGGTCCGGCAATCGCACCCGCGGTCCCGCCGGCCGCGATGATGCCGTACATCTTCCGCGCCTCCGCTTCATCGTACGAGTCCGCCATCAGGCTCCAGAACACGGAGATGATGAAGAGGTTCAGCACCGAAATGCCGATGAACAGCCCGACGCCCCACGCCACGAGGCCGGCTCCCTGCAGCAGTCCGGCATACGTCAGCAGCAGGAGCCCGGAGCAGAGCGCGTACGTCGCCGTGGCGATGACGCGCCGCCGGAAGCGCGCCACGATCCATCCGAACAGCGGCACGAGCAGCAGCGTGGCCGCGAACGTGGCGGTGAAGAGCCACGGAAGCTGCTCGACGCCCGCGTGCACGCTGATCTCTTCGCGGACCGGACGCAGGACGAAGTAGCCGCAGAGGACGGAGAAGAAGGTGGTGAACGGAAGCGCGGCGCGCATGAAGGCGTGACGCTAACAAGGTTGGAAGGAAGAAGGGGTTACGTTGGAGAAACGAAGGGGAGTTCCTCGGAGTGCCTCGGAGTGCCTCGGGTTCCTCGGGGGAGGACCACCCGAGGAACTCCGAGGAACCGAGGAACCGGGGAACTCGCTCCATTCACCACTGCGCGCCGCGATCGACGTCGACGCGTTCCGCTTCGAAGCGGCCATTGCGCTGCCAGTCGCCGCGCACGGTGATGCGGTCGCCGCGGCGCACGTCATCGACGTCGAAGCGGCGCGAGTTGCGATCGACGCGGCGGACGTCCACGGCCACGACGCGATTCGAGCGGTACAGCTCCACCCAGATCACGTTGCCGCGCCGGTCGACGTTCTGCACGGTGCCGGTCAGGAGGCGGTCGTCGGCATCGCGGCGGTCATCCTCTTCACGAACGAGCGTGATGCGATCGACGTAAATGCGTCCGCGATACGCATTGCCGCTGGCGCGGATCACGTCACCGCGCTCGAGCTGCCGGACGCGCGCGCGCCCGCGCCGATTGGTGACCGCTTCGATGCGCGTGTCGGGCTCCGCGACGAGCACGTAGCCGCCGCGATCGAGACGGATCACAAATTCGTTACGGTCGCGATCGACGTCGCGAATGATGCCTTCGACGCTGACGCGATTGCCGTGACGGGAGCCCATTTGCCAGCCGTCTGTCGTCCCCTGACGACGGTTATCCGCAAAAAGCGACGGGGTGGCGAGGGTCAGTGCGAGAACGGTGAGAGCAGCTAACTTCTTGGTTCTGTTCATCTTGGTCTCCTTGACTCGATTTCAGTCGAGCAGTACATAGCGCAACCGCGACGCCAGGAGACGGTTTAGAACCTATCTGCCATAATTGCGCACTCTTCGTTCATGACAGATCAGGCGACGCTTGCCGGCGGCCGTTTCATGATCCAGCGGCGGATCGGTGCCGGTGGTATGGGCGTGGTCTACGAAGCGTTCGACCGCGATCGCGCACAAGCGGTCGCACTGAAGAAGCTCCTCGGCACCGACGCCACCGCGATCGTGCGCATCAAGAACGAATTCCGCGCGCTCGCCGACGTCGTCCATCCGAACCTGGTCCGCCTCTATGAGCTGATCGGCGAAGGCGAGGACTGGTTCTTCACCATGGAGCTGATCGACGGCGCCGACTTCCTGAACTACGTGCGTGGCCGGCGCTCGTCGATCCTCGACGGCGAGACCACCGAAGGCTCGACCACGGAGAAGTCGACGGTGATCGGACATCGCGATCGTCCGTTCGAGGCGGAGCGCGTGCGTCCCGTGCGTGCCGACGATGAGAGCGAGGTGGCCGTCACCGATTACGACACGCTGCGCCGCACGCTGCGCCAGCTGGGAGAAGGCGTGGCCGCGCTGCACGATGCCGGCAAGCTGCATCGCGATCTCAAGCCGTCCAACGTGCTGGTCACGCCGGAAGAGCGCGTGATCGTGCTCGACTTCGGCCTGGCCACCGACATCGCCGCCTTCGACAGGAAGATGACCTTCGGCGGCACGCCCGCGTACATGGCGCCCGAGCAGATCGCGGAGATGCCGGCCACCGACGCCAGCGACTGTTACGCGATCGGCGTGATGTTGTACGAAGCGCTCACCGGGCGGCTGCCGTTCAGCGGCAACTTCTATTCGATGCTGATGCAGAAGCGGACCACCGATCCGCGTCCGCCGGCCGAGCTCGTGGCGGGCATCCCGCCGGATCTGAGCAGCGTCTGCGCGGAGCTGCTGCGCCGCGATCCGGCCGCGCGACTTTCCGCGCGCGCTCTCGTCGATCGCGTGGCCACGCGGCAGGAGCGCGCCTTGTCGCGAGCGGTCACGCTCATCCGTCCGCGCGGCAATCGCTTCATCGGACGCATCGCGCAGCTCGAGCAGCTCGAAAACGCCTTCCTGGCCACGGAACGCGGCACGCCGGTCACGGTGATGCTGCGCGGGCAGTCGGGCATGGGCAAGAGCGCGCTGGTGCGCCACTTCCTGCACGAGGTGCAACGCCGCGATCCGACGCTGGTGGTCTTCACAGGCCGCTGCTACGAGCAGGAGTCGGTGCCGTACAAGGCGGTCGACAGTCTGATCGACGATCTCGCGCGCTACCTCAAACGCGCCTCGCCGCTGGAGGCGAAGGCGCTCCTGCCGACCGACGTCGCGGCGCTCGCGCGCCTCTTCCCGGTTCTCCAGGACCTGGATCAGTTGACGAAAGGGCGGCGCAAGCAGGTCGAGATCCGCGACTCGATGGAGCTGCGCCGGCGTGCCTTCGCGGCGTTGCGCGAGCTGCTGGCGCGGATGACCGACGACCGTCGCGTGATCCTCTTTCTCGATGACGTGCAGTGGGGCGATCGCGATTCGGCGGCATTGCTCGCCGAGCTTCTGCGGCCGCCCGATGCGCCGCCGCTGCTGGTCATCGCGGCGCATCGCACCGAGGAGGCGGACAGCAGTCCGCTGCTCGTGGAGCTGCGGAAGATTCGGGAGACGGAGGAGAACGCGCTCGGTGAAGTGCGCGAGATCGTGCTGGAGACGCTCAACGAGAACGAGGCCCACGACCTCGCGCGCACGCTGCTGCAGGACTCGGTGGTGCATCCGGCGAACGACGGCGGACGCATCGACGCCATCGCGCGCGAGGCGGGCGGCAGTCCGTTCTTCATCGTCGAGCTGGCGCGCTATTCCGAATCGACAGGACTGACCACCGGCGAATATGGCGCCGGCGACATGGCCCTGGACAGCGTCATTCACTCGCGCATTTCGCTGTTGCCCGAGGGCGGGCGCGATCTGCTGGAAGTGGTGGCGGTGGCCGGGCGGCCGATCGTCGCCACCGCGGCAAACACCGCGGCCGGATTGCACCGCCAGGACCAGGCCATGCTGGCGCGGTTGCGCGCCGATCACCTCCTGCGCACGCGCGTGCGCAGCGGCCGCGATGAAGTGGACACGTATCACGATCGCATCCGCGAGGCCATCCTCTCCGCGCTGCCGCCGGAGCGCCGCCGCAACCATCATCTGACCATCGCCGCGATGCTCGAAGCGGAAGGGGTACACGATCCGGAAGTGCTGGCCGTGCACTATCGGGAGGCCGGCGACGATCCGCGCGCCGCGATGCTCGCGCTCGAGGCAGGAGATCGTGCCGCCGCGGCGCTGGCATTCGAGAACGCGGCGCATTTCTACGGCATGGCGCTGGAGCTCTCGGCGGGCGCGGTGTCTCCGGCGCTGCTGCGCAAGCTCGCCGACGCGCTCGCGAACGCCGGACGCGGCGTCGACGCGGCGCCGTACTACCTGCGTGCCGCCGAACAGGCCGCGCACAAACATGAAGCGCTCGAGCTGCGTCGCAAGGCGATGGAGTGCCTGCTGCGCTCCGGTCACGTCGACGAAGGTCTGCAGCTCATCCGCGACGTCGTCGATTCCGTCGGCATCCAGCTCCCCGAGACTCCGAAGCGCGCGGTGCTCGGCATCATCCTCGGGCGCCTGCGATTGCTCCTGCGCGGATTGAAGGCGAAAGAGCGTTCGGCGGATGCGGTCCCGCCGCACCTGCTCACCAGCATCGACGTCTGCTGGGGCGTGATCACCGGCCTGGCGCGCATCGACAACATTCGCTCCGCGTACTTCCAGCCGATCCATCTGCGTCTGGCGTTGAAGGCGGGCGAGCCGTACCGGCTCACGCGCGCGCTGGCGACGGAGGCGTGCTTCGCCGCGACGAAGGGAGAGAAGGGGAGAAAGAAGACGGAGCGGCTGGTGTCGCGCGTGGAGCGCAGCGCGCGCGCGATCGGCGATCCGCACGCCATCGGCATGTCGATGATGGCCCGCTCGCTGGAGAGTTACTACCTGGGCATGTTCCGCGACAGCGCGCAGCAGGCCGACGAGGCGGAGAGCATTTTCCGCGAGCGCTGCACGGGGGCGTCGTGGGAGATCAGCACGACTTCGAATTACGCGCTCTGTTCGCTGATGTACCTCGGCGAGCTGGGACAGCTCGCGCAACGCGTGCCGCAGCGTCTGCGCGAGGCGGAGGAGCACGGCGATCTGTACGCCGGACTCGATCCGGTGTGCCGTCCGGGGATCATGTGGCTGGCGGCGGATGATCCCGACGCCGCGCGCCGCAACGTGCGGCAGGTGATGGATCGCTGGTCGCTGCAGGGCTTCCACTTCCAGCACTACCTGGAGATGTTCGCGGAGAATCAGGTCGATCTCTACATCGGCAACTGGGCGTCGGCATGGCGGCGCTCGGACGAGCGCTGGCCGCTGATGAAGTCGGCGTTTCTGCTGCGCATCTCGCAGGTGAAGATCGAGGCGCTGCACCTGGTCGGCCGCTGCGCGCTGGCCGCGGCAAAAGCGAGCGGCGACCTCGCGCTGATCGAGCGCGCCGAGCGCAACGCGCGCGAGATCGAAAAGCAAAACGCGCCGTGGGCGCAGCCGTTCGCGCTGGCATTGCGCGCGGGTGCGTTCGCGATTCGCGGCCAGCGCGAAGAGTCGGTGGACACGCTCGCGCAGGCCGCGCGCATGTTCGAGAAATGGGACCTGATGCTGTACGCGAAGGCGGCCGAGTACCGCCGCGGCGGCGCGATGCGCGCCAATGCCGAGGAATGGCTGCGCTTCCGCGGCGTCAGGAACGTGCCGCAATTTGTCGACGTTTTGATGCCGGGGTTTTGAGAGTCGCAAAGTCTCAAAGTCGCAAAGTCGCAAAGTCGCAAAGGACGCGGGAACACGCTCTTTGCGACTTTGCGACTTTGCGACTTTGCGACTTTGCGACCGCGGGCCGCCCGGCGCGGGGCACATTTTCGGGCGCTCAAAGCTGCCGAAAGCCGGTCTCGGTGACCGGCTCCGCTCGTCGATCGAGGCGCGTCACGATCCACTGATCGCCGCGGCGTTCGATCTCCACGATCACGGACGCCCACATCCCGCCTTCCAGATTCTCCGACCAGCGGAACTTCATGCCGGGCGCCGGATCCGTCCGGCGATCGCGGAGAAAACGCTCGGCCATCTCGATCAGCTCGGGGCCGCCCTGATGATCGCAAGCCATCGCAGGTCGTCAGTGCCGCGTCGCGCGCCGTCGCGGCGGCATCTCGAGTTTGCGGATGACATTGTTCGCGGTATCGGCAATGTAGACCGTGTTGCCGTACACGCGCACGCCGATCGGACCGCTGAACCGCGCCGTCAGTGCGGGACCGTCGACGTATCCCGCGACGCCCGGAGTCCCGGCGATGGTGATCAGCCGTCCATCGGCCGTCAGTTTGCGGACGACATAGTTCCCCGTATCGGCGATGAACACTTCGCCGAACGCGTTCACGTCGATTCCGGATGGACTGTTCAGCCCTTCCGCGACGACCGTCGTCACCGTGCCGTCGGGAGCGATGCGGCGGATGGCGTGATTGCCGGTGTCGGCGACGTATACGCTGCCGTCCGGAGCCGCCGCTACGCCGCGCGGCGCATTGAATCCCGATGCGAGCGTGTCGACGTAGTACGGTTGCCCGCAGAAGTCGTCCGTGTAACGGAAGCGGATGCGGCGAACGGAGTTGTTGCTGATGTCGGCGATGTAGACCGCCGCGTGCTGAAAACGCGCGAAATACGACGGCTTGTAATCCCATGACAGCGCAACGTCGCCGGGACTGTTGAAACTCGCGGTGATTTGAGTGCCGTCGGCGGAGCCGGGGATCCCGGTCCCGATGACCGGCGACGCGTTATCGCGCAGCGCGTATCCCGTACGGTTGAGCCAGCGCACATCGGCGAGGAAATGCAGTTGATGTCCGGCCGTGCTGGAAACGAACATTCCCGGTCCGAAGAATGCGCCCGCGCAACCGGACTCCGGCGGCTCCACGGCGATGCCGCCGCCGAACGGTCCGCCGAAATCGAGCGCGGCCGGCCTCGGCGTCAACCACTCCGGTTCCTCCGGAAAGAGCGTGGTGACGGTGCCGTCGCTCGTGACCCTGCGCAGCCGGTGATTGGCGCGATCGACGACATAGACCGTTCCGTCGACAGGATCGACGTCGAGCCAGGTCGGCCGGTGAAATTGGGCCGTGCGCGGTGGACCATCGATCAGTCCCGGCATGCCGGAACCTGCGAAGGTGGAGACGGTCTGGGCGTGAAGAGACGCGGAGAGAAGGATGCCGACAATCGCGGATACCGGGAATCGCACGAGGTCCATTATGCTCCGCGGCCATGAAAGACATCCATTCGTTCGCTCGTCCCGAAGAGGCGGTCGTGCGGCATCTGGCGCTCGATCTCGACGTCGATTTCACGCAGCGGCGTCTGGCGGGTTCGGCAACGCTGACCATCGAGACCCACGGCGGCGCGCGCGAGCTTGTCCTCGACACGTACGAGCTCACCATCGATCGCGTCACTCTCGATGACGGCACGGAGACGACGTTCTCCCTCGCCCAGCCCCAGCCGTTCCTCGGCAGCGCGCTGACCATCGCTATCAACGCGGTCACGAAGTCGGTGAAGATCGACTACGCCGCGTCGCCCAATGCGGCGGCCGTGCAATGGCTGTCGCCGGAGCAGACCGCGGGCGGCAAGCATCCGTTTCTCTTCACGCAATCGCAGGCCATCCTCGCGCGCTCCTGGGTGCCGGTCCAGGACACGCCCGGCGTGCGCATGACCTACGACGCAACCGTGCGCGTGCCGAAGGAGTTGATGGCGATCATGAGCGCGGAGAACGCGTCCGGGCTCAGCGCCGATGGCGTGTATCGCTTCCGCATGCCGCAGGCCATCCCGTCGTACCTGCTCGCGCTCGCGGTGGGCGACGTCGAGTTCCGCGCGTTCAGCGACAACAGCGGTGTGTGGGCGGAGAAGCCGATGATCGACGCGTCGCATTACGAGCTCGCCGACACGCCGAAGATGATCGCCGCGGCCGAGAAGCTGTACGGGCCGTATCGCTGGGGACAGTACGACGTGCTGGTGCTGCCGCCGAGCTTCCCGTTCGGGGGGATGGAGAATCCGCGGCTGACGTTCGCGACGCCGACCATCCTCGCCGGCGACCGCTCGCTGGTCAGTCTGGTCGCGCACGAGCTTGCGCATTCGTGGTCCGGCAATCTCGTCACGAACGCGACGTGGAACGATTTCTGGCTCAACGAAGGGTTCACGGTGTACTTCGAGCGCCGGATCATGGAGGAGGTCTTCGGACGTGATTACTCCGAGATGCTGGCGCTCCTCGGATATCAGGATCTGGAGGCCACGGTCGCCGAGCTGCCGGCGCGCGACACGCACCTCTTCCTCGATCTCGCCGGCCGCGATCCCGACGATGCAGCCACGAAGCTCGCGTACGAGAAGGGCTACTTCCTGCTGCGTCTGATCGAAGAGACGGTCGGCCGCGAGGCGTGGGATGCGTTCCTGCGCGATTACTTCGACCGCCGCGCGTTCCATTCGATGACCACCGCCGCGTTCATCGATGAGCTGCGCGAGAAGCTGCTGTCACACCATCCCGGCGCCGAGGACCAGATCGGCGTCGAACAGTGGGTGCACGCGCCGGGCATTCCGGTGAACGTCCCGCAGGTGCAGTCGGACGCGTTCCGGAAAGTGGAAGCGCAGGCGAAGGCATTCGAGAGCGGCACGCCGGCCGAGCAACTCGTCACGCAGAACTGGTCGACGCACGAATGGATTCACTTCCTGCGGCATCTACCGAAGACGCTGCACTACGGACAGCTCGTCGATCTCGATGAGGCATTCCAGTTCAGCGACAGCGGCAACTCCGAGATCCTGCACGAGTGGCTGATGAACGCCATCGAGCACAAATACGAGCCCGCCTACGACGCGCTGGAACGCTTCCTCCTGCGCCAGGGCCGCCGCAAGTTCCTCAAACCGCTGTACCAGAAACTCGCCGAAACGCCCGAAGGCCTGGAACGCGCGCGCCGGATTTACGCGAAAGCGCGGCCGATGTATCACGCCGTGTCGTATCGGACCATCGATCAGATTCTGAGGTGGGGCGCGTGAGAGTCTCAAAGTCGCAAAGTCTCAAGGTCGCAAAGAGGGGCGGCGGCCTTCTTTGAGACTTTGCGACTTTGAGACTTTGCGACTTCGTGTGACGATTCGTGCGTCCACGTCCAAAACCCAACACAGGAGAGCGCAATGGAAGCTGCCGAGACCAAATCCCTGCCGGAGAATGCGTACGTTCCGCTGAATGAAGGCGAGACCTACCAGCCGATGGTTCCGGCCGGGCAGGCACCGCCGGAAAGCACGTGGCGCGCGATCGGGTGGGGCTTTTTTCTCTGCATCATCTTCACCGTCGCCTCCGCCTATTCGGGCTTGAAAGTCGGGCAGGTGATGGAGGCGGCCATTCCGATCTCCATCCTCGCCATCGGCCTGGCGCGCGTCTACCGGCGCCGCTCGACGGTGCTCGAGAACGTGATCATCACCAGCATCGGAGGCGTGTCCGGCTCCGTGGTCGCCGGGGCGATCTTCACGCTGCCCGCGTTGTATTCGCTGAACCTCAATCCGCACCCGGTGCAGACGATTTTCGTCTGCCTCGCGGGCGGCATCCTCGGCGTGCTGTTCCTGATTCCGCTGCGCCGCTACTTCGTGCGCGAGATGCACGGACGCCTTCCCTATCCCGAGGCCACGGCGATCACGGAAGTGCTGGTCACGGGAGAGAAAGGCGGCTCGCAGGCGAAGCTGCTCCTGCAGGCCACCGCCATCTCCGCGGTGTACGACTTCTTCGTCACCACGTTCCAGGTGTGGCGCGAGTTCGTCGACCTGCGTTTCATGCCCGTGTTCCAGTCGCTGGCCGACAGGACGCGCATCGTGGTCCGCTTCGACGCCGTGGCCTTCATCCTCGGCCTCGGCTACGTGATGGGCTTGCGTTCGTCGATGATCCTCGTGGCGGGCGGCATCGTCGCGAACTTCGTGCTCGTGCCGCTGATCTTCATGATCGGCAGCCGTTTCCCGGAGGCCGTGTATCCGGCCACCATGCCCATCGGCGAGATGGATGCGGCGCAGATCTTCCGCAACTACGTGCGCTACGTCGGCGTCGGCGCGATCGCGACCGCGGGTATCTTCGGGATCATCAAATCGCTGAAAGTCATCGCGGGCTCGTTCGGTGTCGCCGCGAAGGCGTTCCGCGCGGGTGGTGAAGCGCACGGCGAGCGCACCGACCGCGACATGTCCATCGTCGCCATTCTGGCTGGCGTCGTGATCGGCGCGATCGGCGTGGCCATCTTCTTCGGCACGCTCCGTCCGACCATTCCGGTGCTCATCGCCGGACTTCTTCTGACGCTGCTCTTCTCCTTCTTCTTCACCTCCGTCGCGGCGAACGCCATCGCCACCACGGCGCGCAATCCGGTATCGGGCATGACCATGCTGACCATCATCATCTCGTCGGCGGTGCTGCTGCAGTTCGGGTTGTCGGGGACGACCGGGATGTTCTTTGTGATGGCCATCGCGGGCATGGTCTGCACGGCGCTGTCGGTGTCGGGGCAGACCATCACCGATCTCAAGACCGGCTACTGGCTCGGCTCCACGCCGGCCGCTCAGGAGAAGGTGAAGTTCCTCGGCGTGATCGGCGCGGCCATCGCGGTCGGTCTGACCATCGTCATGCTCGCGCGCGTCTTCCAGTTCGGCGAAGCGGCACCGGGCGACATCCGGCCGGTGCTGGCGGCGCCGCAAGCTTCGATCATGCAGGCGCTGGTCGAAGGCTTCATGAATCGCGAGCCGATCGCATACATCCTCTTCGTCGCCGGCGGCATGATCGCGGTGGCGATGGAGATGCTGGGCGTACCGGCGCTGATCTTTGCGCTGGGCATGTATCTCCCGCTCGAGCTGAACACCCCGGCGCTGGTGGGCGGCTGGATCTCGCACATGATCAACAAACGCTCCGAGCGCGCCGGAGGCGCGGCCGGACGGACGATGCGCGAGCGCGGCGTGATCATCGCCTCCGGCCTGATGGCCGGAGGCGCATTGGGCGGTGTGTTCGGCGCGGCGCTGCGACTGTTGCCGTGGTACGCCGAGGATCGCATCAAGACGCCGTTCTACGACAGCGACGTCCCGGCGAATGTGATCTCGCTGGTGGCGTTCCTCGGCCTGTGCATCTATCTGTGGGTGGATGCGACGAGGAAGAGCGCGCAGCGCGAGACGTAGGGGCGGTTCCTCGGGTTTCTCGGAGTTCCTCGGAGTTCCTCGGCGGGGTGGTTCGTCGGCCACTCCGAGGAACCGAGGAACGCCGAGGAACCGGCGCAACCCTCACTTGACGTTCGCCGGGTCTCCGGTGTGGTGATCGCTGATCTGGAAACGGAGGAAGCGGTGCACGGCGTCGATGCCGCGCGCGTCCTTCGTGACGATGCGCACGCGCGCGCCGTTCTCGAGCTCCTCGTAGCGATACGCGACCGCGGCGCCGAGCTCGGTCATGACGTCGACGCCGTCCGGCATCCCGGCGTGGATTTCCTCCGGCTTGGTGAAGTTGCCGGACGTGAAGTCGGCGGCGATCTCTTTCATGTGCTTGCGGATTTCGGCGATGGTGTCCGCGTCATTGTCCCTGATGGCGCGCACTTCGACGGCGCCGCCGTCCGCGAGCAGGCGGAAGTTGTGCTTGGTGGTTTCGTGCGAGAAGCCCATCACGCGATCGCCGCGCTGGTCGACCTCGGCATGCCGGGCCGCGGTGTGTTGTGCGTGCATGGGACAGGTGGCCGGATCGCCGGCCATCATCAGGAGCATCAGCAGTACGTTCATCGTTCGTTCTTTCGTATGGGGAGGCTCTGGAGCAGGTGCACGGTCTCGCCGTCTGCAGTCGCCGAGAGTCTTGCGTCCCACTCCTCCAGGATGCGCGCGAGATCCGCACGCATCGAGATCATTTCCGCGATCTGACGATCGAGATCGGCGAGCTTCTGCCCCGCCATCGCCCGCACGTTGCGGCACGGAGCGGTGCCGGCGTCGCGCTGCCGGAGAATCCGCGCCAGCTCGTCGAGCGAGAAGCCGATGGCCAGCGCTTTCCGGATCAGCAGCACCCGTTCGATGCTGTCCGGCGGGAAGCGGCGGTAGCCGTTCGATCCGCGCACCGCGTCCGGCAGCACGCCGACGCGCTCGTAGTGCCGGATCGTGTCCGGGCTGACGCCGCACCGCCGCGCGAGCTCGCCTGATGAAATCTCGTCCGTCATTCGCGTCACAACTTACAGTCTGGAACCAGTTCCAGGGTCAAGTCACGGGTTTGCTACGGTTCGGAGACGCGGCGTGTCCGGTAAGCTAGCCGGCACCTGGATGGGGGTAAGGATGGACAAGCCGCGGATCTTCCTGGGCTCATCAGGAAAGCAAGCCAAGCTGCTGGAAGCGCTCACGCAGGGTCTGGAGGACATTGCCTTCGTAGAGCCGTGGACGACATCGTTCAATCCCGGCACCACGACGCTGGAACGTCTCGTGGAACTCGCGCGCCAGGTCGACTTCGCCGCGTTCGTCTTCGCGCAGGACGATTGGACGACGGCAAGTCTCTCCGCCCCGGAGTCCCGAACAGCGGGTCAGGCCTCGCCCCGGGACAACGTCGTTTTCGAGGCCGGTCTCTTCGGCGGCACCCTGGGCATGCGCCGAACGTTCATCCTGCACGCGACGGACACGAAACTTCCGACCGATCTCCTCGGCCTCACGTGCGTGCGGTACGGCGCGACGAACCAGAGAGAGCTTCAATCAGTCAAGGAGAAGCTCCGGAAAGCAATCGAGAACGAGGGCCGGCTCGCACGCATTGAAGGCCTGTGGTGGCAATTCTCCTTGACGGAACGCAGCCAGCAGGAACCGTCCGCGGTCAGTCTCTTGCGGATCTCGCGCGATCGCGATGGCGCGCTGGAGGTCGCGGGAAGGGCATGGCAGGAAGATGGGCGCCTGTCATCGAGATATTGGAGCGAAGCCGTCAAGGAGAAGAAAGACCCTCCCGGGATTTTCTATTACTGGAAGGGAGAACGACCCCGGCACGCAAATGCGCCACAGCTGGACGGCTTCGGAGAGATCCGCGTTGAATCCGCGGATCGTGCGTCGGGGTACTTCACCACGCATTCGGCCACGCACGAGGTCAACGAGCGCACGTCCGGGATCTATGTGCGCGCCGCCGCGGAAGACATTGCGATCCTGGACGGACGCGACGATCAGCGGCGCGCGGATTTGCTCACCGAACGCATCCAGGATTGGAAGCGGATCGCGGACAGTTGAGGCTCACTTCAACCGTCAACACTGACGAATCGCACGTCTCGTCCATCGCACTCGATCTCGGTGAGTGGCTCCCACATGTCGCTGGCCAACTCGAAAATTCGGGGCGAGACTTCCATCGCGAATGTGGCGCCGCGTTCGATGTTTCGTCTCGCGACACGGGCGCGACGGAGCTCTCGCGGCGCATCGATCACATGAATGGTGAGATCGAGCGCCTCGGCGTCCACGCGTGAATAGAGAGCCTCGCGGTCATGGCTCCGAATGAGTCCGATCTCCAGCACGACGTCGATCCGCGCTCGCAGGAGATCGAGTGTGATCTGCCAGATCTGATCGACACAACGGGACGCCCGCTCGACATACCACTCGACAATCCCAGCTTCCGGCCGGTCGGGGCTGAAGAGGCGTGTCATCCATTCATCCAGGTTGAGCAGGACGGCATTGCGCTCGTGACAGAGCTTCCGGGCAAATGTCGACTTGCCTGATCCGACCGGGCCTACGACGAGATGAATCTGCGCCATCGCTCAAGCCTCGCGATCCACGGTTCGTTGCGCGTACCACTCGCGATGCTCGCGGCATCGCCCGTGCTCGTCGAGCGTCACGATCAGTACGCCGTCCATTTCCGTGGCATCGAACGATACGGTCCAGCGAATGACGGACGTGTCGCCGGACGTGGCGACGATTTCGTGCGTGGTGCGGACGTTGTCCGGCGGGACGTTTTCGATCCAGCGTTGCACGATCTCCTCACGGCCGGTGGCGGGCGGGCGGAAGGGGCCGTAGTAGTAGACGGCGTCCTCGGTGAAGAGCGACTCGACCATTGCGCGGTCGTTCGATTTCCACGCTTCGAAATAGCGGGCGGCCCATTCGGCGGGTGTCATTCGTAACGCAGCGCGTCGATCGGATCGAGCTTGCTCGCTTTGCGCGCGGGATAGAAGCCGAAGAAGATGCCTACGGTCGCGGCGACGACGAAGGCCACCACGATGGCCGTGGGGCTGATCACGATCGGCCACTTGGCGATGTTCGCGAACGCCTTGGCGACGCCGACGCCGAGCAGGACGCCGATCAGGCCGCCCAGCACCGACAGCGTCACCGCTTCGAAGAGGAACTGCAGGAGCACGTGCCGGCCGCGCGCGCCGATGGCCATGCGGATGCCGATCTCGCGCGTGCGCTCGGTGACGCTGACCAGCATGATGTTCATGATGCCGATGCCGCCGACGAACAGCGAGACGATGGCGATGCCGAGCAGGAGGTTGCGCATGAGCTGGACCTGCTGCGCGTTGGCCTGGGCGATCTCTTCCTGGGAGCGCATCATGAAGTCGGCGTCGGCGCCGGGCGGGATGCGATGGCGCTGGCGCAACAGCGCGTCGATCTGGTCCTGCGCTTCCTGCACCTGTTCGGCCGACGCCGCCGAGGCGATGATCATCCCGAAACGCTGCTGTCCCATCAGCCGCTTCTGTACGGTGGTGTAGGGCGCGACGATCATGTCGTCCTGATCGGAGCCCATCATGCTGCCCCCTTTTTTCTCCAGCACGCCCACCACTTTGAACGGCACGTTCTTGACGCGGATGATCGAGCCCACGGCGTCGCCGTTCGGGAAGAGGCTGTCGGCGACGGTCGTGCCGAGGACGGCCACCTTCGCGCCGGCGCGGATGTCGCCTTCGCTGAAGAACCCGCCGTCCCTGACGTTCCAGGCGCGGATGTTCGGCCAGTCGATGCCCACGCCGTAGATCTGCGTCGACCAGTTCAATTCGCCGGCCACTACTTGTCCCGCAGTGCGCAGCTGCGGTGAGACGTACGCCACCGCCGGCGCTTCGTTTTTGATCGCGTTCGCGTCCTCTTCGGTGAGCGTGGACTGTCCGGTGAAGATGCGCGCACCGCTCTGCGTGGCCGCGCCGGGCATGATCATGATGAAGTTCGAGCCGAGGGAGTTGATCATCTCGGAGACGGACGCCGCCACTCCGGCGCCGATGGCCACGGAGACGATCACGCACGCCACGCCGATCACCACGCCGAGCGCGGTGAGCAGCGAGCGCAGCTTGTTCCTCGCGATCGATTTCAGACCGACGACGGTGATGTTGCCCAATCGCATGATCGACGTTCGCACCCTGCCCTCCGTCCAGTCTCACAGTCGCAAAGTGGCAAAGTCTCAAAGGAGAGGCGGCGCGTCAACCGGTAAGGCGGCGGGACGGCGGCGTTCCGCTTCGCTTGCGTCATACTCGGAACGATCATGCGCAGCGTCCTGCTCGCTTTCGCGTTGCTGCTGGCCGGCACGGCCGCGGCGGCGACGCAATTCCGGTACGTCGTCGAGTCGACGGGCGATGCTCTGAACCCGAAGCATTCGGGGATCGTTCGCGTCGACGGCTTGTCGTATCGGATCGACAGTGAGGGCGACCTCATGGCCAACGCCTCCTTTTCGACCGATGGCGGCAAGACCGTGATCGCGTTGAACGAGAAACTCTCGACGTACTACCGGCTGAAGGGCGGCCGGTCGAAAGGAATGTCCACTGGACATTACTCGGTGCCGTTCCTCGACGAGAACTCGAAGGACGTCGTGGCGGTGAAGAACGTCAGCATGGAGGAGGAACCGTCGGAGGAGCGGATCGCCGGGTTTCCGGCGAGGAAGTACGTGCTGAAATTCGCCCATGACGTGAAACTGAAGATCGGCGCGGAAACGATCCGCGTGATGTTCCATTCCACCATCCTCCTCTGGACGACGGACGAGATCAAACTGGCGGTCGTTCCGATGGATCTGCGCAACGTTCGCACAGGATTCGCCGCGGTCGATCAACCGGTCGCCGCCGCGTTGTCAGCCGTGAAAAGGCTTCCCTCTGAAACGCATCCTGTCGGTGTCCCGGCGATATGAGGGCGGGGCTGTCATGGTCGACCTGGTGACCACGACGTTCGACGACTTCGAGACAGTCGACCTTCCCGCTGAGGCCCTCGCGGTCCCACCCGGATACCGCTATCAGGAGCCGGTGATCGCGTTTCCTGGTCGCTGACGCACGACGCGTTGCTGTTCGAGTCGTTCGTCCTGCTGGATGCGGCCGTCGCGCACGTGCACGATGCGTTTTGCGTGCTGGGCAATGTCGGGCTCGTGCGTGATCAGCACCACCGTCTTTCCCTCGTCGTTGAGGTCCTGGAAGATGCCCATGATCTCGAGCGACGTGCGCGAGTCGAGGTTGCCGGTCGGTTCATCGGCGAGCAGGATGGCGGGATCGGTGACGAGTGCGCGGGCGATGGCCACGCGCTGTTGTTGTCCGCCGGAGAGCTGCGACGGATAGTTGCCCTCGCGCCCGGCCAGTCCGACGTGATGCAGCGCGGCCCTGGCGCGTTCGTGACGCTCGCGTTTCGACAGCGCGAGATCGCCGTAGAGCAGCGGCAGCTCGACGTTCTCCATCGACGACGTGCGCGCGAGCAGGTTGAAGCTCTGGAACACGAAGCCGATCTTGGCGTTGCGGATGATGGCGCGCTGGTCGCGGCTGAGCTGCGAGACGTCAGCGCCGTCGAGGATGTAGGTGCCAGCGGTCGGCCGGTCGAGGCAGCCGATGATGTTCATCAGCGTCGACTTGCCCGAGCCCGAAGGTCCCATGATGGCCACGAAGTCTCCGGCGTCGACGCGGAGGTCGACACCGTCGAGCGCGCGGACGTCCACTTCGCCGAGGTGATAGACCTTGGTGAGGCCGTTGATCTCGATGACGGGAGTGGCCACGTCAGCCTCCCCGGCGTCCGCCGCGACCGCCCGGGCCACCTTGTCCGCCCATCGGCGGAGGCCCTTCGACCTTCGAGGTGGCCACGCCGATCACCACCGCGTCGCCTTGCTTCAGCGGACCGGAGACGATCTGCGTAAAGCGGCCGTCGGTGATGCCGGTGCGGATCTCGACCGGCTTGAGTTTCTTTTCCGCGTCGAGGATGTACACCGTTTGCGCTTTCGACGTATCGCCGCCGCGGCGGCCGGGCATCTGTCCGGCGGCGCCGGCGGGACCGCGTCCGCGGCCGCTGCGCGCGGCGCGTTGCATGGCGTCGCCACCGCCTCCGCCGCTCCGTTCCGCGCTCTCGTCGGTGGGCGGCTTGAATCGCAGCGCGGCGTTCGGCACGCGCAGGACGTTCTTCACGCTCTGCACGTCGATGGTCACGTTTGCGGTCATCTTCGGCCGCAGCCGCCCCTCGGGATTCGCGACTTCGATGATCACCGGATACGTGACCACGTTCTGATTCACCTGCGCGTTGAAGCGGATCTGCGAGATGCGGCCGCGGAACTCTTCCTCCGGATACGCATCGACGTTGAAGCGCGCCACCTGGCCGACCTGCACGCGTCCGATGTCGCTCTGATCGACATCCGCCTGGACCTGCATCTTGGTGAGGTCCTGCGCGATCTGAAACAGCGTCGGCGCCTGGAACGACGCGGCCACGGTCTGGCCGACGTCGTATTGCCGGTCGACGACGATGCCGTCGATGGGGGAGATGATCCTGGTGTAGCGGAGGTTGGTCAGCACCTGGCTGAGCGCGGCCTGGGCCTGGCGCACCTGCGCGTTGGCCGACTTGAACTGCGACTCCGCGGCGTCGACTTCGGCTTGCGAGGTGAGGCCGCCCTCCATCAGGCGGCGTTGCCGTTCGTACTTGATGCGCGCGTCGTCGGTCTGCACCTGCGCTTGCGTGAGATCGGCGCGGCGCTGTTCGACCTGCGCCTCGAACGGGGTGGGGTCGAGCTCGGCGAGGAGCTGCCCCTTTTTCACCTGACTGTTGAAGTCGGCGTACAGGCGGGCGATCACGCCGGAGACCTGGCTGCCGACCTGCACCGTGGTGACGGCCGAGAGCGTTCCGGTGGCGGTGACGGTCATGGTCACGGTGCCGCGGTCCACTTCTTCGGTCTTGTATTGCTCGTCTTTCCTGCCGCGGCCTTTGCACGCGAGCAGCGACGTGAGAAGGATCAGTGTTGTCGTGGTACGTAGAACGTGCACACCCGTCTCCGATTTTGAAGCGCGCGGAAGTCTATCGTATGCTTCGGCCCCACTTTTCGAGGTCGACTGGACATCAATGGCCCTTTTCTCCAAAGAACCGATTCCCGCTCCGCGTCCCGACACACGCACCAACGCCGCCCCGCAACCGGGCGCCGCATTCATCGGTCCGAACGTGACCATCGAGGGAACGATCTCGGGCTCCGAGCCGCTGCTCGTCGAAGGAACGGTGCGTGGCAAGATCAATCTCTCCGCCGATCTGCGCGTCGGTACGAAGGCGCGTCTCGAAGCGACCGTGCACGCGCGCAACGTGACCGTGGAAGGCAAGCTCACCGGCGACATCTCCGCCGACGATCGAGTCGAGCTGGTCGCCAGCGCAACGGTGGACGGCAACATCAAAGCCCCGAAGATCATCGTCGCCGAAGGCGCGAAGTTCCGCGGCAACGTCGACATGGGGTCGCGCGTGCCGAAGGACGACGCCGCGCCGGCGAAAGCCAAGTAGTTCAACCGAGTCGCAAAGTCTCAAAGTCGCAAAGTCTCAAAGAGGATTCTGGCCGCAGGCCCCTTTGAGACTTTGAGACTCTGAGACTTTGCGACTCCCAACCGGAGGTAACACTCATGTCAGCAACCGAAACCAACACCTTCGCGCGCGAGCGTTCGCTGCGCGAGACGCGTGAGTACGCGAACTACATCAATGGCCAGTGGGTGAAGTCGGGCAGCGGGAAGACGTTCGAGAACCGCAACCCGGCCAATCAGGACGATCTGATCGGGATCTTCCAGGAGTCGAATGCCGCGGATGTGAGTGTGGCGGTCGACGCGGCGTCGAAAGCGTACGAGGCGTGGCGTCTGACGCCGGCGCCGAAGCGCGCGGAGTATCTCTATCGCGCCGGCGACATCCTCAAGCGCCGCAAGGACGAGATGGCGCGCGAGATGACGCGCGAGATGGGGAAGGTGGTCGACGAGACCAGAGGCGACATTCAGGAAGCGATCGACATGGCCTTCCTCGCCGCGGGCGAAGGACGGCGTCTCTTCGGCGTGACCACTCCCTCCGAGCTGCACAACAAGTTCAACATGGCCGTACGCATGCCCCTCGGCGTGGCCGGGCTGATCACTCCGTGGAACTTCCCGATGGCCATTCCGGCGTGGAAGGGCATGGCCGCGCTGGTGTGCGGCAACACGGTGGTCATCAAGCCCGCTTCGCTCACGCCGCTGTCGGTGGTCATGCTCACCGAGGCGTTCGAAGAGGCGGGGCTGCCGGCGGGTGTTTGGAACATGGTCACCGGCGGCGGCCGCGAAGTCGGCGAGCCGATGCTGCAGCATCCCAAGGTCCGCGTGATCTCGTTCACCGGCTCGACCGAAGTGGGCCGCGACATCAACATGGCCTGCGCGCCGCAGTTCAAGCACGTTCACCTGGAGATGGGCGGCAAGAACGTGATCATGGTGATGGATGACGCGGACGTCGACCTGGCCGTCGACGGCGCGTTGTGGGGTGCGTTCGGCACGACCGGCCAGCGCTGCACTGCCGCCTCGCGCGTGGTCGTGCACGACAAGGTCTACGACCAGTTCGTCGAGAAGCTGGCGGCGCGCGCGAAGAAACTGCGCGTCGGCAACGGCCTCGATGCGAAGGTGGACATGGGACCGAGCGTCTCGGCTTCGCAGCTGAAGACGGTCGCTGACTACGTGAAGATCGGCATCGACGAAGGAGCGAAGCTCGTCGCGGGCGGACACGTGCTCAGCGATGGCGATTACGCAAAGGGCTTCTTCCACGAGCCGACCGTGTTCGCCGAGGTGACGCCGGAGATGCGCATCGCGCAGGAAGAGATCTTCGGACCGGTCACGGCGGTGATCCGCTGCAAGTCGCTCGAGCACGCCATCGAGATCGGCAACGGAGTGCGGTACGGACTGTCGTCGTCGATCTACACGCGCGACGTGAACAAGGCCTTCACGGCCATGCGCGACATGTACACCGGTATCTTCTACGTGAACGCCCCGACCATCGGCGCCGAGGTGCACCTGCCGTTCGGCGGTGTGAAGGAGACCGGCAACGGTCATCGCGAGGCGGGCGTCGCGGGCATCGACGTGTTCACGGAGTGGAAGTCGATCTACGTCGACTACTCGGGCAACCTGCAGAGAGCGCAGATCGATACGGAACTGTAGCGCTTCGCGCGAACGATGAACGATGAACGAGGAACGATGACGTGCGTTCTTCCATCGTTCATCGTTCATCGTTCATCGTTATGAAAAAGACAATCGCAGCCTTCACTCTCACGATCACCGCGTCCGCATTCGCGCAGTCCACCGACGCCACCGCCATCCGTCTCATCGATCACATCCTCGCCCATTCGCAGGGGTACGAGACGCTCGCGTATCTGACCGACAACATCGGGCCGCGCCTTTCGGGATCGAAGGGTGCGGCGCTGGCGGTGCAGTACACAGAGAAGCGTTTCAAGGAGTGGGGCATCGACGTGCGCCGTGAGGCGGTGATGGTGCCGCACTGGGTGCGCGGCGAGGAACGCGCGCGCCTGGTCTCGCATAACGATCAGCGCATCGTGCTCACCGCGCTCGGCGGCAGCGTGGCCACGCCTGCCGCGGGCATCACCGCCGAGGTCATCGAGGTCACGTCGTACGACCAGCTCGCGGAGCTCGGACGCGCGAAGATCGCCGGCAAGATCGTCTTCTACAACGGCGAGATGGACATGGCGCTCGTCGAAAGCGGACAGGCCTTTCAGGCGTATTCGAAGGCGGTCGTGTTCCGCGGCACCGGCGCGAGCCGCGCCGCCGAATTCGGCGCCGTGGCCACGGTGATCCGCTCGGTCGCCTCGGCATCGCTGCGCACGCCGCACACCGGCTCGCTGCGTTACGACCCGAAGCATCCGAAGATCCCCGCCGCGGCCATGACCACCGAGGATGCGGGACTCGTGCACCGGCTGCTCGCGAAAGGGGAGCGGGTGCGCATGCATCTCGTGCTCACGCCGCGCACGCTGCCGGACGTCGCCTCATCGAACGTCATTGCGGAGATCCGCGGCAGCGAGCGTCCCGACGAGATCGTGCTGATCGGCGGTCATCTCGATTCCTGGGACCTCGGCACGGGCGCGATCGACGACGGTTCCGGCGTGGTCATGGTCATGGAAGCGATGCGCGTGATGAAGGAGCTCGGCATCGTGCCGAAGCGCACCATCCGCGGCGTGCTGTTCATGAACGAGGAGAACGGACTGCGCGGCGGCCGCAAGTACTTCGAGAACGCGGCCAAGCGCGAAGAGATCCAGAAGCACGTCGCCGTCATCGAGAGCGATGCAGGCGCCGCGACGCCGGTCGGCTTCATCACCACGCTGGAAGGAAAGAACCTCGAGCGCCTGCAGGCGCGCATGAAAATGCTCAACCGTGTCGCACCGCTCTTCTTCGCCAGCTCGAAGCACACCGGCGCCGACACCTCACCGATGACCGATGCGGGCGTGGTCGGCTTCGGCCTCGTGCCCGATCCGCGGCATTACTTCGATTTCCATCACACGCCGGCGGACACGCTCGACAAAGTCGATCCGAAAGCGCTCGCGCAGAACACGGCGGCGTTGGCGGGATTGGCTTACGCGCTGGCCCAGGACGGGCTGTAGGAAGAAAAAGTGCGGCGGCCGAAGCCGCCGCACTTTCGAAGCGCGGGTTAGAAGCGGATGCCGAGCGAGAAGCGATAGGTGCGCGGCGACTGGTAGGCGTCCTTGCTGATCGCCTTCCCGAAGTTCGCACCGAGCTGCCAGTGCGCGCCGAGGGCCGAGCACTGATCCTTGTTCTGTCCCTGAGGGCATTCGATCGGAGTTTCGGTGTATGGATTGAACTGCTTCAGACCGGACGCCGCGCCGTTGGTGCGGAACGTACGGACCGTGAAGTCCATGCGGCTGAGATAAATATCGTTGACCGTTTCTTCGGCGAACGCATTCAGCAGCTGACCCTGCGCGAACAGCTCGAAGCGTCCGACCGGCACGCGATAGTTGACGGAGAGATCGGTGCTGGTCGCGGCGTCCGTGCGGAACGCACCGCGGTCGCTGAAGTAGTACGCGTGCGAATCGCTGATCGTGGACAACAGGTATCCCGGATTCGCGGGCACGGGGCTCGCGCAGAGAGTCGTGGCGGCATTCGTACCGCATCCGGAGGCACCGTTCGGGCCGGCGTTGATGTTTCCGATCGCCGAGTATGCGCGGCCGGAGTCATAGGCCTGCAGCACGGTGGCGTTGAGCTGGCCGACCGGGAACGGGATGTCGTAGCCGACCCACGCGCGCAGGCGATGGGTCTGATCGCCGAGCAGGGTTCCCTTCGGAGCGCGGCGCTCGTAGTTCAGATACTCGGGATAGAAGTAGCCGAACTGGTTGGTGACGCCCGCGGTGCCGTCACCCTCGGGCAGGTCGTTGCCTTCCATGTGCGACCAGGTGTAGCCGCCGCCGACGTTGAAGCGGCCGCGGTTCCAGCCGAACGTCGTCTGCACGGCTTGATAGGTGCGCTCGATGAAGCCGTCGTCGTTGATGATCGCGGCCAGGTCGCCGGTGGCGCCGTTGGGCGCGGTGAACCTGCCGGTGCTGAGATCGACCAGCGTCGCATACTCGTTGTCCCACTTGCGGTCGATCAGATCGACGCGCGCATGCGCGCTCGAGCCGATCTGCGTGCCGAAGCCGAGCACGAGCTCGCGCACGAACGGCGACTCGATCGGATCGATGATCTGCGTGGTGAAGCCCGGAATCGACGAGCTCACCAGCACGGCCTTCTTCTGGTCTTCGGTGAGGCTGTTGAACCAGTTGAACATGGTCGTCAGCGCGTCGCGGGTGTTGACCAGCTCCGAGTCGGGCGTGCCGGCCGGATTGATGACCGGACCTTCATAGCGATAGTTGAAGAGCGCGGGCACGCCTGCGCCGGCCGCGCCGCCGCCGACGTTGCCGTCGACGATCTTGGTCACGTAATGGCTGTAGCTGGCGTTGATGCGATAGCGGCCGTCGCCGCGGATGTCGTACAGCGCGCCGAGGCGCGGGCTGAATGCGCTGTCGTCCGAGACCACGTTGCCGCTGGCGTCGACGGCGTCGTTCTTGTCCCAGCGCACGCCGACGTTGAAGCTCCAGTGGTTGTTGAAGTCCCACTTGTCATTGATGTAGAACGCGCGGGTCTTCATGTCGCTGCCCTGCGAGAGCTGCAGGATCGGACGGTGGCGAAGGCGCGTGTTCGTGTCGAACACCGGATACGGCGAGCCGTTGAAGAAGCGGGCCGTGCCGGTGGAGAAGACTTCGAACTGGCTGGCGGACTGGTAATTGTTGACGGCGCGGGTCTCGTGGTAATCCTCGCCGCCGGCGACGAAGTTGTGCGTGCCCATCGAGCGCGTGTTCACGAAGTACGTGGCCTTGGCGGCGATGGAGTCGTTGTCGCGGCCCTCCGGCGTGCAGACGCCGCAGAACACGGGCGCGTTCCAGCGCGCGTTGGTGTCCTGGACCCAGGTTCCCCGGATCTGATCGGTGAACTGGCCGCCGCTGCCGATGAAGGAGAACTTCTTCTCCGAGTACTGCGCTTCGACGAGCAGGTTGCTGGTCAGCACGCCGTTGTAGCTGACGGCCAGCAGTTCGTTCGGAAGCGAACGGTTGGGAACGATGCTCTCCACGTCGTAGATCGGCGCGAAGTAGTTGTTGGTCTCGACACGGTCGACGTCGAGGAACGAGCCGATCAGTGAGTGCTGCGCGAAGAGCTGCGCGGTGAGCTTCACTTCGTAGCGCGTTTCGTCGACCGTGTTCGAGAAGGTCGTCACCGGCTGGCCCGTCGGCGCCGTGGTGGAACCGACCGGGTTGATGCCCACTGCCGGCGCACCCTTGGCGTCGCGGCCGGAGGCGAAGAACCAGAGGCGGTCGCGCCACGCATATCCGCCGAGGGTCGCTTCGTACGTCTGCGCGATCTCGTCGAGGTGATCGGTGGTCTCGACCGGGGTCTTGGAGATCCAGGCCGCATTGTTGAACGTGTCGCGGAACGAGCCGTGGAACTCGTTGCCGCCCGACTTCGTGAGCGTGCTGACCACGCCGCCGGTGAAGCGGCCGTATTCAGCCGACACCGCGCCGGTGAGCACGGTCGTTTCCTGGATGGCGTCTTCGATGAAGAGATCGTGCGGCTGCCCGCGCAGATTCTCGTTCACGGTCACGCCGTTCACCAGGAAGAGGTTGTCGTACGAAGCAGCGCCGGAGATGCTGATGTTGCCGCGCGCGCCGGAGTTGTTCACGCCCGGCGTGAGCAGCACGGTATCGGTGATGTTGCGCCGCACCGGCAGCTCCGCGATGAGCTCGGCCGTGTAGTTGCGCGCCACGTCCGTGTTCTCCATGACCGCCGGAGCCGACGCCGTGACGGTGATCGCCTCGGACACGCTGCTCAATTTCATTTCCGCGTCCGCGCGTGCGGTTGCGGCCAGCTGCACCGATACGGTCCTGGTGATTTTCGACATCCCTTCGACGTCGAAGGCGACCGTGTATTTGCCCGGCGGCAGCGACGGGAACGTGTATCCGCCGCCTTCTCCGGTGATCGCCGTGCGCGTGCCCTGAAGCGCCGGCGAACTGATGGTGACCGTCACACCCGGCAGAGCCGCACCATCGCTGGTGACGTTGCCGATGAGTGAACCGGTCGTGCCTTGTCCGAACGCCGCAAAGGCGCCGAGCAAAGCGAGAAGGAAAACAAGGAACTGACGCAAACGTGGCATATCTCCTCCTGTTTTCGAAAAGGACGCGAAAATGTAACCAGGCTGACGCGGAACTGGGAATGTGTGAGCGGCGTTAGAGCACACGTCGCGCCCGGTGTCTCACTTCTGTAACTGATTGGATACAGAGATGGTAACCGCGTTTGGTCGCGAAGCGACATTCAAATTCGTGGAGCGGAACGCGCGGAAAGCCGAATCAGAGGCGGGCGCGGACCCAGAAGCGGAATCCCCGAGGCTGGCTCACGACATCTTCGGCGTCGAAGACGTTCGTGGCGTCCGCCGCGAGCGTGAGTGCGACGCGGCGCACCGGCACGTCATAGCGCGCGCCGAAGTCGGTGGTCCAGCGTTCGAAGTCGTAGCGCTCCAGCACCATCGCAGAGAGCTCGTGTCCGGCGAACGGAACCTGCACGCCGATGCGCGCATGGCCCGCATGCGCGGCGAGTGCGTCATCGCCGCGCGAGTAGACGTAGCTGCCGCCGGCTTCGAAGCGATCGAACATGCGATAGCGCGCGTCCGCCTGGATCTGATCGACGTCGCGCGCGCCTTCGAAATGGAAAACGTCGATGCGCGCCGCGCCGGAGGATTCGAGCGATGAGGTGTAGCCGAGCGTCGTCACGCGCAGCACGGGCGTCCGCGCGGATCCGGGCCCGGCCTGGCGCGGGAACTCGAGATACTCGCCCCAGCTCGCGACGATGGCGTGACTCCCGCGATCGCTGCGCAGGTCGAATGCGGCTGCGATGCGCGGCGTGGTGCGCGTGTCGCCGTGACGCACGCCCGCGTCGACGGTCCATCGGCCAACCGACCAGCGATCGCTCACGTGAAACACGTCGCGTTTGCCGCCGGCGCTGACGACGTGATCGCCGGTGCGATACGACACCTTCGCCGCCGTTTCATCATCGTCCCGACCGGTGCCGTTCGACGATGCGTGCGAGCGGCTGACGATCGCTTCGGCGGTGAAGCGCTCGTTGAAGATCCCGGTGTAGCGGAGCGCGGTGGCTGTCATCCCGAGCGTCAGTCGAGGGACCTGGGCGTGTGGGGCGGCACCATTCGTGTGCATCGTGCCACCCGGCCCCCGGGTCCCTCGACTCACGCTCGGGATGACAGCGGCATCGGCGTCGAAGTGCGATGCCACGACGTGATGCGACGGCGTGGCCTGCGCCGTTGCTTTCAACGTGAAGCCGCGGAGCTTGCGGACGCGGACGTCGGTCGCGTCGCCGCCCCATCCGGCGGCGAAGAACCAGAGCCGCTCCGGCACGATGCGGCCGGCGCTCGCGCTTTCGAGCACGTTCCCTCCGCCGCCGTGCGTCGCATACGTGTCGCGCAGCGAGAGGGAGAACGCATCGCTTCCCGAGCGCGTACGCGCCAGGATGGTGCTGCTGCCGAAGCCGCCGAGCTCGACCGGTTGCGCGCCGCGCACGATCGTCACTTCCTCGAGCGCTTCCTCGCCGAGAAGAGAAGGAAAGAAGAGTGCGGTGTCGTCGAGCGTCGTTTGGCCATCGAAGTGAAGCGGCGACAACTCCGCCGCGGTGATGACGTCGCGGCGCAAGGGAACGCGATCGAGCTCATCGCCCCAGAAGTGCGTGGTGATCGGCGTGGTCTCGGCGACGCTGACGGTGGTGACGGTCGACATGACCGTCTCCTCGTCTGCGCTGATCTCCAGCCGCGCGTCCGATCGCGTGATCCGTCCGAGCTCGATCGTCGCGGGACGCGAGAGTGAGGTGAGGCCCGCGCGCGAGAAGGTGATGTCGTAGAGGCCGGGCGTGAGCGCGCCGATCCAGTAACGCCCGCGCGCGTTGGTGGTGGCGGTGCGGGAGGTTTGTGTCGCGCGCGCGGTGGCCGTGACGGTGACGCCCGCCGCGGGTGTGTCGCCGATCGTCACCTCGCCCGTCAGCGCGGATTGGGTGAGATCCGCGACGACGGGAAAGGTGGCGAACAGGAGGACGACGAGCGCTCCGCGCATAGTCACCGGCTCAGTTGCCGGTACCGGATCCTGTGCGGCTGCGCCGCCTCGGCGCCGAGTCTCTTCTTCTTGTCTTCCTCGTACTCGGTGAAGTTGCCGTCGAAGAACTCGACGTGGCTGTCGCCTTCGAAGGCCAGGATGTGCGTGGCCACGCGATCGAGGAACCAGCGGTCGTGGCTGATCACGATCGCGCAGCCGGCGAAGTTCTCCAGCGCCTCTTCGAGCGCGCGCATGGTGTTCACGTCGAGGTCGTTGGTCGGCTCGTCGAGCAGGAGGACGTTCGCGCCTTCCTTGAGCATCTTCGCCAGGTGCACGCGATTGCGCTCGCCGCCGGAGAGCACGCCCACCTTCTTCTGCTGATCGGATCCGGAGAAGTTGAAGCGGGCCACGTACGCGCGCGACTGCATCTCGCGCGGTCCGAGCTGGATCAGGTCGCCGCCGCCGGTGATCTCTTCGAAGATGGTCTTCTCGCCATCGAGCGTGCGGTTCTGATCGACGTAGCCGAGCTTCACCGTCTCGCCGAGGCGGATCGTGCCGTCGTCCGGCTTCTCTTCGCCGATGATCATCCGGAAGAGCGTGGTCTTGCCGGCGCCGTTCGGACCGATCACGCCGACGATGCCGCCGGGCGGCAGACGGAACGTCATTTCGTCGACCAGCAGGTTGTCGCCGTACGCCTTCGCCACGTGATCGGCCTCGATCACGACCGAGCCGAGACGCGGGCCGGGCGGGATGTAGATCTCCAGCTCCGCCACCTTCTCTTTGGTCTCCTGGCTGAGCAGGTTCTCGTACGCGTTGATGCGCGCCTTCCCCTTCGCATGACGCGCTTTCGGCGACATGCGGATCCATTCGAGCTCGCGGTCCAGCGTCTTCTGGCGGTTCGACTCCGCCTTCTCTTCCTGCGCCAGGCGGTTCTTCTTCTGCTCCAGCCACGACGAGTAGTTGCCCTTCCACGGGATGCCTTCGCCGCGGTCGAGCTCGAGAATCCATCCGGCCACGTTGTCGAGGAAGTAGCGATCGTGCGTGACGGCGATGACCGTGCCCGCGTATTGCTGCAGATGCTGTTCGAGCCACTGCACGCTCTCCGCGTCGAGATGGTTCGTCGGCTCGTCGAGCAGCAGGATGTCGGGCGCCTGCAGCAGCAGACGGCACAGCGCGACGCGGCGCTTCTCACCGCCGGAGAGCGTCGCCACGAGCGTCTCGGGCGGCGGACAACGCAATGCGTCCATGGCCATGTCCAGCTTGGAGTCGAGGTCCCACGCGCCGGCCGCGTCGAGCTTGTCCTGGACCTTGGCCTGGCGGTCCATGAGCTTGTCCATGTCGGCGTCGGGATCGGTGAACGCGTTGTTGATCTCGTCGAACTCTTTCAGGAGATCGAGCACCGGCTGGACGCCCTGCTCCACGATCTCGCGAACGGTTTTCGCCGGATCGACTTGCGGCTCCTGTTCGAGAAAGCCGACCGTGTATCCGGGCGACAGCACCGTTTCGCCGAGGTGGTCCTTGTCGACGCCGGCCAGAATGCGCAGGAGCGACGACTTGCCGGAGCCGTTCAGACCGATCACGCCGATCTTCGCGCCGTAGAAATAGGAGAGGTAGATGTCTTTCAGGACCTGCTTCTTGCCATGAAACTTCGAGACACCGACCATCGAGTAGATGATCTTGTTGGGTTCGGGATTCGCCATAAGGGCGGGATTCTATCCCGCAAACAGCCCCTCATCCGCCTGCGGTACCTTCTCCCCTCCGAGAGGGGAGAAGGCAGGGGTGCGAGCTAGGCGCGCGGAGCCTGGGGAAGGATCTTCTTCAGCGCCGATTCCACCTCGTTTTCAGGGATGGCATCGCTGGAGCTGACCTGGAACGTGAAGTTGCCGCTGGTCTGGCCGGCCGGGAGCGTGTAGGTGCCCAGCACCGTACCCTGGCCGTACAGCGTGACCACCACGTCGACGTTGGTCGGGGGGCTGGCCATGACGCTGCCGGTCACCGGAGCCGAGCTGTCGATCGCGGCGCCGAGGGTGACGTCGGCGGGGCTGCCCTGCGACTGCACCGCCGTCGCGTACACGTTCACGTACGTCGACTGCGCGTTGACCGGGTTCTCGTACGAGACGCCGCTGTTGGTGATCACTCCGGACGTGATGTTGAGGCTGAAGAACGAGAAGGTATTCGCGCGCTTCGCGACCGCTCCGATACTGTAGAAGTTGCCCATGGTCATTTCTCCTCTCTCTCTCTGTGGAATGACCGAACTCTACCATTCCACCTAGTGCACTGTCTCCGCGGTTTCGACAGTTTGCAGAGCGATGACACCGCTTCGGTCGGGGACCGCGTCCAGTGCCTCTTCCTCGAACGCCACCACCACCAGCGTCTGATCGTCTTCCGGCGGACGATTGCGCGTGAACTTGCGCACGGCGTTCAACAGCGCCTTCTTGATCTCGTCCGCGGACCGGCGTCCGTGCTCGGAGATCACCTTCTCGAATCGCTCGAAGCCGAACGGCTCGCCGTCGTCGTCGACGCACTCGATGAGGCCGTCGCTGTACAACACCAGGCGGTCGCCGGCGCTGAACTCGACGATGTGCTCGCGGAACGGATCGCGCCGGCGCACGCCGAGCGGGAAGCCCCACGACGACAGTGCCTCCATCTTCCCGCTGCTCGCGCGATAGACGTACGGATCGAGATGGCCGGCCGAGGAGAAGCGCAGCGTTTGCGCGCGCGGATCGAGCAGGCCGAAGAAGAAGGTCATCATGGTGCGCCGCGGCGAGGTCTTGATCACGATCTCGTTCAGCACATCCAGCACCGCGCGCGGCGCCGGGTCGTAGTCGACCTGCACCAGCAGCGCCGATTTGGCCATGGCCATGACGATGCCGCTGGTCAGACCGTGTCCGGAGACGTCGCCGAAGGCGATGCCGATCTCGCCGCTCGCGACTTTCAGGAAGTCGAAGTAATCGCCGCCGATCTCGGTCGCCGCGCGATAGTGCGAAGCCACGCTCGCGCCGGCGAGGTTCGGCGCATCGAGCGGCAGCAGCGCGGCCTGAATGCGATTGGCCGCATCGATCTCGGCCTTCACGCGCTCGCGCTCGACGATGCGCTTCACGTGCGGCGCGAGATCTTCGTAGGAGTACACCACCTCGCGACGAGTCAGCACGCCCGCCACCGCGACACCGGTGGCGACGACGAGCGGCACCGCAATCGAGAGGATGAGCTGTGTCCGGAAGTCGCCGCCGGACATGCTCAACAGCGGCAGTGACGCGGTGAGCGCGGAGCCGAAGAAGAGCGCGATGGTCGTGGCCAGCAGGTCGTAGCGGAGGAAGATGGCGATCGCCGCCAGTCCGCCGCCGAATCCGAACAGCATCCGCATCGCGTAGGGACCGATGGGCGGCGCGCAGATGCCGCCGATCGCAACCAGGAGCAACGCGACGATGATCCCCAGCCACGTCTTCCGCCGGCGATGGGCGAAGGCGAGCACGAACAGGATCGCGACCACCGCGGTCATGATCGCCTCGACGCTCGCGCCGAGAATCATCGCCAGCGGCCCGCCGAGATAGAGGATCGTTTGCGTGCCGCCACCGAGCACGGGATGGGCGAGTCCGGTGTACGTCGCAATCGCGCCGATCAGGAACGTCGCCGCCGCGACCACGGGAGCGGTGAGCACGCCCGCGAATACCGACTGGCCGACGGTGGCGTTGATCGGATCGCGCCGCAGCAGCGCGTCGAACGACGCCAGGCGATGGCCCCAGCGCTCGCGTGCGTAACTCTCGCCGACCGCCCAGGCCAGAAACACCAGCACCGCCATCGGCACGTCGACGAAGAGGATCTTGAATCCCGCGATCGCGAACGCGGTCTGCTGCGCGTCGATGCTCCCCATGCCGGTGCCGTCCGACATCGCGGGCGCCACGATCAGATCGCCGATGATCGAGAGGAGCAGCACCGCGCCGAACAGGAAGGTGGCGGTGCCGACGCCGACTTCACCGGCGTGGTACTTCTTGAGGAACATCACCAGCAGCACGAGCAGCAGGACGTACAGCGCGACGTAGCTGCCGAGCGTGCCGCCGACCTGGTTGTCGAAGCGGAACGGCGTGCCGTCCGCGTACTCCTCGATCAGGTCCCAGCCGGCGAAGCGGTCGCCGCTGAAGTAGACCCAGAGGTACATCACGACCTTGCCGGTGTCGAAGTCCGAACGGACGCGGTAGCGGAAGGTCCAGTCGGTGCGTCCGCGCTGCACGTTCGGCCGCGCCGATTCGAACACGGGATTCGGGGCACCGGGCAATTTCCGCGACCGTACGAACGCATCCGCCTGCGGCCGCAACTGCGCCTCGGTCAGATTGGCGCCGACCGCTTCCGGCCGCTGCAGCAGGCGCGCCGCGAGGATCTCCCCGCGGCCGCTGACGTAGACCCTGCCAAACGGGATGAACTTCTCCAGGCCGCGCCGGTAGTAATTGACGCGATACCCGCCGAGGCGCGGACCGACCGCTGGATCCTCCGCGGAGGCGCGGTACCGCTCCGGATCTTTTTCCAGCTCGCGATCGAGATGCGGCGAGCCGATCCAGACGATGTTGTGCCACGCCTGGTCGACCGGGATGCCGAGCTTGCGGGCCTGGTCGTCCGCGATCTCCTTCGCCTGCCCGCGCGTGATCTCGACATGCGGCTGCACGGCATCGAAGCGCGGGATCAACACGACCAGCACGACGATGCCGAGAACGAACGCGAGAAGAGCGACCAGCCGTTTCATGCGAGGCTCAGATGATAACCGTGCGTTCCTTCCGTACCTGATTACGTTTTCGTGGAGAAGTGGTTTCG
>CAMPKJ010000021.1 GCA_946887105.1 uncultured Acidobacteriota bacterium | reverse complement strand
TCCTCACCGGTGCCTCCAGCGGAATCGGACTCGATCTCGCGCGCGAGCTCGCGCGGCGCGGATACGGCCTTGCGCTGCTCGCACGCCGCGCGGAGTTGCTCGAAGCGACCGCGCGCGAGTTGTCGGCGATCGGAGTGCGCGCGGTACCGATCGCGTGCGACGTCGCCGATGCCGCGGCAGTGCGCGATGCCGTGCGCCGCGGCGAGGAGGCGCTCGGCGGGCCGTTCGATCTCGCCATCGCGAACGCGGGCGTGAGCATCCCCAATCACGCCACGCGCTTCGACATCGGCGACGCCGAGCAGGTCATCCGCGTGAACGTGCTCGGCGTGATGTATCTGTACGACGCCGTGATCCCGGGAATGATCGAGCGCCGGAGCGGACGCTTCGTCGGCGTCGCATCCGTTGCAGGTTTACGCGGCTTGCCGACCTCTGGTCCATACTCCGCGAGCAAAGCGGCGGTGCAGGCGTTTCTCGAAGCGGCACGCATCGAGCTGGTGCCGTACGACGTCGGCGTGACGATCGTGAACCCCGGTTTCGTCGCCACGGACATGACCGTGAAGAATCGCTTCCACATGCCGTTTCTGCTGCAGTCGCCGAAAGCGGCGCGCATCATCGCGGACGGGATCGAGCGCGGCAAACGCGTGGTCGAGTTTCCGCGACGGATGTCGCTGCTGATGCGCGTCACGCGGCTGATCCCCGACGCGCTGTACGAGAAGCTGATGGTGCCGGTGGCGCGCCGCAAGATCACGGAGCGTTGACCGCGCGCGTGCGCCGAGGGATACTCGATGCGGGACTTCCGCGGGTCGACCTGCCATGCTCTCGAAAGTATGGAGCGCCGCCACCCTCGGGATTGAAGCAGTACGCATCACCGTCGAAGTCGACGTCCGGCACGCGCAGCAGCCGGGCTTCTCGCTGGTCGGCTTGCCGGATTCCGCCGTGCGCGAGTCGTATGCGCGCGTGCGTTCGGCGATCGTCAACTGCGGCTTGTCGTTTCCGGTCCGCCACTTCACCGTCAACCTCGCGCCGGCCGACGTGCGCAAGGAAGGATCGGGATTCGATCTTCCGATCGCGCTCGGCATTCTTCAGGCGCTGGAACTCGTGCGCGAGGAGGACGTCGCCGGACGTGTGGTCGTGGGCGAGTTGTCCCTCGACGGCACCGTCACGGCCGTACGCGGAACGCTCGCCATCTCGGCTGCACTCGCGCACGACCGGTCCATCCGTGAACTGATCGTGCCCGCGCCGAACGCAAATGAAGCCGCGGCGGTGGAGCGACTGCGCGTCATCGGCGTGCCGCATCTCTTTGCGTTGGTGCAGCACCTGCGCGGCGATCACGCCATCGCGCCCGCGATCTCGACTTCGAATCGCGAGCCGTTGCACGAGCCGGCGGACTTCGCGGAGGTGCGCGGACAGGTGCAGGCCAAGCGCGCGCTCGAAGTCGCGGCAGCGGGCGGTCACAACGTGATGATGATCGGGCCGCCGGGATCGGGGAAAACCATGCTCGCCAAGCGACTGGCGACGATCCTGCCGCGCATGACGGAAGACGAGGCCATCGTGGCGACGAAGATCCATTCCGTCGCAGGCGTGCTGCCGGCCGGGAGCGGCCTCTTGTCGCGGCGTCCGTTCCGCGCGCCGCATCACACGATCTCCACCGCGGGCATGGCCGGTGGAGGCACGCCGCAGCGGCCGGGCGAGTTGAGCCTCGCGCATTACGGCGTGCTGTTCCTCGACGAACTGCCGGAGTTCCGCCGCGAGACGCTGGAAGTGATGCGGCAGCCGATCGAGGACGGCCTGGTCACGATCGCACGCGCCGCGCGCACCGTTGCTTATCCGGCGCGTTTCACGTTGGCTGCGGCTCTCAATCCGTGTCCATGCGGCTTCTTCAATCATCCGCAGCGCGAATGCATCTGCACGCGCCACGAGATGTCGCGTTACCTGGCGAAGATCTCCGGACCGCTACTCGATCGCATCGATCTGCAGGTCGAGGTCGCGGCGCTGACGACGGACGAGATCACGAGCATCGAGCTGTCGGAGTCGAGCGCGTCGATCCGCGAACGCGTCGAGGTGGCGCGGCAGATCCAACGCGATCGCTTCCATCGCGCGGCGATCCTCTGCAATGCCGAGATGACCACGCGGCACATGCGCCGCCATTGCGAGCTCGACCCCTCCTCACGCCGGTTGCTCATCACCGCCATCGAGCGCCTCGGCCTCTCCGCACGCGGCCACGACCGCATCCTGAAAGTGGCGCGCACGATCGCCGATCTCGCCGCCGTGGAAAGAGTGGACGCGTCGCACGTCGCGGAGGCGGTGCAGTACCGGGCGCTGGATCGGGCGTATTTCCGGTGAGGGAGGAAGTTGCGCGCGGACAGCGGATAGCGGACGCTGCCGTTGCCGTCACGCAGCCCTGATGCTCCCACACCCTTCAGCCTTTATTTACTGTTGACTGATGCGTAACAAATGTTACGCTTTTGCCGCTCTCGTCCAAGTACAACGGCCACGTCCCGGCGGAAAGAAGGTTCTCGATTGCTGTCGTTCTCCAGCAGTGCGTCTGGCGTGCGCCGCCTCCTTCTGCAGTTGTGTCTCGGACTCGTCATCGCCGGCACGGCTTCCGCGCAGTTCAAGCCGCGCAAGCTCGGTGAGCTCGAGCTCGTGCTCAGCGGTCTCTCCGCCACCGTCGACCCGGTCAAGGTCACCGTTCCGAAGAACACCGCGTCGGGCGTGAGGATCAGCATCCGCGGCGGAGCCGGTGAGGTCACGATCGCCGAGGCCGAACGTCTTCTCGGCGGACCCTTCACGATCGAAGGAGATCTCGCGGGTCCGGGCCTGATCGCTCCCGTGCGACTGCCGCAGGCGGACGCGCCGAACACCGGCGATCCGTTGCTGGTGCACATTCCGCCGCTTCCGCAGTCCGGCAACTACACGCTCGCGAATCTGCGCATCACCCGTCTCGGCGGCACCGTTCTCGACATCACTCCCAACCGCGTCGACGTCGAAGTCATCGAGCAGGTGTTGATCACCTCCGTCACCACGCGCCCGCTCACGCTCGAGGAAATCAAGGCCAAGGGCATCATCCTCGACGACGACTCCTATCTCGGATTCGAGTTCACGCTCGGCATCGCTCTCGATTCGAAGGCGGTCGAGTTCACCTTCCCGGTGGTCTTCGATCATCGCGGCGTGGCCGTGCCTCAGCCGTTGCTTCCAGGCGCGGAGCCGGAGCGCGCGCAGATGCCGCCGCTCACGACGATCATCCCGATGCTCCTCAAGCCCGAAGGCGACGGGGAAGCGCCGACGGTGCGACTGCCGAATGGCACGACCGAGGAAGTACGCATTCCCAGTGTGTTGGTCATTCCGGGGAACGTCGGCTACCTGAAACAATTCTTCTCGGCCAAACTCTTCGTCGCCAACGGCGCGCCAGGCACTTCGAATCTGGTCGTGCAGGACGTCACCGGCACCATCAAACTGCCGCCCGGCGCCGATCGCGTGCTGAACACCGCGGACGATCCGCTGATGCTGCCGGATACCACGCGCGGCCCCCAGCCGAAGATCATGCCGGTCGTCGCCGCGGGTGCCGACGGCCAACTCGGCACGAGCGACGACGTGGTGATCTTCCGTCCGGGCGAGCAAGGCGAAGCGGAGTTCCTGCTGCGCGGCGAGAAGGAAGGCTTCCATCAGATCGACTTCGACATCGCGGCCACGTTGCAAGGTCTGGTCACCGGTCCCGTGACCGTGACTGGATCCGGAAGCGGCGGCGTGCTGGTGCGCAATCCGTACTTCGACATGACGTTCACCGCGCCGGCCATCGTTCGTCAGGGCGAGCCGTTCAAGATGTACGTCACCGTCAACAACATCAGCCAGGCGCTGGCGAATGATGTTCAGGTCACGCTCGACGGCGCGCGCATGTCCGGCGCACGTCTGGTGGGCGACACCACGAAGAGCATCGACACGCTCCAGCCGCGCGACTCGCGCATGCTCGAATTCGACTTCGTCGCCGAACGCACCGGTCAGGTCGTGGCGACGTATCTCAATCTCGAGACCGAAGACGGATCGACCGGACGGCTCAAGTTTACGCTGGCCATCGGCGAGCGCGGCGTGCCGCTTTCGCCGGACACGCTCGTGTTGCCGGTGGCGGTCGACTATCTCCCGCAGAGCGTCGTCGCGGCAGCCATGCGCGTGCTCGGGCAGGCATGGAGCATCGCCAACGCGCCGTCGGGAACGCTGCCGAAGGATGTGATCCGCACTTCGCGCGGCATCGTCACGCAGAAGGCGCTCGCCTTGGCGGAAGCAGGACTGCGCGTCTCCCTCGGACAACCCGACGCCGACGCCATCCGCGATCTTCTCTTCGACTTCTACGGCGCAAACGAAAACACGGCCGTCGATGGCGGATTCGATCAACTGCTGCGCACCACCAATGCCGGCTCCGACCTCGCGCGCGCCATCGGTAACGCATTGAAGACTCCGTCCGATCTCGCCGGCGGCGCTGCTGCATACGAGCGCACCGTCTCGCGCGTCGCAGCATCGGGATCCAACTTCGTGGCCTTTGCGTTCGGCAACGCGTCCGGCGCTCCAGTCACGGCGACGCTCACCGACAACAGCGGTCACGAAAGCATCGCCGGCTCGACCAGCAATACGTTCGTCAACGGGACCGTCACCTCGGCGGTGGCCATTCCGTTCGGAACATCGGCGACGGCGTCGCGTCTCGTGCTCATCCCGGCGCCAGCCGACAATCCGTACACGCTGATCCTCAGCGGTACCGGATCCGGCACGATCGATCTCTCGGTCACGATGCCGGCCAGCGGCGGCTTCCGCCGCGGCACCGCGCAAGTGGGAGTGAACGTCGGTGGACGCTATCGCGTCGTGGCCGACAGCTCGCTCACGCTGGACATCGACGGCGATGGCGACGGCCTCTTCGAAAGCCAGCAGACGATGGCGACGGAGATGCTCTTCGCCGAAGGCCCGCAACTGATCTCGGCGCACGTGATCGGTCCCGAGACAGTCAGTGGTGCGCCGCCGTTCGGCTTCCAGACCGTGCTGCTCTTCGATCGCATCGTGAGCACGACCACCAGCAGCAACGTCGTGAACTACACGATCGCGAACAATCGCGTGGTCAGCGCGAAGAAGCAGCTCTCCGGACGCCTCGTGTTCGCATCGCTCGAACAACCGGAAGGACCGTACGTCGCTACGCAGATGAGCGTGAGCGGCATCGGCGACCTGCGTAACGCGCTCGGACCGGCGGCGACGGTGACGCTCGGATCGCGTCTCGAAGACATCGGTGCGGTCGTCTCCGGCCGCATTCTCAGCGCGGATGGAACTCCGATCCCGGACGCGAACGTCACGTACGCGCAGAATCCGGAGATCCTCTGCATTCCGCCGCTCGGCGACTACAAGGGCCTGACCAACGTCCGCACGAACAACGACGGCCGCTACGAACTGCGCTACGTGCGTCAGGACCAGTGCGGGATGGCGTTCCTCGTGGCGACGAAGGATCCGGGCACGGGAGCGCTGCGGCAGGTCAGCAGCTCCGTGCGCGCGCCGGGCGAGCAGATCGTGCTCGACATTGCCATGCTCGGCCGCGGCTCGGTCACCGGCATCGTCCGTTCCTTGAACGGATCGCCGGTGAGCGGCGCGACGGTGATCGCGCTCAGCCAGACCGACTCGCAGAGCCACGGCAGCGCGATGTCCGACTCGCAGGGCCGTTACCAGATCGACAACATCGTGGTCGGCGCGGTCACGGTGCGCGCCGTGAAAGACGCATCGCTCGGCAAGAGCTTCGGCCGCATCGATCGCGCCGGTACCGCCGCCGTGGTCGATCTCACGCTCGATGGCGGAACCGTGACGGCCAAAGGAATCGTGCGCACCGTGCACGGCAGCGACATCCAGGCCGTGCCCGGGCTGCAGGTCGTCTATCGCGTGAAGGCGTTGAACGGTCTCGATTTCATTCCGGTGGACGTGGTGACGACGGAGTCGAACGGCAGCTATCTGATGACCGGGCTGCCCACCGGTGAATATCGCATCGACGCGTTGCTCAACTCGCGCGACCGCGGCTTCGTGCACGGCATCGCCGCCGCGGGCGACATCATCAATCAGGACATCGCCATCGTGCTCGGCAACGACGGCTACGGCACGGTCCGCGGCACGGTCCGCTTCCCGGATGGAGCGCCCGCGGGCGACATCGTCGTATCCGTCGACGATCGCGGCGTGCTGACCAATGCGGACGGCACGTACGAGCTGGTGGGACTGCTCATCAAGCCGGCCACCGAGCAGCTCATCCGCGCGCAGTCACGCGATGGATTGCGCAACGGCGCGACCAGGGTGCTGCTCAGTCAGCCCGGCCAGGTCCTGCAGAACATCAACATCACGTTGTCGGGCGTCGGCACCGCGGAGTTCACGCTGCTCGATGCGAATCGCAATCCGGTCGCCAATCAGGAAGTCGATCTCCTCGGCACGTGCTGGAATCCATGCGGATGTGCGGCGAAGACCACCGACAGCCAGGGGAAAGTCCGCTTCACGAACGTTCGCCTCGGCACCGCGCAAGCGCGCGCGCTGCGTACGATGGGCGAGACCTGGGATCAGGCCGACGCAAGCGTCTCGCTGATGAGCGACGGCGCGACCGCGTTCGGCGTGCTGATCTTCCCCGGCACCGGCACCGTCACCGGAACGGTGCTCAATCCCGACGGCACGCCCGCGCTGGGCGCCGACATCCGTCTGCGCTCGAAGATCTTCGATGAAGACACGTGCAGCCTCGTGCCCGGACAGTCGCAGCGGATCCGCACCGACTCGAACGGCAAGTTCCGCTTCACCAGCGTCAACGTCGGACAGATCAGCGTCACGGCCACGCATCCATTCTTCACGACGTCGGTCGGCGCCAGCGGCACGCTCACCGCAAACGGCGGCACCGTCGACTTCCAGCTCAAGCTGGTGAACACGATCTCCGGCGTCCTCTCCGGCACCGTCTATCTGCCGGACGGCGTCACGCCCGCGGGCGCGGGAGTGGAAGTCACGGCCGTCGGTCCGCTGCCGGAAGTGACGGTAGCGACGGATGCGAACGGTCACTACGAGTTCGCGAAGATCTTCCCGGAGGGAAGTTACACGGTGACGGCGCGTGACGCGGTCACCGGCGGACTTCGCCGCGACACGGTCTATCTCAAAGCGGCCCAGGACGTCACACATGACATCCGGCTCAAGGGCAGAGGCACCGTGCTGGTGCGCGTCGTCGACGGCGCCGGACAGCCGGTGCCGAACGCGTTCATCCGCCTGGAAGAAACGCAGTTCCCCAATCGACTGTACGAAGCGGCCATCGGCGCTTCGAACGGCGGCGTCGCCACATTCGAGAATGTCTTCGAAGGGCCGGTCACCGCGCAGGCGAGCGACGTCTTCGCGCGCGGCGGACGCGCTTCATCGACGCTGACCGGTCCGGGCGCAATCCTCGAGCTCACCGTTTCGCTGACCACCACCGGCACGGTCAAAGGTCACTTCCGCCGCGCCGACGGCACGACGCCGATTCCGTTCGGCAGCGTGAAGCTCGTGGTGGGTGGACGTACGGTCGGTCAGGCCACGACGGACGGCGTCGACGACATCGGCGCCTTCGAGTTCCATTACGTTCCCGCGGGTTCGTTCCGTCTCGAGGCGCAGGATCCGCAGACCGCGCGCTCCGGCGTCGCCGTCGGAACGCTCGCAACGGAAGCCGAGATCGTCGAAGTCGACATCGTCGCGCAGGGCGTGGGACGCGTCGAAGGAATCGTCACCAGCAACGGCGCGCCGCAACCCGGCGCACACGTGCGCATCACCAGCGGCAACAACTTCGACACGCTGACATACACCGATTCGACCGGCCGCTACTCCATCGACGGAGTGCCGGTCGGACGCATCAACGCCACCGCGACGCTCAGCGGCAATTTCCTCACTGGGACGAACGGCGGCAATCTCGAAGGCGAAGGCGGTTCGCTGACGCTCGACGTCGCGCTGCGCGATTCCGGCCGGCTCACGGGCCACGTCGTGACCGCGGTGGGTGCCGCGGCCGCGCCGCTTTCCCTAGTCACCGTTCAAGTCGGCGGCGTCGGTGGGGCGAAGCTGGAGACCACCACGGATACGGAAGGCGCGTTCGAGTTCGATCGCGTGCCCGCCGGCTTCGCAACGTTGTCCGCCGAAGTCCTCGGCAGCATCGACAAAGCAGGCGGCGTCGCGGATGTCGTCGGCTCGGAGACCACCGACGTCACGCTGACGCTCAATGGCGTCGGCGCGATCAGTGGCCTGGCACTCGATTCATCGGGGAATCCGATTCGCGGCGACGTGACCATTACCGGCAACGGCGGCTTCCCGTACAGCTTCACGGTGCAGGCGCAGGCGGACGGCACGTTTGCGCTGCCGCAGGTGCTGGCCGGTCCGTTCACCGCCGCACTGAAGGCGAAGTCGGGCGAGTTCACGTTGTACGGCACCGCCAATGGCGAGGTTCCACCCGGCGGCACTGCACAGATCACCGTGCAGGTGCAGCCGAGCGGCACTGTCACCGGCCTGGTGCTGCGCGCCGACAACACGACGCCCGCCGTCGGCGCAAACGTGGTTCTGAAACTGGACGGCAATCGCGGCAGCGTGACCGTGCAGGCCGGCAACGACGGCCGCTTCACGGCGCGCGGCGTGCCGTTCAGCACCTTCACGGTCCGCATCGACGATTCCATCACCACCGGGCTCGCGCTCAGCAGCGGCTCGATCGACACGAACGGCCAGGTGCTCGATCTCGGAACCATCGTCCTCGATGACCAGCCGCTCACGGTGGTCTCGGTCACGCCCGCACCGGGAACGATCGGCGTATCGCTGACGCAGCCGATTTCGGTGACGTTCAGCAATCAGCTCGCATCGGCATTCGGCATTTCGGTACGCAAAGGGACGAGCACCATCGGAGCATCGGCGGCGCTTTCGACCGACAAGAAGACGGTCACGCTCACCGGCACGTGGCCCGATTCGTCCGAGCTCACCGTCAACGTCAGCACGAGCGTCACCGATGTGTTTGGACGCCATCCGCTGCAAGTGGTGACCAGCACGTTCCACACGATCGATACGAGCGGCCCGAAGGTCGCGAGCGTCGTGCCGATCGGCGGCGCGATTCAGGTTGCTGCGAACGCGGAGATCACGGTCACGTTCGACGAGCCGCTGCACGCCACCAATGACGCGGCGGCGATCGTGACGCTGGAGAAGGGTGCGGCCAGCGTAGCCGGAACCGCGGCCATGACGTCGCCGGCGACGATCGTCTTCACGCCGTCCACGCCGCTGCTCGACAACTCCATCTACACCGTCAAGGCCAGCGGTGCGCGCGACCTCAGCGGCAATCTCCAGACGCAGAACTTCACGTCGACGTTCGCCACCACCGACACCATCGCGCCGGTGCTGACCGTCTCGTCGCCGAGTAACGACTCGTGGGGCCGCAATCTCCGTCCGCAGATTCAGGTGAACGCGGTCGATCCGACCAGCGGCGTCAATGGCGCGACCGCCACAATGACGCTGGACGGCACCAGCGTCACTCCGCAGACTTCCGGCGCGACGTTCTACTTCACGCCCGAGGTTGACCTCGCGGAAGGAACGCACAGCGTCGAGGCGTCCGTCGAAGACCGCGCCACGAACCGCGGCTTCGTCTCGAGCACGTTCAAGCTCGACGCGACCGCGCCGTCCGTTCCGGCGCTGACCGGCATCAGCCAGGGCGCGACGCTCACCGGCACATTGACCATCGGCACTTCTTCGAGCGACGCGACATCGGGCATCGCGCGCGTCGATCTCTTCGTCGAAGACAGCAACTTCGTCGATGTTCTGCCGGCGGGATTGTCCGCGAGCTACAACACCGAGAATCTCGCGGACGGCTGGCACGCGTTCAGTGCGCAGGCGGTGGACGTCGCCGGCAATACCAGCGCGCGCTCCGCGCCGGTCACGGCGCTGGTCAACAACCGGCCGCTGGTGGTCACGTTCACCAGTCCCGCGGCGAACCTGCAGGTGCGCGACGCCGTCTCCGCCGCCGTCACCGTGAGCGAGCCGGTCACTGCGCTGCAGTTCACCGCCGCGGGCGAGACCATCGTCGACAACACCGCGCCTTACGAGGCGACATTTACGCTCACCGCCGCGCCGGAAGGTCCGCTCACCATCACCGTCGATGCCACCGCCGCCAGCGGCGAGACCGCGCAGGCGACGCGCGTGGTGATCGTCGACCGTACCGCTCCGCCGGTTCCCGACATCACGCGCATGACCGCGGAGCCGCCGAACAACGGCAGCTCGCTGGTCTTCGGGTACTCCGGCGCGGTCGAACCGAATGCCACCGTCGAGATCACGAACACGGTCAGCAGCGCCTTCTCGAGCGTGAAGGCTTCCAGCGACGGCGGCTTCTCGATCTTCATCGCCGGAGCGATCGACGACGCGCTGACGGTGGTCGCGGTCGATGCAGTGGGCAACCGCAGCGAGCCGGCCACGATCCGCATCCGGCAGACTCCGTCGCTGCCGCCGAGCGAGGGCTCGACGACCTTGCACTTCGACGGCATCCTCGTCGACCGCGTCGGCAGCGCCGCCGGTGCGTTGACGTCCGACGGCAATCTCGACGCCGTCTTCACCGTCAGCCTGGCCATCGGCGACGGCGTGACGCGCACGATCAGCTACATCGATCTCACCGGTCCGCTCACACGTTCGACGCGCAGCAACCAGCCGCCGCTCGGCGTCGCGCAGGACGCCGGCTCGGCGCTCCTCAACAACGCCACCGGCCAGATCAACTTCCCGGTCACTTCCGGCACCACGCTGACGCTGTTCGCCTCCGACGCCGGCTTCGTTCGCGACGGATGGACCTACACCGTCAAGGCGGTCTTCACGGACGGCTCGCAGTTCCTCGGCACGTACTACATCGTGCCGAAAGAAGATCGCACGTACGTCGCGCACAGCGCCGACGTCACGGCCGATCCGCCGACGGTGATCGCCGGCGGTGCCGCGTCACCCGGCGCGACCACCATCACGATTTCGAACATTCGCGACAGCGAAGGCACGCTGGTGCCGGACGGCGGCAAAGTCGCTCTCGCCGTGGCCGACATGGCCTCCACGAACGGCCTCGGCGCGGCATTCCGCTCCGCGGGCGGCGAGATCCAAGGTGGTGTTCCCGCCGCGAACCACGCCGCGTTCCGCGTCTTCACCATCAACGGAGGCGAGGTCACGGCCACGTACTCGAGCACGACGGTCGTTCCGGCCGCACGCTCCGGCGCGTTGGCGATCGTGCAGGTCCTCGGCGCCGATGCGGATGACAACGTACTCGGCACCGAGGCCGTGTCGTCGCTCGACATCAACGTGCGCGCGCCGGTGGATCAGGCCATCGTGCACGTCGATCCCGCCACGATGTATGCCGACCGCGTCGATCGCCGCGCGCACATCCGCGTGCAGGTGCGCGACGCAGCAGGCAATCCGGTGGTGGACGGCACGAAGGTGCTGCTCACCGCCGCGAACGGCGGCTCGATCATCGGCTGCTGCTTCGCCGGCTCCGCCGGCGGCGACATCATCGGCGGTACGACGTCGCCCACCAGCAGCATCTACAAAGTCTTCACCGTCACCGGCGGGGTCGTCGAGGCGGAGTACTCATCGGTCAATGTTTCGTCGACCGTCGGCGAAGTGAAGACGGCGCTCATCCAGGTGCTGCCCGCCGACGCAAACGGCGCGCGCACGTCGCAGACGCCGCTCGGTACGGCGGCCATCGCCATGACCGGCGCGGCCACGACCGAGGTGGGAGTGTCGCCGCAGACCGTTCCGTATGTCTTCCCGAATCCGCCCATCGTGCAGGTGGACGTGCACCACGCGCATGACGCGCGGGCGCGACTGATTCCAGACGGCGCGAAGCTGCTCGTTTCGGCGGCGAACTCCGCGTCGATCTCCGGCTGCTGCTTCGTCGGCTCGGCCGGCGGCACGATTGCGGACGGCACGGTCTCGCCGACCAGCAGCATCTACAAATACTTCCCGCTGGTCTCGAACTTCTTCCGCACCTCCTGGACACAGCAGGGCGTGCAGCAGGTGAACAGCGGCGAGGAAAAGACCGCGGTGGTGCAGGTGCTGCCGGGCGACGCCTCCGGCGCACGCATCGACCAGCGCATGATCGGCGCCGCGCAGATCAAGATCCTCGGGCCGATGAACGCGCGCGGCTTCGCCGACGACGTTTCGATCTTCGGCGACGGCAATCTCTCCACCACGCGCGTGCGCTTCGAGCACATCCTCGATACGCACGGCAATCCGCTGCCCGATGGTTCGAAGGTCGTGGTCAGCGCGGCCAGCGGCGCTACGTACGTCGGCTGCTGCTACATCGGCTCGATCGGTGGCCAGATCGTGAATGGCGAACCTTCGCCGACCGCCACCTTCAAAGTTTTCACCATCGAAGACGGCGGCATCGACGTCACCTACGGAAACCAGGGCATCGTTTCCGGACCGAGCGAGACCAAGACCGCAAACGTCGTACTGGCGCAGGCCGGCGCAAACGGCGAGCGTCTCAGCCAGCTCGCGCTGGGCATCGTGCCCGTGCAGACCGTCGGCACCACCTCCGCCACGGCCGCGGCGTTCCCGACCGCGATCTTCGCGGATGGCAACGATCACCGCGCCACCATCACCATCAGCAACGTCAAGGATCTGGCCGGCCGTCCGGTGCCGGAGGGAACGCTGATCGGAGTGTCGGCCGTGAGCGGCGCCACGTACAGCGGCTGCTGCTACATCGGCTCGGCGGGCGGGGCGATCCTCGGCGGTACGACGGCCGGGAACAACGGCAACTTCAAAGTCTTCGCGATCACGAACGGCCAGGTGGTCGTGCAGTACTCGTCGCAGGGCCTGACGGTCTCGGAAGGGGAGCGCATCGCCAACGTGGCCGTGGTGAGCGTCAACGCGCAGGGCAATGTGATCAGCACGCAGGCCATCGGCGTCGTGCCGGTGCGGCTCATGGCTCCGGCCAGCGTGACCGTGCAGGTGTCGCCCGGCAACCTCACCGCGCACGCGCCGTCGCAGCTCTCGCAGATCACCATCACCAACCTCAAGAGCGCCGAAGGTGTGCCGATGCCGGACGGCTCGAAGATCGGGATCAGCGTCGTGAGCGGCGCGACCTTCACCGGCTGCTGCTACAACGGATCGGCCGGCGGGACCATCCTTCCGTCCGGCACCAATCCCGACGACGGCACGCCCGCTCCGAACAATGGAAACTTCAAAGTCTTCACCGTCTCCGGCGGCGAAGTGCATGCGGTCTACGACGGCACCAGCATCGCCGCCGGCAATGGCGAGGTGAAGATCGCCACGGTGCAGGTCGTGCCGGTCAGTGCGGCCAACAACGTGCTCACCACGCGCGCGCTCGGCACCGCACCGGTGCGCATCAACGGCGTCGCGTCGGCCACCGGCAGCGGTCCGGCCACTCTGAAAGTGCCGGGGACGACCACGGTGACGTTCGCGAACCTCCGCGATGCAGCGGGCAACGTCGTGCCCGACGGGACTCCGGTCGCCGTGACCGTGGCCAACAGCGCAACGTTCACCGGCTGCTGCTACAACGGCTCCGCCGGCGGGACGATCGCGAACGGCAACGCGTCTCCGAGTGGAACGCACTGGAAGTGGTTCACCGCGCAAGGAGGCTCGATCACGGTCGAGTACTCGACGCAGGGCGTGACCGCCGCGCTCCCATCGACCGTGCGTTTCCAGGTCGTTCCAGCCCGCAACGACGGCACCGTGTATGGCGGCGCCACCATCAACGGCGGACTGCTCGCCATCACCCTCACGAATTGAGACCGATCCAGATGACGAACATGACAAAACGCGAAGTGCGGAAGTCGATCGCCACGCTGCTGCTGGCCTTGCTGCCGGTGCAGACGTTCGCCACGCCAGGGCCGCAGACCGGCTCGCGCCCTGCACAGCGCACCACCCAGCGCACTCCGCAATCGAACGCCGTCACCACGCTCGCGTTCTTCGGTCCGCGTAAATACGTTCGTACCACCGGCCCGAAAGACGTCTACACCGCCACGGTTGCCGTTCCGGCGTGGCTGAAGCCTCCGTTCCGCCTCTTCGTGCAGAACGGCGAGCCGGACGGCACGTTCCGCGTCTCGTCCGCGACCGTTGTGATCAACGGCACCGAGCTCCTGACGCAGTCGGACTTCAACCAGAACGCGGCATCGTATGAGCGCACCATCACCCTGCCGACGCCGCAACCGGCCACGCTCTCGCTGGCGGTCACGCTGGCCAGCAAGCCGACCTCGTATCTGACGATGTGGATCTACGGCGCGCCGGCCGATAAGACCGCGCCGCCGTTGCTCTGGGTCCGCCCCGCGTCCGGCTCCACGACCAATGACGCGACGCCCGAGATGATCGTGCAGTACTCCGATCCGGTCGGCACGAACGAGCCGGCCGCGTCAGGTGTCGACCTGGCGTCGCTGCGCGTGTTCATCGACGACGTCAACGTGAGCGAGCGTTTCACGCGCCGTTCCGACGAAGCCTCGGGAGAGATTGCCGACGACGGGCCATTGACCGAAGGCATCCACCACTACAAAGCATCGATCGCCGATCGCGCCGGAAACGTCAGCGAGGTCACCGGCCAGTTCCGCGTCGATCTCACCAGTCCGGCGCTGGCGTTCACGACGCCGGAGACCGGCGCCTACCTGGCCACGCAAACGCCGGGTGTGACGCTGAGCTACGCGGACGACATCGCCCTCGACCTCACCACGCTCGACGCACAGGTCAACGGCGTCGCCATTCCGGCGGACCGCATCACCGCGACCGCCGCATCCGCCACGATCGATCCCGGCATCCTTCCCGAAGGTCCCAACCAGATCACCGCATCGATTCGCGACGCGGGTGGCAACTCTGGATCCGCATCCGTTTCGTTCAACGTCGACGTCACCGCCCCCGCCGTCACCATCGCGCAGCCTTCTGCCGGAGCGCGCATCGGCAGCCGCGACGTCACGGTCACGCTGACGTGGTCGGATGCGCAGGGAGTGGTGACATCGACCGCCGCCGCCGCGCTGATCGACGGCGGCGCCGCTCCGCTGACCACGAGCGATGTCGGCGCCACCGCACAACTCACCGCGCTCGCGGACGGCACGCACACGTTTTCCGCGACCGTCGACGATCGCGCCGGAAACGAGGGGAGTGCCAGTGTCACGTTCATCGTCGACACGACCGTCCCGGCCATCGCCGTGATCGCACCGCCGGCCGGCGCGAACATCAACGACAACACGCCGCAGATCGATCTGCAGTACGGCGATAACGAAGGCGTGCTCACCGATTCGCTGAAGGTGACGGTCAACACGGTCGATCAGACCACGCTCTTCACGAAGACCGCCACGTCGGCGACCGGTCAGATTGCGACACCGCTCGTCGAAGGAACGACCACGGTGGCCGCGGAGATCCGCGACACGACGGGCAACCTCGGCGCGACCACCTCCTCGTTCCTCGTCGACACCATCGCACCCACCGGTACGATCGACGCGCCTGCCGCCCGAGTGAATACGGCCACGCCGCTGGTCACGGTCACGTATGCAGACGGCGGCAGCGGCATCGATCCGTCCTCCGTTGCCTTGAGCGTCGATGGCGCCGCGGTCACCGACGTTCTGTCCGCCGGTCCCGACTTCGCCTCGGGCGCCCTGGTCGCGCCGCTCGTCGATGGCGCGCACACGCTCGAGATTCGCTTCGCCGACCGCGCCGGAAACGCGATGACGCTGCCCGCATCCTTCACGGTGGACACCGTCCTGCCGCAGCTCAGCGTTGCGGTTCCTGCCAACGGCACGTTCGTCAACACGTCCTTGCCGCCGCTGCGCGTGACGTACGACGATCCGAACGGCACGGGCGTGGACGTCGAGTCGCTGCGCCTCTTCCTGCAGCAGGGCAGCGATCCGGAAGTGGACATCACCTCCTACGTCACGAAGACGGCCATCGAGGCCACCGGACTCGTTCCGCCGAATGCACCGCTCACCGACGGCACGTATCAGCTGCGCGCGGTCATCCGCGATCTGGCCGGCAACGAGAGCGTGGCCACGTCGCGTTTCGAGGTCGACACCGCGCCGCCCACCGTGGAAGTCGAGGCGCCCGCGCCTGATGGCTACGTCGCCTCCAGCGCGCCGCAGTTCGTCATCCGCTGGAGTGATGCACTGAGCGGCGTCAATACCGAAAGCGCAAAGATCTATGTCGACGGAGAGGAGCGCACCGATCGCTTCACGATGGCCGTCGATGGCGCCACCGGACAACTCGCGGCCGAACAGTCGCTCGCCGAAGGACCACACGTCCTGCGCATCGTCGTGTTCGACCGGGCCGGCAACGCGGCGCCGGTCGTCGAACAGATCTTCACGGTCGACACCATCGTGCCGACCGTGCAGATCGATGCGCCCGCGCACACCGGCTACGTCGGTCCGGCACCGTACGACTTCGCGATGACGTACAGCGACGGCGACGGGAGCGGCATCGCGCCGGCATGGGTGGTCATCGCCATCGACAACGTCGATCGCACATCCGCATTCACCATCACGCCGGCAGCGGCGACAGGAACGATCGCCACGGCCCTGGCCGACGGCGCGCACACCATCACCATCTCGGTGCTGGACTGGGCCGGCAACTCCGCCAGCGCGAGCGCGTCGTTCACCGCCGACGCCGTTGCACCGGCGGTGACGATCACATCGCCCGCCGCGGGTGCGTGGATCAGCGGCGCCACGGTCAACGTCGCCGGTACCGTCACTGACGCGTCTCCGGTCATGCTCGACGTGAACGGCGTCGTCACCACGGCCGTGAACGGCGCATTCACCGCGACCATCCCCACGCTGGAGGGCTCGTACGTCATCACCGCGACCGCGACCGACGCGGCGGCAAACACCGGTACTGCCAGTGTCACCGTGAATGTCGACTCCGCCGCGCCGGTCATCAACGTGACGTCGCCGCAACCCGATCTGGTGACGAAGGAGGCGGCGTTCACGCTGGCCGGCTCCGTGACCGACCTCTCGGCCGTCACTCTGCGGCTGGACGGCACGCCGCTGGCGCTGACCGCGAATGCGTTTTCGACGTCGGTGCCGCTGACCTTCGACGGCGTGAAGAGCGTCACGCTCGAAGCCACCGATCAGGCGGGCAACGTCAGCACGAAGAGCGTCGCCGTCACGCGCGATACCGTCGCGCCGCAGGTGACGGTGCTCTCGCCCGCGCTTCGTGCCGTGATCGGCGCGATGCCGGTGATCGTCTCCGGCACGTTGCGCGATGAGACCGCAACGACGCTCACGGTCGACGGCGTCAGCGCCACCATCAACGGCGAAGCGTGGCAGGCCGAGCTCTCCGCGCTCGTCGAAGGCCCGCACGTTTTTGCGCTCGTCGCCACCGACGCCGCCGGCAACGTCAAAACGCTCAGCCACGAGGTCGTCGTCGATCTCGCCACACCGATCATCGCCATCACCGCGCCGACTTCAGGCTCGCTGACGAAGCTGGCCACCACCACTGTCACGGGGACCGTGCGCGATACGACGCTCGCTTCCGTGAAGGTCGGAACGGTCGTGGCCACGTTGTCCGCCGGCGCGACAGCCGACGAGAAGATCTTCAGCGCTGCAGATGTGGCGCTGGCCGATGGCGACAACACGCTGATCGCAACAGCGACCGATGCGCTCGCGCGCACGGCCACTGCTTCGACGCTGGTCACGCGAGACTCGATCGCGCCGATCGTGATCGTTGATGCACCGCAGCTCATCACCCGCACGCGGCCCGCGTTCGTCTCGGCGAACGTGCAGGAGAACCTGGCCATCCGTGATGTGGTGTTCACGTTCAACGGCGCAGTGGTGGCCACGAAGACCGCGCCGCCGTTCGAAGTGGATGTGATGGCGCCGGCAACGGCGGAACCCGGCACGATCCTCCTGCTCGCGGTCGTTGCCACCGACACCGCCGGCAACAGCACCACCGTGACAAAAGAACTGCGCGTCACCTCCGACGGCGCGGTGACCGGTCTCGTGCTTTCGGACGTGACCGGCCTCCCGATCGCCAACGCACGCGTCGGCATCGCCGGCGAGCCCGCGCGCAACACGATTACGGATATTCGAGGACGCTACGCGCTTCCGGCGAATGACCAGAACCTCGTGCTCATCATCGAAGCGCCGGCAGATGCCGCGGTGCCGATGACATCCGTCGAGCGCTCCGTCGCAATTGAGTCGGCGGTCGGTACCGTGCCGGTCGATGCGCGACTGACGCCGCTCGGCCCGGAAGTGAACGTCTCCGCGAGCGGGGGAACGATCACAGCGGCCGGCGTCACCGTCACCATTCCGGGCGGCGCCATTGGTGCGACGACGCCGATGCGCCTCACGGCGCTCGGCCCGCAAGGCCTGCCGAACCTGTTGCCACTCGGCTGGGCGCCCGTCGCGGCGCTCGAACTGCGCGCGGACGTCGTCGCAATCGTGCCATTCGAGATCGCGATTGCGAACGACATCGCCAACGCGCCGGAAGTGCTCGCGTTCCATCTCGTTCGCTACGACACGGCCACGCACGCCTGGATCGTGACCGCAACGAACGTGATACGCGACGGCGGTGTGGCGCGTGCATCGCTGCCGCAGCCCGGCGCGTATGCGCTCGTCTTCGCAGACGATGCGAACGTGCCCGCTCCGGTCGTGGGCGAGCTCCTGTCCGGCGTGGCCATGCAACCGATTCCGGACACCGCCACGAGCAGCGGCAATGTGAATCCGCCGACGCTCCCGCCGACCGGCGGCTCCGCGGTCGGCACGCTCACCGTTCATTCGTCCGAGCCGCTGCCATCCGGAACGGTCGTGCAGGCGGAGGTCACCGAGACGTTCACGCTGGCCACCGGCGAGATCGCGTCGGAAGAGAAGCGCACGCAGGATCTGGTGCTGTTCCGCGAAGGCACCGATCTCTCGGCGCAGTTCCCGATCGTGCCGTCGCGCAGCTTCGCGGCGGGCGCGCTCGTGGAAGGACGCGTGCACCTCGACATCCTGGCGGGACGCGAGTCGGTGCGCGGCCGCACGGGCGGTTCGCAGGCGCTCACGCTCGATGCGGGCGACGTCAACGTGACCATTCCCGCCGGCTCGCTGCCCGACGATCTTGCGATTTCCGCGACCCCGGCCGTGCTCTCGAGCTTCCTGCCGTCGACGACCAGCGCGCAGCCGGTCGCGGAAGTGCTGCTCGACTTCGGCGGCGTCTCGCTCGGCAACTCCGCCGTGCTCTCCATTCCGGCCGGCACGATGTCGGACGAAGAAACCGTCGTCATCGCTCGCGTGGAGCGCGTCGGCGGCGTGCCGAAGGTCATGGTCGTCGCCGCCACCGATCGCATTGGCGACCATTTCGTGTCGAAGGATCTCGGGACGCTTCCGGGCATTCGCCGCGATGGCCGCTACGTCTTCTATCGCGTCAACGTGCCGTGGAGTGTCGTCGCGGGCAGCGTCGGACTGCCTTCGTCGTCGATGCAGGCGGTGGTGACCATCGACGGATTCCCGTTCGTCGCGCTCACGAATGCCGCCGGAGAATTCGACACCATCGCGCCCGCAGGCAACGTGAGGTTCTCCGCGTTGGTGCCGAACACCTCGCTGTCCGGTGACGTCACGGTGAGTGTGGTGTCGGGGCAGACCGCGTCGCCGAGCATCAATCTCAACGCGCAGGAAACCACGGCCACCATCACGCCGGCGGACGGCGCGCTGCACGTTCCGGCCTCGACGCAGATCGAGATCGTGGCCACCGCACCGATCCGCACCACCTCCGCGAACAACACCACCATCAAGCTTCGCAACTCCGCCGGCACCGCCATTCCACTGCGCTTCGTCTTCTCCAGCAGCGGACGCACGGTGGCCGCGATTCCGCAGTCTCTACTCGTGGCCGGGGAGACGTACACCGTCACCGTCAGCGGTCTCGGCGACATCTATGGCGGCATCATCACGCTCGCGCCGGTCACGTTCACCACGACACCCGACGTGCCGCCGAACTACGACACGCAGAAGGTCACGTTCACGATGCCTGGTGCGGATGGACTGGTCACCGTCAGCGCGCCCGCCGGATCGCTGCCGCCGGGCACGCGCGTGATGATCGTCAACGCCGGGAACGGCATCGTGGTGTCGTTCACGGTCGGCAACGACGGCAGCTTCACCGGCACGTTCCCCGCGACCATCAACGATCGGCTGGTGGTCACGATCACCGATCCGAAGGGCAACGTGGTCACGTTCGAGCGCAGCCAGTTCGTGGCCACGGACGGAAGCGGCCGCACCGCCATCGGCCCGGGCGGCGGAATCGTCGAGGGACCGGGCGGCGTGCAGTTGCGCATCCCCGAAGGCGCGCTCGAGCAGGGCGCGATCTTCAGGATCGAAGCGCTCGGCGAAGACGCGTTCCCGCAGAAGCCGGACATTCCCGGCGGCCACTTCGGAGGCGGCCTGAAGGTCACCTCCGAGCAGAAGCCGACGCTGAAGAAGGAAGCGGATCTCGTGTTCCCGCGGCCGCCCGGTGCGCCGGAGGGATCGTTCTATTACGTCTATCGGCGGCTCAACGGTCCCGATGGGCAGGTCGGCTTCCAGACCATCGATCACGCCTTCGAAGACGGCAACGGCAAGGTCGTGACCGCGTCGTTCCCATTCATCGGATTCAAGGACTCCGTTGCCGCATGGACCGCAAAAGCGGACCTCGGCGGCCTGGCGATGGGCATCGCGTCCGATCTCATCTTCTCGATGATGTACACGTGGGACGCGATGTTCCCGGGCCTGCCGGTGCAGGGAGTGGTGGCCGGGCACGTCTATCGGCCGGTGTGGGATCCGGGAGCGACCGAGCCGCGTTACGAGCCGGTCTCGGGCGCAATGGTCAAGCGCACACACGAGAACGGCTTCAATCTACCGATCGAATTCGCGGTCACCGAAGGCGACGGACACTTCGTCTTCTACGACTCGCATTACACCGGTGGCACGGTCGACGTGGAAGCGCACCTCGGCGACGACTCCGCATACGGCACGGCGTTCGAGGCGAATGTCTCCAACACGCGCGCGAACGTTTTCGGCGCGCTGTACGACACTTACGGCTACGCGGCGGAGGTGAACCTCACGTTCCCCGCGCAGACGGCGCCGCCGCCTTCGCCGGACGTCGAGGTCGTGGTCATGACGCTCGACCAGACCCAGAACCTCTTGCGGAAACCGATCGATGGAGTGGTCGCCGCCGAGACGCCGCTGCTCATCGGCTTCAAGTTCAACAACAACACCGACGGCGAGATCTTCAACGCCACCGTGAATGGGGAGGAGTTTTCGGTCCGTCGCGACGACGGCACCATGGGCCGCGAACAGCCGATGGACTACGTCGTCGCCAGTCTCTACACGCCGCGGAACGCCGGGACCTACTCCATCAAGGCCACCGCGCTCAATCCTCTCGGCGGTCCGGCGACGGAGATCGATCACACCTTCCTGGTCGTGGCCGGCGGCGGGACAAACAACACCAGCATTCCCGGCGAGCGTCCCGACTGGATCACGCGCAAGCTCGTGCCGAAGCAGAACGCGATCGGCATCGCCGTGGACGTGCTGCCGCAGGTGGTCTTCACCGAGCCGGTCGTGAATGTCGTCGAAGGGCTGCAATTCACCAGCAGCACCGGCGGCGTGGCATACAGGATCAGCGCTGTCGCAGTCGGCCCGCAGGGACAAACGATCGTCATTCAGGATCTACGCGTCGCTCCGGCGGAGACGAAGGTCACGTCGATCACGATCGTTCCCGTGGGCGGGTTGAACTTCAGCACGACCTATTCGCTGAAGCTCAGCGGCGCGATCCACGACACGGACGTCAACGAGAGCGGCCAGCCGGCCTGGAACGACTTCCCCGACCGCGAGCTGTCGTTCACCACCATCGATCCGGCGCCGCTCGGCGATTCGTCGGACGTCTTCTTCTCGTCCGGCGTGGCCGTGATCGGCGATCACGCGTATGTCGGCAGGCAAGGCAACGGCAATGGATGGATGTCGGTCTACGACATCGCCGATCCCGAAGACATCCGCGAAGTCGGCTATCACACGGTCCTCGGGATGCCGACCCATCTCGATGCCGAGGCCGAGTCGCCGGTGATCTCGGGCGGCACGGCCGTGGCCATCGGCTCCGGTCTCAAGTTCAATCCGCCGGGACCGTCGAATGTCTACCTGTTCGACGTTCGCGATCCCGCCGCACCGAAACGCGTGGCCATCGTCACGCTCACCGAGAGCGCGGAAGAAGGCATCGTGCTCAAGCTCGCGCTGCGCAAGAGCTTCCTCTACACGATCACGTACCCGCACGGCATTCAGGTGATCGACCTGCAACGCGCCGTGAAGATGCACGAGGACGCGTCCGCGAATCCGACCACGCGGTACCGCATGGTGCTCGACAGCATCGTGGCGGGACGCGGGTTCGGACAGGATGCGGTCGTCAACTCCATTCGCGTCACCGATCCGAACACCGGCTTCCGCGCGCACCTCATGGATCTCGAGGCCGATCAATACCTCGTGAACGGCAGCGCGCGCACATTGGTCATTGCAACGGGCAGCACGCCATTCGTGATCGTCGATCCGACCGAGACGTCCCCGCGTCTGCTGCGCGCGGCGGCCTCGCCGTCGAAGGGCAATCTCGAGTTCGGCCGCGCGGTCCGGCTCACCAGCATCGACAATCGCGATCTCGCGCTGATGGTCGGCACCGGCCAGGCTCTCGATGCCGCGGGCGCGCTCGGCACGGGCACGGGTCTCTACGTGTACGACATGAGCAACCCGCTGGCACCGGTGCTGATCGGCTCGCATCTCGTCGACGGCTCGGCGAGCGACGTCGACATCACCGGCACGACGGCGGTCGTGGCTACGGCCGGCGGCGCGATGACGTTCAGCCTCTCCGATCCGTTTGCGCCGCGCTACCTCGGCACGGTCGAAGGCGTCGGCTTCCGCATCGCGCTCGGACAGGAAGGTGGTTTCATCGTTTCCACCGGCGCGACCAGCCTCGCCGGTGCCGGCCTGCACGTGGCGTCGTTCAAGCCTGTGGTGATCATCAAGAAAGCCGATCCGGTGATGATCACCATGAGCGGCAACGGCACCGTCGACGCGCCGCAGAAGGTCACTTCGCAGGCAGCGCTCGACGTGAACATCAAAGTGATCCCGCCGGTCAGCGGCCTGTCCGGCTCCGTCGAGGTCATCAACAAACTGTTCCCCGATCGCGACGGCAACGCTGGCGGACTGGGGCCGCCGCGCAGTTATCCGATCACCTGGACCAATGTCGCGAGGGGCGAGGGACGCTTCACCATTCCGGCCGGCCAGACCTACGAGGACACGGATCTGGTCGCGAATGCCGCCGTCGATTCCGACAACGGCTCGCTGCGCAGCGTCCCGCGCGCAATCCGCCTCGGCTGGGTGCGTCTCGACGTCGACTCGAACAACAACAGCGACATCGCCGGACTCGATCGCGAGGCGGCGCGCACAGGCCGCGCGTTCGGCTTCTGCGAATCCGCCCCGTGGTACGACCTGAAGCAGTTTGCGGCGGACGCTCCGAAAGAGAGCGGCGCCGCGGACAAGGCGCTCACCGACTACTTCACGCTGCGCATCACCGTGAACAAACTATGGCGTCCAAGCGGCGGCTCCGAAGAAGTGCGCATCCGCATGGATCGCCCCAACGTGAAGTGGACCATCGCACGCAAGCTGCGCATCGGGAAAGATCACCTCCGCGACCTCGGATACTCGAATGCGCAGGTCAAGGAGATCGTCGGCAGCGACACGAATCCCGAGTACGACTCCATCCCCGTCTGCCTGCCCACGAACACGCTCATCCACACGGAAGGTGGGGGAGAGTGCAAACCCACCGCGGATGGATTCGTCAATCTGCCGCCGCTCGCAACCGGCACGTACGAGTTCCTGGTGCGCTGTATCGATTGCGGCAACCGCACGCCTGGCAACTACGAGAACGTGCCGAAGATCGTGCTCGAATATGCAGCCGATGGCGGAACTTCGGCGGGGACGCTCTTCGACGAATCGCGTGCGGATATCCGGCCGCTGCGTCAGTGGATCACTTATCTGACCGCGCGTGCGAAAAAAGTCGACGACTTCAAGCCGCTCTCGTATCTCGACTCCATTCCGCGCAATCCCGAGTGGTACAACGATGACACGCACGAGTTGGAGGATCAGGCCCAACGCACGTGGGCGAATGACAACCCTGGATGGAGTCATTGGGCCAGCCGGATGCCGCTCGCCGTCCGCGATGTCAACGTCGTCGTGCACGGCTACAAAGTCACCGACTCGGCCATGCGCAACATCTTCCTGCCGACCATGTTCAAGCGGCTCTACTGGGTCGGCCATCCCGTCCATCGTCTGCAGGGCGAATGGCGGCAGAAGGACGACGATGACGCGCACGGCTGCGTGAAGAATTGCGCGCATACGATCGGCGTGGCCTGGCCGAGCAACTACGGCGGCCGCGAGCCGGGTCAGCCCGGGATCATGTCCGGCGGCATTCGCGAAGCAGTGCAGTCGGCGTGGTCGGGCCTGCTCTATCCCGAGGATGAATACCGCGCGTTTGCGGTCGGTCCGGCCATGGCCAAGTACCTCGCGGAAGTGCGGCGCCAGAAGTCGACCCGGCGCGTGAGCGTCGTTGCGCACAGTCTCGGTAACCTCGCGGTCCACAGTGCCATCTCGAGGCCGGAGATGGTCGACCACGTCATCGACCGCTTTGTGATGAACGAGGCGGCCATGCCCGCCGAGGCGCTCGCGGAAGTGCCGGTCGATCCGAAGTACATGACCCTGTGGGGCGAAGCGCATCCCCAGAAGTTCGGCTTCGCGGACGACGCCGTGTGGATCGACGACTACGACGCGAAGATGGGTCTCGTCGAGAAGGCGCTCTGGAAAAACAACCTGCGCAAACTGCGCAACCAGGTCGAGACCAGCGACGAGTCGATGAAGCTGCGCTTCACCGATGAGCGCGAGTTCTATTCGGTGCGCTGGCGCATGACCCGCTCGCCGTTCGGCGTTCCGAACCATCAGCCGGAGGTGCTGCCCACGCGTGGCCAGTGGCGCGGTATCTTCTTCGACAACAAGAACCGCGTCCGTCTGTTCAACACCTTCAGCTACGACGATCGCGTGCTGCGCGTGATCTGGCGCAGCAATCAGGTCGAGAACAAACCGTTCGCCATGTTCCAACGCGTGGCGCTGGAGCGTCTCCTGCGTCATCGAACATCGTCGGCGCGCTTCCAGGACAACCACATCGTGCAGCAGTGGGCGCTCTCCAGCGCCACCGATGCCCATTGGGACAGCGTGTTCCGCAACGAGGAGCCGGGACAATACTGGACCATCAAACGCCAGTGGGCCGAGCTCTCTTACTGGTTCCCATCGACTGCCGGCGCGGCCGGTGCCACGGACATGGACAACTACTTCTCGCCGGCCTGCTCCGTCTGCGAGACCGAGTTCACGAAGTACTCCGCCTACACCGGGCTGCAGGTCTTCGAGCGGGTCGGGCCGATCGTCGACGCCGGTTACGAGGCCGCGCTCTATGCGGACACGCACAGCTACCTCGGCTACGGGCAATTCACGACCGTATTTCAAGCGTTCGATGAGATCCGCAAGATGCTCGACCCCGAGAACTGAGGAAATGATGCGCGCTCGATCGATCCTGCTCTCCCTGACCCTCGCGCTGCTGGCGCCGTATGCGCTGGCGCAGGACGCGCGCACCGAGTTTGGCGTCGTCCGCGCGCGCCTTCTCGACGCCGCACTGATGCACATCTTTCCGGGCACGACCGCCGTCGACTGGGGCACTTCGCACACGCTCGTGCAGGGATCGGCACGCCGTCCCGTGCGAGTCGCCGACGTCGACTATCGACCGGATGATGACGGCGGCTATACGGCCGTGATGACCGTCGAGCTCCTCGACGGCCGCGAGCCCATCTTCGCGGCAGTACGCGCCTACGAGCCCGCGCAGGACCGATCGCTCGTGGAGGTGGTGGCATTCAAAGCGAGCGCGCAGTTCGCGATCATCGAACTGCGCCGCTCCACTCTCGGCGACGCGTTCAGCGCCGTCGAGGAAGCCGAAGACATCGAGCTGGCAACGCTGACCTACGATCAACCGTGGCCTGACGTCTACGTCACCTACACCGCGCTTTATGGCACTCCGGAGTTCTACGGTGAGGTACGGTGGGACCAGAAGCTCGTGGTCGCACCCGCCATCGCCGCCGAGAACCGCATTCCCAGCCTGCTCTGGCGTGTCGAAAAGAGCGGAGCCCGGCGTCATGACGCGGCGCTCGTCGAGACGCCGGACGAGAACACGCTGGCGTTCGTCTCCGCCACCAGCAAACAGGTGATCAGCCGATGCACCGATCCCTGTTTGCCGGACGGACGCGTGCTGCTGGCGCTCTGGTGGACGACGGTGAGGTAGCGGCGACTAAGGCTGCAGCAACCGCTCGAAGAAGCCATCGATCCGCTTCCACGCATCCTGCGCCGCGGCGGCGTCGTAACCCTCTTTGTTGTTTGGATTCATGAACGCGTGGCCGGCGCCGTCGTAGATCTTGATGTCGCCGAGCTTGCCGTAGCGGGTGAGGTTCTCTCCGAACGCCTTCACGTCGGCGGCCGGAATTCCGCGATCGGCGCCGCCGAAATTGCCGAGGATCCGGGCCTGGATGCGGGTGATCGCTTCGGGATCGGTCAGGACGCTGCCGTAGTTGACCACGATCGCGACCGGCCGAGGATCGGCGGCGGCGAGCTTCAGCGCGTAACCGCCACCCATGCACCAGCCGGCGACGCCGATGCGTTTCGGATCGACGTCGGGTCGCGCGGCGAGATAGTCGACGGCCGCGCGGAGGTCGGCCATTGCGCGATCCTCCGGCATGCCTCGCATCAGCTCGTGGGCTTCGTCGGGCGCACTGGCCGTTCTGCCGCGATAGAGATCGGGCGCCAGCGCGACATAGCCCTGCGAGGCGAAGCGTGTGTTCTGCTCTTTGATCCAATCGTCGACGCCCCACCATTCCTGAATGACGATGATCGCAGGCCGCTTCGCCCCCGCCGCTGCCTCGCCGGACGGCAGCGCGAGATAGCCACTGGCTTCGCTGTACGTGACAGGCTCGATGCGGCCGCGCGCCTGTGGCGCAGCTGCCGGCGGGCTCGAAGCCGTGGCGGGCGGCGGCGCGGCGGTTTCGTGACCGCCGTGCTGCTGTTCGTCGCGTTGACACGATGCGGTGAGGAGAGCCAGAACGAGGATGGCAACGAAACCGGTCTGACGCATAGCGCGCAAAACGATATCACTATCGTCGTAAATCAATGAAAAGAAGCGAGTTCAGCCGATTTGCCGCCCGCCTCAACCGTTCGTTTTTGTACGACGTTTTCAAATAACTCAGAATACTCTGCGGGGTGGTCACGTTTTCCGGTCGCGAAACACGTGCGATTAATTGTTGACAAAAAAATCCGAGTTTTTATGATCGTATCCGTACGCCGAAGTGGTCTGTGTGGGTGAGGAGTCGGTTTATGGCTTTTGAAAAGTGGGAACCGCAACCCGAGTTCGAACGCTTTCCCGCTTCGGCGACCATCGTCCAGTCCCGCCTCATCCGCCTTCCATCGCCTGTCGCGAACATGCTTCGCCTGCGCGGAAAGAGCAGCGCGAACCTGTACTACGACAAGAAGCGCAAGATCATCGGCATCAAGCCGCTCGACAAGAAAGAAGAAGGAGCGGCAAAGATCCGGCAGTCGGAAAAATCGACGTCGCTGCACGTGCCGAGCTTCTTCCGCTCCTACGACATCGACGATCCCGGCATCAAGCGTTTTCACTGCTGGTATGACGAGAAGGAACGGATGGCGATGATCGACATCTCCAAACCATCGCCCCGCGGACGTCCCGCGGGGACATGAAAAAAGGCGGCCTGGCAGGCCGCCTTTTTCATTTCGATGCGCGATCGTCAGTGGCTGATGGCGCGCAACCGCAGCTTGCGGACCGTCGGCTGCGCCCACATGGTCACGATCTTCTTCACCGCTTCATCGGTGATGCCTTCGTTAGAGCCGTGGAACGTCATGCTGTTCGCGGACGCGCCCGGACCGTCATCGCCGAAGAACGCGCCGTTGTTCGCGAAGAGCTGCGTGATCGAGGCGAGCGGGATCGCCGTGTCGTAGCCGGCGTTGATGGCTTTGATGAACTCATTGCCCATCAGCAGGTAGCCGAGATCGGTGAGGTGGAAGAAGTCGTAGCTGAAGAATCCGCCCGTGACCGGCGCCGCGGTGACGGTGATCGGTCCGAGGTGCTCGCCGGTGGCGGAGAAGACCCGGTTGAACAGTCCCGCGACGTCGGCGACCGGGATGTCGCGTGCAGCGGCGGCGGCATTGATCACCGCGTTGTACTCGGCCACGCGCGCGACCGTGGCTGCGTACTCTTCGGCGGTGATGACGTCGCTCGCCAGCAGCGGCTCGCCGGTGTGGGGGAGCAGGCTGAACGGCGGGAAGTTCTTGAACAGCGGCGGGAGGCCGTAACCCTGCGCCAGCTTCGTGCGGGTGCCGAGCGGAATGAGCGTGGTCGACGCGATCGGCGCGACGATGTCGTTGCCCTGCGCGTCCTTCTCTCCGGTCTTCGCGAGGTAGAACAGCGGCACGCCGGTGCTGGACGGAAGGCCGGTCGCCGGATCGACCAGGAGCGGCTGGCCGGTGGCCGGATTGACCACGACCGGCGGGATGAGACGGAGGTACGGCACGACGCCGGTCGGGAGATTGCCGACCACCATGCCGGCATTCGGCGCGCCCGCGACGAGCGCGTCCAGCACCGCCTCGTACTGCGCCTTGAACGTCGTCACCGGCGTGAGCGTGGCGGGATCGCCGCTGAAGAGCACGTTCAGATAGTCATTGCCGCCGATCCACAGCGCGATGAACGTCGGATGCTGTGCGACCGCCTGCTGCACAGCGGTGCCCTGGCCGCGCAGGATGAAGCGCCCGAAGGAAACCGGGGTGGGCTCGTTCGGCGACGGAGGCTCGGCGCCGGTGATGCCGAGCAGCGCGCCGACGGTGGCGCCGGGGATGCTCAGGTTGTTGTACGGACGGCCGAACGTGAGCATGAGCGGCTGGCCCTGTCCGGGCGCCGGCGCGATGACCGGCGACGGCGGCGCGATGCTCTGCAGAAGGAGCTCGTTCGCGATGCCGGGGAACGAGACCAGCGGCATCGCCCAGCAGTCGGAGGTCGCGGTGTCGGACGGAGTGCAGAGGCGAAGGCCGGCCTGTCTGGCGATCACGGCGGGCCAGCTCCACGGCTGATGGCGCTCGTTGAGCGAGCTGCTCTCGAAGCCGGCGCCGTAGCTGTCGCCGAGAGCGACGAAATTCGAGAAGTCAGCCGAGCCACGCGCGGCGAATACCGGAACAGCGATCACTGCTGCGAGAAGAACTGCCGCTGCGGAATGCAAGTATCTCTTCATGGTGTGGGTCTCCTTTAGAACCGGTATCCGAGGTTCACGCTCCAGAGGAGCGCGTCCGTCTCGTACAAGCCGTCGAAGTCTTCGGGGTTCTGCAACTCCGTATCGCGATCCTTGAAGTGCAGCACGAGCAGGGAGCCGTCGACCGTGAACGGACCGGCGTGGAAGCCCGCGCCGAAGCTGCCGCCGAGGCGGTCGGAATCCGGCAGCAGCGGGCTCACGGCCTCGATCGGCTGCGGGTTCTCGTCATAGACGAAGCCGAAGCGCACGTCCCAGTTCTCGGTGGCGTTGTGATTCACGCCCAGGCGGTACGAGTTCGAGTCTTCCCAGTTCTGCTCGCGCGAGAAGCTGAAGGCCGGCGTCGTCTCGAACGCGACGTCCAGCGCTTTGAAACGATCCCAGCCGGTGCGGATGATGTCCACCTCGACGTCCCAGTTGTCGTTCGGGCTGAACGCGACGGCGATGGTGGCCAGTTCCGGGAAGGGCAGCGTCGTGCTGATGGGCTGATCCGGCGGGAGCTGCGAAGCGATGACCGCGTCGAGCTGCGCGTTGCCGCTGGAGATCTGCGTGATCTCCGCGTCGCCCTCGAGATCGATGTCCATCGCCGAGCGATACGACGCGCCGATGCGCCAGCGAGGGGAGGGTTTGAACAGGATGCCGGCGTTGAAGCCGATGTCGCTGCCGTAATCGCTGACCAGTCGCGTGTTCGCGACGTCGACGACGCGGCCGATGAAGGGGTTCAGCGCCATGCGGTTCGCATTGAGGATGACGCGCGCGCGGCGATACTCGACGCCGCCACCGATGGCGAAGCGTCCATCGTCGGTCTGCCAGGCGATGACCGGATTCACGGAGGTGGTCTTCAGGTCCGCGTCCTTCGAGATGTAGCGTCCCGGGAACGGATCCGCCCAGTCGGTGCGCAGACCGAACGCCGCGAACACGCCCACCCCGAACGTGATGTTGTTGCCGAACGGCACCACCGCGTACATGTTCGGGATGTTGAACGTGTGGCGGTTGTATTTCGCCTCGACGCCGGAGGTCACCGGACTATTGATGTCGCCAGTGAACTCGTTGGTGAAGTTGATGAGAGTAGTGCCGGCGTAGGCGGCCATCTCGCGCTGCTGCGCGAGGCCGGCGGGGTTGTAGAAAATCGCGCTCGGATCGTCGGCGGTGGCGGCGAATGCGCCCGCCATCGCGCTGGCCTTTGCGCCCTGTTCGGGAATGAGGAAGCCCGAGCCGAATGCAGACGTGGCCAGCAGGCACGTCAGGGAAAGAGTCGAGATCAATCTGAGGGATCGCAAAGGAAGACCTCCTAAGTCTTTTGTTCTACAGAGGATTAGGCGCTTGAAAAATCGGCCGGATGATACATCAGGATGACGCTTCGGATTTGGTGAGCAATTCACGAAGGATTTCATTGGCCAGATCGGCTTTGGCCTTGCCGCGCATCTCCTTCATCAACTGTCCGACCAGGAACCCGAATACTTTCTCGCTGCCGGCGTGAAACTGCTCGACGCTGGCGGCGTTGTTCTGCAATACGCGCAGCGCGGCTTCGCGGATGACCGCGGGATCGCTGACCTGCGAGAGTCCTCTGCGCTCGACGATACGCTCCGCCTCGTCGCCGGAGGCCGACATCTCTTCGAAGACTTCCTTCGCGGCCTTGCCGCCGATCGCGCCGCTGTCGATCAGCCGGATCAGCCGCCCGAGCATTTGCGGCGTGACGCGATAGTCGCTGACGTCGAGCTTCTGCTCATTCAGGATGCGCAGCACTTCGTTGCGCACCCAGTTCCCCGCCGCACGCGCGTTCCGGGACGCTTCCGCCGCGGCCTCGAAGTAATCCGAGACCGCACGCGAAGCGGCCAGCACCTCGGCATCGACGACGCTCATGGCATGCTCGCGCTGGTAACGCTCGATGCGCGCGTCCGGCAGCGCGGGTAACGAACGGCGGACGCCGGCGATCCATGGTTCATCGACGGCCAGCGTGAAGAGATCGGGATCGGGGAAGTAGCGATAGTCGTGCGCTTCTTCCTTCGAGCGCATCACGCGCGTTTCGCCCGTGGCCGGATCGAAGAGGCGCGTTTCCTGATCGATCCTGCCGCCGCTCTCGAGTACGCCGATCTGGCGCTGCACTTCATAGTCGATGGCGGTGCGCAGGAAGCGGAAGGAATTCAGGTTCTTGACCTCGGTGCGCGTGCCGAGAGGCTCGCCGTTTCTGCGCACCGACACGTTCGCGTCGCAGCGCATCGATCCTTCTTCCATGTTGCCGTCGCACACTTCGGCGTACATGAGGATCTGCCGCAGGCGCGTGAGATACGCCGAAGCCTGCTCGGAGCTGCGGATGTCGGGCTCGCTCACGATCTCGATGAGCGGCACGCCGGCGCGGTTGAGATCGACGAGCGAGACGTCGCTCTCGTGCATGAGCTTCCCCGCGTCCTCTTCCATGTGGATGCGCGCGATGCGCACGCCGAGGATCGAGCCGTGCGTCGCCAGCGGCTGATCGAACTGCGAGATCTGATAGCCCTTGGGGAGGTCGGGATAGAAGTAGTTCTTGCGCGCGAAGACCGAGCGCGGATGGACCTCACAGCCGGTCGCCAGCGCCATGCGGATGGCCAGATCCACGGCCTGCCGATTCAGCACCGGCAGCGCGCCGGGATAGCCGAGACAGACCGGGCAGACCTGCGTGTTCGGCGGCGCGCCGAAGGCGGTGGGGCAGCCGCAGAAGATTTTCGTGCGCGTGAGCAGCCGCGCGTGGACTTCGAGACCGATGACGGTTTCCCACATCGCGGGGGATTGTAGTCGGGCGGAGTCTTGGTGTCTTAGAGTCGTAGAGTCTTAGAGGGCCGAGACGCACTCGCGCCTCTAAGACCTTAAGACTCTAGCCTAAGACTCTAAGACTCTAAGACTGCTCCCCGTCCCCGGTCGAGTACAATCCCCGCCGCATGCCTGAGCGAGATCCGGCTGTTGCGCCGCCATTCGATCAGGGCGTTTTCCTCCTGCACTACAACCGAGGCCGTGAAGCGTTCCAGGAAGGACGCTATGCGGAGGCTCGGCGTGAGCTGGAGGCCGCCCAGCGGCTGCGCCCCGACGACGCCGACGTGCTCAATCTCCTCGGCCTGGTGTACTTCAAGACCAACGCCTTCCCGGAGGCGGAAGTCATCTACCGGAGACTGATCGCCGAGAATCCGAACGTCTTCATCCTGCACTCGAATCTCGGACTGATCCTCTTCAAACAGGGGAAGCAGGAGGAAGCGGAGCAGTACCTCCTGCGCGCCGTCGAACTGCGGCCGAACTACGCGAAGTCGCATCTCTACCTCGGCCTGCTGTACCGCCAGAAGAAAAAGTTCGCGCTGGCGATCGAGCACCTTCGCTTTGCCGGAGCCGACAAGCTCGTGCGCGAAGTGGAGCTCGAGATGCGGCCGTTCGCGCCGCCGCCACCTCCGCCTCCGCCGGTCGTTCCGCCACTGGCCGCGAAGCCGCCCGGACACACCACGCAGAAAATCCCGGCGCTGAAGCCGGGAGTGACGATGCCCGGATCGATCCCGACACCAGCGCCGGCACCCGCGCCGGTTCCCATTCCGGCCATCACGAAGCCGGTCGCGCCGGTGGCCGTGTCGCCGCCCCCTGACGTCACGGCGCCGATCTCGCACGCGGCCGTCACCGCCGCGCGCAAGCTGCAGGATGCGGTCGACGAGCCGCAACATGTCGAAGCGAAACGCATCGACGTCGCGCGCAAGATCGAAGGCGCGTCGAAGACCTTCACGCTGCACGAGAACGGCTTCCTGGAGATCAACTTCGCGCGCTCCGTACACTGCAAGCGCGGCACGGTCTCGAGTTACTCGGGCAACCTGAAGTTCATCGCCGAATCGGGCCTCCTCGGAACCACCGCGCAGACGCTCGTCAAAGCGGTCGGGCAGGGGAAGATCTTCGTCTACGAGAAAGGGAGGAAGACCTTCCTCCTCGATCTCAACGACGAGTTCATCTACGTCGAAGGCAGCAACCTGCTCGCGCTCGAAGACTCGCTGACGTATCGCGTCGAGCCGATCTACGACGCGTCGTACCAGCGCAAGATCGACGTCGTGAAGATCTTCGGCAAGGGCTCGCTGGCCATCTCGACGTCGATCGAACCGCTCACGCTGCGCGTCACGCGCGAATACCCGCTGTCGATCTCCTCGAACGCGCTCGTGGCGTGGACCGGCAACATCATCCCGACCGTGGTCGACGACAAGTCGCTCGAAAACGTGATGATCGAGTTCGAAGGTGCGGGGTTCAAGATCCGGTTCGAAGGCGACGGCGTGGTCGTCAGCGAGCAGTAGTCACCCTTCGTGCGCGCTGCCCCACTCGACCGCTAACTTGTACGCATCGCGCAGATCCGCATCGCGCTCCCAGTCGACGAAGTACGGCCGCACCGCCGGATCCTCGAACGCGTGCTCCATCACTCCGCAGAGGATGCGGTTCTGCGTCGCGGGCTCGCCGCGGCGATAAATCTTCTCGAGATCGAGCGCCACGCCGCGGACGGTCGACGCGAGCCTTCCTCCCCGACGGCGCCATTCCTTGAGCGCCGCGGCCAGCTCCCACGCCGCCTCGTATCCGCCGTGCAGATGTTCGCCCGGCGCTGGGTTCTCTTCGATGCAGCGCAGGAGGTAGCGGCGCATGAACTCCGCGTGTTCCTCCGCCGGGATCTCCGGCTGAATGCGCGCCCACGCCGTCTCGGCCAGCGCGTATACGACGCTCCAGGTCAGCAGATCGCCGGAATCGATCCAGCGGCGCATGTCATCGCGCGCGACGGGGCCGCCGGAGCTCAGAGCGCTGAGGGCCTCGGCGTACGCGGACATGGCTATCCGCTGATGCCCATCATCCTGACCGCGATCGGGACGATGACGAAGAGCTGGATGGCGTCGAAGACGCCGTGCGCGATCACGCCGGGGATGACGTTCTTGGTGCGATAGAACGTCACGCCGATCACCAGCGAGATCACGGTCACGCCGATCAGCAGCAGCGGGTTGCCGTACGTGAAGTGCGCGAGCGCGAAGAGGATGGTCGAGGCGATCAGGCCGATGCGCTTCTGCAGGAAGGAACGGAAGAATGCTTCTTCCACCGTCATCGCGCTCAGCACGATCAACGCTTTCTTCCACCACGCCAGCGCGGCCATCCAGCCGATCATCGCCGGCGGATCCGGCGTGCGTTCGAGCACTCCCGTCGCCTGCAGCAGCAGCGCGACCAGCATGGCCATGACCAGCGTGAAGATCCATCCGCCCACGCCCACCGACACCCCGATGGCCACCACCTCGGACGGGCGTTCGTAACGGATGTTGAGGAACTCGCGCAGATCGGGGAAGCCGGTGGCCGCCCACCAGCCGACCAGAAACGCGGCCAGGATCACGTGCATGAGGAACAGCGACCAGAACGGCGTATCGGCGAGCTGCTTCGCCGTCACCGGCGTCAACGCGGAGCCGGTCACGAGCAGCGCCAGCACGATCATGAAGCCACCCAGCCACAGATAGGCGAACAGCTTCGCCCACGGCGACGAAAAGCGGTCGCAGCTCAGGAGGCCGTAGCGCTCGTTGAGGAAGACGATGGCCAGCCAGACCAGCGTGACGAAGAGAGCCGAGATCGCGTAGATCATGCGCGGCCGGAAGTGTAGCTCATG
>CAMPKJ010000020.1 GCA_946887105.1 uncultured Acidobacteriota bacterium | reverse complement strand
GAGAACGCCACGAAGACGTCGTCGACGCGGTCGTAGAAATCCGCGAGCTCGTCTTTGCACGAGCGCGGCGGCGCGGCCATGAGCGTCTTGACGCGCGTGGCCAGCTCGCCGACGTCGCTCAGCGACTCGTCGCAGCTCTGGCAGTTTTTCAGGTGTTCGTGGACCAGCCCCTGCTCCTCGGGCGGCAGTTCGCCGGTGCGCAGGGCATCGACGCGCCTGAGAACGGATCTACACCGCATGGGTCACCCCTCTTTTTTCGAGCGCGTCGCGCAGCAGTTTCAGGGAGCGGAACACTTTGCCCCGAAGCGACGCCTCGGATGTGCCGACGGTCTTGGCGATGTCGGCGTACGACATGTCTTCCATGAATCGCAGGACGATCAGCTCGCGCGCGTCGAGCGGCAGCCCGGACATGGCGTGACGGAGCATCTCCGCGTCCTGCTGCCGTTCGAGCTCCGAGCCATGCTCGCGCACGAACGGCCCGATGCGCCCGTCGTCGAACGACTCGAGCGGCGTTTCCAGTGCGCGCGTTTTCGAGCGCCGCTTGTTGAGGCAGAGATTGCGGACCGTCTTGAACAGCCAGGGCCGCAAGGCCAGCGCCTGACATCGCGCCTCGTCGTACTGCCGCGTGAGCGCGCGATGAGCGCGCAGGATGGCGTCCTGCACGACCTCCTGCGCATCGAAGGTGTTCTGCAGGATGCCGTACGCGTAGCCATACAGCGCGGGCTCGAACCGGTCGATGAGCCGCTCCAGCGCTCCCGGCTCGGAGCGATGCACGGCCACGGCGAGGTTCTCCTCCGCGGTCTCCAGGCGAGCGGCCCCGTTGCCGGTCCAGGAGTTCTTCATGCGGGTAGGAACACGCGTCGCGCGGGTTTCGTTCGCGAATCGCAAAGTCTCAAAGTCGCAAAGTCTCAAAGTCTCAAAGGAAGGCGATTCGGCGTGCTTCTCCTTTGACACTTTGAGACTTTGAGACTTTGCGACTATCTTCCGCGCTCCCATGTCCGTCCTCCTCTCCGTCGAGTCGCTGACCAAGTCCTACACCTCGCGCCCGCTCTTCGAGGGGCTGTCGTTCACCGTATCCGAGGGGGACCATGTGGGGTTGGTCGGGCCGAATGGGTCGGGGAAGTCGACGCTGCTGAAGATTCTGGCGGGGGTCGAGGAGCCGGACTCGGGCACGCGGGCGCTTCGCAAGGGACTGCGCGTCGGCTATGTGCCGCAGGATCCGGTGTTTGCGCCGGGAAAGACCGTCGAGGAGGTGCTGCTCGACGCGCTGCACGACGATGTCACGCTCGACGAGCACGAGAAGTTCGCACGCGTCTCCGTGGCCCTCGGCAAGACCGGCTTCGACGCGCGCGACACGCGCAGCGAGACCCTGTCCGGCGGCTGGCGCAAGCGGCTGGCCATCGCGCAGCAGCTCGTGCGCGAGCCGGACATCCTCCTGCTCGACGAGCCGACCAACCATCTCGACGTGGAAGGCATCCTCTGGCTCGAGTCGATGCTGAAGAGCGAGCCGGAAGCCTTCGTGGTGGTCAGCCACGACCGCTACTTCCTCGAGAACATCACCAAGCGCATGCTCGAGCTGAACCGGGCCTACCCGAATGGCCTGCTGCAGACCGTGGGCACGTACAGCGATCTGCTGGAGAAGCGCGATGAAGTGCTGCGCAACGAGGCGGCCTATCAGGAAACGCTCGCGAATCTCGTGCGCCGGGAGATGGAATGGCTGCGCCGCGGACCGAAGGCGCGCACCACGAAGGCGAAGGCGCGCATCCAGAACGCCGAGTCGCTGATGGACGAGCTCGCGGAGAGCCGCGATCGCGCCGTGACGTTCAGCGCGGAGATCGACTTCACCGCATCGCATCGCAAGACCAGGCGCCTCTGGTCGGCGCGCGGCCTGCGCAAGCAGATGGGCGATCGCCGCATCGTCGACAACCTCGATCTGCTGCTCACGCCCGGCGCGCGACTGGGCATCCTCGGGCCGAACGGCTCCGGGAAAACGACACTGCTGCGGATGATCGTCGGCGAGCTGCAACCGGACGCGGGCACAATCGAGCGGGCGGACGGACTGCGCGCCGTCTATTTCGAGCAGAACCGCGAGAGCCTCGACCCGAACCTCACGCTGCGCCGGGCGCTCGCACCGGAAGGGGACACGGTCGTCTATCGCGACCGCGCCCTGCACGTCGCGGGATGGGCAAAGCGCTTTCTCTTTCGCACCGAACAGCTCGAGACCGCGGTGTCGCGACTGTCGGGCGGGGAGAAGGCGCGCATCGTTCTCGCGCGATTGATGCTGCAGCCGGCAGACCTCCTGGTGATGGACGAACCGACCAACGATCTGGACATCCCGACGCTCGACGTGCTCGAGGAATCGCTGCTCGAGTTTCCGGGCGCGCTGGTGCTGGTCACGCACGACCGCTACCTGCTCGATCGCGTATCGACGCGCATCCTGGCGCTCGACGGCAAAGGCGGCGCCGAATATTTCGCCGATCTCACGCAGGCGCTGCAGCCGCGCCGCGAGACGCCGGCACGCGCCGCGGCGGCATCCGCACCGTCCGTGGCTGCCTCGAAACCGAAGCGCCTCGGCTATCTCGAACAACGCGAGTTCGACGCGATGGAAGCGACGGTGCTCGCCGCGGAAGAGCGGCTGGCGGAGGCGAAAAAGCGCGCCGAAGATCCGGCCATCGCGGCGGATGCGGACGCGTTGCAGCTACACTATGCCGAGCTCCAGTCGGCGCAGGCGGAAGTCGATCGCCTTTATGCGCGTTGGGCTGAGCTCGAGTCCAAACTCTAATAGATCATGCTTACTCCCCGGTTGCCTGTCGCGTTCGCTATCGCTCTGTTCGCTGTATCCGTCACTGCCGCGCCGCTGTTCCGGCAGCCGCTGCCCGTCGACCTCAATTGGGTATGGGCCGGGACTCCCGGTCCGTTGGTGGCGGCGGACTTCAACGGCGATACATTTCCCGATCTCGCCTACCCGCACAATGATGGCCGTCTGATGATTGGGTTGAGTGTGACCGGTGGTCCGTTTGCGGCGCCGCTCGTCACCACCGTGCCCACGCACGTCACCGCGATGGTCGCGGGCGACCTCAACAACGACGGTAAGAACGATCTCGTGTTTCGCCGCGGTCTCGAGCTGGGCGTGCTGCTCGGCAACGGTGACGGCACATTCACCGCCGGTCCGGCGGCTCCGACCACGAGTTTCGGACCGATCGCCGTCGGCGATCTCAATGGCGACGGCAAGCTGGACGTCGTCGCCGCCGTGGGATCGTTCGTGACGGGAGGACCGTCCACGGCGGAGATTTCCATTCACCTCGGTAATGGCGACGGCGTGCTCGGGAGCGGCGTGAAAACGTCGCTCGTCGGTCACGGTCCCGGCAGCGACCTGGTCGTGTCCGACCTGAATGGCGACGGCCGCGACGACGTGATCGTCAACGGCTCGAATGTCCTCGCCTTTCTCACCGCACCGAACGGAACGACGCTGCAGCAGTCGTGGAGCTACAGCGCTGGCCGGTTCGCCGCGGGCCGACTGAATGCGGACAATCATCTCGACCTCATCATCCGCAGCCAGTTCGGCCCCGGCGTCTTGACGGTCCTTCTCGGCCAGGGCAACGGAACATTCGCCGTCAACGGAACGGAGCTCGCGGAGCCCGGCGTCCCCTTCGCGTGCAGCGACATCGATAGCGACGGCGCACAGGACATCGTCACGGTGAGCAGCGACGGCATCGCGGTTTTGCGCGGACTCGGCAACGGCACGTTCGCCGATCCGCTGATCACTGCGGCCGACGGATCGGGTCAGTTTGTCCTCGGCGATTTCGATCGCGACGGAGAACGCGACATCGTCACGATGTCGAGCTTCATTGCATCGATGAATTTCGTCCACGGCAACGGCGACGGGACGTTCCTCGAAGACCGCGCGTATCGCGCAGGCGTCGCGGACGGCGGGCAGGTCTACGGCATCTCGTCGCTCGACATGAACGGCGACACGAAACCCGATGCGACGACGCTGCTGCAGAACCCGGACGGCACGAAGACGATCTCGGTGCTGCCGAACGACGGCAGCGGCGGACTGCTGTCGCCGGTGTTGACACCGACTGCGATGACCGGAAGCATGAAGGCGTTCCTGGTGGGCACGCTCGACGGCGGGACGTCGCCCGACGCGGTCGTCATCGTCACCCACGAGGGCGGCATCAGCGCCACGTCATTTCTCGGAAACGGCAGCGGGGGATTCACGTCCTCTGCGACGATGGCCGTGACGACTTCGCCGTTCCCTCGCTTTTCGGCGAGTCTGGCGGACGTCACCGGCGACAACGTCGCCGATCTCCTGGTGAACGGCGACCTTTACGAAGGGAACGGCGACGGCACGTTCGACGCGGCCGAAGCGACCGGAGTGATGTTCACCGTGACCGGTGACGTCGATGGGAACGGAACGATCGACGCGATCTGGCGCGATGACGGCGAGGATCAAATCGCGATCGCATTGAACACGGGTGGCGGCAACTTCGCGGCGCCTGTGTATTTTGGGAGCGATCTCGACTACCCGGCCGTGCTGGGTGATTTCGACGGCGACGACATCGTCGATCTCTTCTGCGGGACCAGCACGGGGACCAGCGTGTTTCCCGGCAACGGCGACGGAACGTTCGGCAACGCGATCAGGATGGTCATTCCGAGCGTTTCCTCGACGTCGCCGCAGGTCGAGGATTTCGACGAAGACGGCGAGCTCGACGTATTGCTGGGAGTGGACCTGCTGCTCGGCAACGGCGACGGACGATTCCGCGCGCTGGAAGCAGGCGGCTTCCCGAGCAGCACGCCGGCCGTCGCCGATTTCAACGGGGATGGGCAGCTCGACGTCATCTCGCGCGGCACGCGGACGGTGGTGGTGCACCTGCTCGGACTCGTTCCAGAGCCGACGCGCACATCGACGACGACCTTCAATCTTCCCGCGGATATCCCGCGCCACGCCACGCCGATGACTTACGCCGCGACGGTCGAGGGCAACGCGACGCCGGTGACCGGCGCGGTGTTGTTCAAAATCGCAAGCGTTCCGGTGGGACTGGCGAAGCTGTCGCTGACGATGTCGGATCTGCCGGTCACGGCGGCAGCGGTGGCGATCTCCCAGACCCTTGCACTCGGCACATATCCGATGAACGCGACCTTCCTCGGCAGCGCGACGTTTCTGCCGTCGTCCGGCTCGCGGAGCATCACCGTCGAACGCGCGACGACATCACTCGCGTCGCGTGGCCCCACGTACGGGGAGTACGGCACCACCTTCGACCTCGGCTGGACGCTGACCGCGCCGAGCGTCGAAGGGATGGCGCAGCCGACGAATCTGTACACGCTGAAAGAGAACGGCGTGACCGTACCGAACGTGCAGTGGCTCGGCGATCATGCGCTGATCAAGGGACTGACGGCGGGCGTTCATACGCTGACGCTCGCGTTCGTTGGCGATCCGAATTTCAAGCCGTCCAGCGTGAACATCGACGTCAACGTTGCCAAACGGTCTCCGCAACTGGTCTTCGATCCACTGCCGGCCGGGACCGCGCGTCTGGCCGGCCCGGTCACGCTGGTCGCCAGGTTCAACCCGGGCGACTACGGCGCGTTCACCGGCACCGTGGCCTTCTCGATCGACGGCTCCGCCGTTGGAACTCTGGCCGTCAACGCGGGCCGCGCGGAGCAGGGAGTGACGCTCGCGGCCGGCCGGTACAGCATCGGGATCGAGTACAGCGGAGACGCGAACAACGAACCGGACAGCAGTGTGTGGGTCATGTACGTGTACGCACCCGCCGGCACATTACCTGCCGTGACCGCGGAGGTGATCGGAGGACAGACTCGCCTGCGATGGATCCCGTCCGCCGACGCCGCCAGCTACGTCGTCTACCAACGCACGCTCTTCGCGACTGGCTGGACGGTGGTCCGCAACGCCTTCGTTCCGGAAACCACCGTGATCATGCCGTCCGAAAAAACGTGGATGTTCGCCGTGGCGCCGCGCTACTTCGACTCGACCGTTGGGCCCAAAGGCCCGCCCGACATCGCCACGGGCGTGTCGTTCACGGACAACCCGGTCGTTCCCGGAACGCCGATCCGCGTCTCGCACGTCCTGCAGCTACGCACAGCGGTCAACGCGGTGCGCACGTTCGCGGGACTGTCGGCGTTTTCCTTCACCGACGCCACTCTGACGAGTGGCGCATCGATCCGCGCCGTGTACCTCACCGAATTGCGCGACGCACTCACCGCGGCAAGAAACGCGATCGGCATGCCGATCGCGTTCTCGCCGGAGCCGCCCGCGGTGGGCGGGGTGGTCAAGGCGACGCATGTGGAAGAGTTGCGCGCCGGCGTGAGATGAGCGCTAGGCGCGGCGGCGTTCGCGGTACTGCTGCGGCGCGCGATGCTGCGGGCGGAACACCTGCAGCGGTGCGCTCTCGGTGTAATCGAATCCGTCGACGCGTTTCCGCGGCACGCTCTTCCTGGTCATCCGCTCGACGTCGCGCACCGCGCCTTCATCGTCGGGCGTGACGAAGCTGATCGCGTCGCCGATCGCCTGCGCGCGGCCGGTGCGGCCGATGCGATGCACGTAATCCTCGGGATGCATCGGGAAGTCGAAGTTCACCACGTGCGAGATCCCTTCGACGTCGATGCCGCGCGAGGCGATGTCCGTCGCCACCAGCACGCGGCACTTGCCGCTCTTGAACGCATCGAGCGCCTGCATGCGCTGGCTCTGGCTGCGGTTCGAGTGAATGGTCGCGGCCTTGACGTTCGCCTGCGTGAGCTTGCGCGCGATCTTGTCCGCTCCATGTTTCGTGCGCGAGAAGACGAGCACCGAGTCGAGCGTCTGATCCTTCAGCAGGTGAACCAGCAGATCGATCTTGCGGCTCTTCGCCACCGGATAGAGGAACTGCGTGACCGTCTCCGCGGGATTGGAGCGGCGGCCGATCTCGACCGTCTCCGGATTGCGCAGAAACTCGGCGGTGACTTTCTCGATGTCCTTCGACAGCGTCGCGGAAAAGAGCAGCGTCTGGCGCTTCTGCGGCAGCGCCTGCACCACGCGCCGGATCTGCGGGAGGAATCCCATGTCCAGCATGCGATCGGCTTCATCGAGCACGGCCACTTCGATGGCGTGCAGCGAAATGTGACGCGCGCCCATGAGGTCGAGCAGCCGGCCGGGCGTGGCCACGAGGATGTCCACGCCGCGGCGGACCGCATCGATCTGCGGACGTTCGCCGACGCCGCCGAAGATGGTCGCGCAGCGGATGCGCATCGTTTTGCCGAGCGCGCGGACGGTTTCATCGATCTGTGCTGCGAGCTCACGGGTCGGCGCGACGATGAGTGCGCGCGGGTGACGGGCGGGAGCGCTCTGCGCGAGTCGCTCGAGAATCGGCAGGACGAACGCTGCGGTCTTGCCGGTGCCGGTCTGCGCGATCCCGATCAGGTCGCGCCCGGCCAGAACGGGCGGGATGGCCGCGCTCTGAATCGGTGTCGGCGTGCTGTAGCCGACGTCAGTGATGGATTGCAAAAGCTTCGGACCTAGTCCGAGTGTGTGAAATGACATGCGGGCGGGGCAACGGGATCCCGACTGCCGTTATTCTATTGACATGAAAGTAGTTCTCTCGTCGATGATGCTCCTGCTCACCATGACCGCCGTAGCCAAACCCCGCGCGCGCGATCTCGGCATCCCGTTCGACGGCACTCCCGGCCGCTTCAACGCCATCACGGATGTGCCCGGCGTCGAGGTCGGTCACGTCACGCTGAACTCCGGCAAGGGCAAGCAGGCCATCCGCACCGGAGTGACGTCGGTGTTCCCCACCGGCAAGGATGCCGTGCGGCGCGTGTTCGCCGCGTGGTTCACGCTCAACGGCAACGGCGAGATGACCGGCACGACCTGGGTGCGCGAGTCGGGGCTCCTCGGCACGCCGATCCTGATCACCAACACGCACAGCGTCGGCGTGGTGCGCGATGCCGTGATCGAGTGGAATGTGCGCAGGAACGCGGATCGCGAAGGATATTCGGGCGATTTCAGCCTGCCGCTCGTCGCCGAGACGTGGGACGGATTCCTGAACGACATCAACGGCTTTCACGTGAAGAAGGAGCACGTCTTCGAAGTGCTCGAGAAAGCATCCGGCGGAGCGGTGGCCGAGGGAAACGTCGGCGGCGGGACCGGGATGGTCGCGCATCAGTTCAAAGGCGGCATCGGGACGTCGTCGCGCGTGCTCGACGCCGGCAACGGCGGCTACACGGTCGGCGTGCTGGTACAGGCGAACTACGGCCGTCGCGACCTGTTGCGCATTGCCGGCGTGCCGGTGGGGAAAGAGATCACCGATCTGCTGCCGGCGCGGGGACCGAGCGACGGCGCGGGCTCGATCATCATCGTGATCGGCACGGACGCGCCGCTGCTGCCGCACCAGCTCGATCGTCTCGTGAAGCGCACCGCGCTCGGACTGGGCGTCGTCGGCGGACGCGGCGAAGACTCATCGGGCGACATCTTCATCGCCTTCTCGACCGCGAATCCCGAGGCGGTGAAGATGGAGGGCGTGGCCAGCCTGCAGATGCTGCCGAACGAGCGCATCAACCCGCTGTTCCGCGCCGCGGCCGATGCGACAGAGGAAGCAATCATCAATGCGATGGTCGCGGCGGAGACGATGGAAGGGATCAACGGCAACAAGGTGCACGCCATCCCGCACGATCGTCTGCGCGCGGTGCTGAAGAAATACAACCGCTTAGCCGAGTGACCGGAGGTGCTCGGCGAAGACCTCGTTGAACAGCGCGCCCGGCCTGCGCTCGCGGATCTTCTCCACCACGTGCGGCCCGGGCACGCCGAGCTCGTGCATGATGCGTCCCGCGACGAGCGCGGAACGGTTGAAGCCCATGCCGCAGTGCGAGAGCACGCGATGGCCGTTCTCGATCAGGTGCGCGCCGAGCTGTGCGATCGCGGCAAGCTTGTCGAGGTTGGGCAGGTCTTCGTCGTAGATCGGGAAGTAGACGTAGAGGCAGCCGTTCGGATGCGTGGGGATGCAGTCGTCGAGACCGCCCTCCATGTCCAGAACCGTGTCGATGCCGTACGACGTCACGATCGACCAGTCCTGGATCACCGGCGAGATGTACAGCATGCCGGCGTCATCGACGGGATGGAGCTTGGTGAGGTCGAACAGCACGGAGAAAGTTTACCGTCGCAAAGTCTCAAAGTCGCAAAGTCTCAAAGGAGAGGCCGGGGCGAGCTTCTCTTTGCGACGTTAAGACTTTGAGACTTCGAGACTCTCACGCGTGCACTCCCGGCGCTTCGCGTCCGGTCCTCTCCACGTACTCCACGTACGACCCGCCGTACGTGAGCGGGCCATCGTGCTCGTCGCCCGCGAGCTCCAGCACGCGATTGGCAAGGCCGCGCAGGAAGGTGCGGTCGTGCGAGACGAACAGCATCGTTCCCTCGAAGTCGTGCAGCGCCTCGACGAGCATCTCTTTCGTCGCCAGGTCGAGGTGGTTGGTCGGCTCGTCGAGCACCAGAAAGTTCGGCGGATCGAGGAGCATGCGCGCCATGACCAGGCGTGACTTTTCGCCGCCGCTGAGCGAGCGGACCTTCTTGTCGACGTCATCGCCGGAGAACTGGAACGCGCCGAGGAGATTGCGCAGTGTGCCGATGCTCTCGAGCGGGAAGTCCTTCTGCATCTGTTCCCACACGGTCAGCTCCGCGTCGAGCAGATCGAGCGCCTGCTGGGAGAAGTAGCCCATCTTCAGGCTCGCGCCGAGGCGCACGCTGCCGGCGTCCGGCTCGATCGCACCGGCGATCATCTTCAGCAGCGTCGACTTGCCGGCGCCGTTCTTTCCCATCACGCACCAGCGCTCGCCGCGTCGCACGTGAAAGTCGAACGCGTCGTAGATCGTGCGGCGGCCGAACGACTTCGAGACCGACTTCAACGCCACCACGTCTTCGCCGGAGCGCTGCGGACTGCGCAAGTCGAACTTCATGGCCTTGCGCTTCTTCGGGAGCTCGATGCGCTCCTGCTTTTCGAGCATCTTCACGCGGCTCTGCACCTGCGCCGCCTTCGCCGCGTGCGCGCTGAAGCGATCGATGAAGCGCTGCTCCTTGGCCAGCTTGGCCTGCTGGCGCGCGTACGCCGCTTCCTGATTCGCCTCGCGTTGCTCGCGCTCGCCGACGTAGAAGTCGTAATTGCCGGAGTAGCTGATGATGTCGCCGTCGTCGATCTCGACGATCTTCGTGACGATGCGGTTCATGAAATCGCGGTCGTGCGAAGTCATGAGGATCGTCGACGGAATGCTCTTGAGGAAGCGCTCCAGCCAGACGATCGACTCGATGTCCAGATGGTTGGTCGGCTCGTCGAGGAGCAGCGCGTCGAACTTGCCGAGGAGGATCTTGGCCATCGAGACGCGCATCTTCCAGCCGCCCGAGAGCGCGCCGACGTCGCCGTCGATCTGCTCATCGGCGAAGCCGAGCCCGTGCAGCACTTCGCGGGCGCGTGCCTCGAGCTCGTAGCCGCCCTGATGCTGATACTCCTCCTGCACCGCCCCGAAGCGTTCGAGGACTTTGTCGTAGTCGGCGCGGGTGTGGTCGCCGATGGCGTGCTCGAGCTCGATCAGCTCGTGGTGCAGATCGCCGAGGCGGCCGCTGCCGGCGATCGCCTCATCGAGCACCGAGCGTCCGCTCATCTCGTCCACTTCCTGGCGGAAGTAGCCGATGGCCAGCTTCTTCGGCACGTTCACCACGCCGTCGTCGGCGCTCTCTTCGCCGGTGATCATCCGGAACAGCGTCGACTTGCCGGCGCCGTTCGGGCCGACCAGTCCCGCTTTTTCTCCCGGATTGAGCTGGAACGAGGCTTCGACGAACAGGACCTGTTTGCCGTACTGCTTGCTGACGTTGGCGAAGGAAATCATGCGCGCGGCGGAACAGCGCCGGCACCCGAAGTCTTCCGTATCGCTTCGATGAAGCCGTCGCGGTCGTCAGGCGAGATGAAAATCTCGTCCGCGCGTCCGTTCTTCGTGAACTGCACGCGCACGCGTTGCAGCGACAGCGCCGGACCGGCGGTCGGATCGTCGGTCGACGTGACCGAGGTGATCGCGTCGAGCGGAATGGTCCAGCGCAGCGGTCCGCAGCGCACGAACAGCGCGTCGCCGTCGATGCGGTAGTACGTCGCGAACTGCATCCAGAGCACGCCCGCGACCACGGCCGCGCCGAACACGGCAACCGCGAGCGACGCAGGATCGCCGTCACGGACCAACAAGGCCACACAGCCCAACATCATGAGGTTCGTGATCCAGAGGATGACGCGCAGCCAAGTGTCGTAGCGCGATGGCCAGGTCATGGCCGCTCCACCGTCATCCGCAACGCGCGCGCCTCACCGAGCAGTTCCGCGACCGCATCCGGGAGGTCGTCGTGTTCTGCCACTTCATCCGGATCGCCGAGTCCCGCATCCCGCTGCCGGCGCACGCCTTCCCTCACCAGGTCGCGGATCTCCTCGGGATTCGCGACGCCGCGAAAGTACGCCACGTGCATCGGCTCGGAGAGATTGCCTTTCTTGTGCGATTCGCCGGACTGGCCGCCACCGCCCGCGGTCTTCACTTCCACGTCGGCAATGCCGAGGTAGCGCTGCAGCGGGCCTTGCTTGATGGAGATGTTCTGGATGTTCGCCAGCGCCATGGTCTTCTCGCGAATGGTCACGATCCCTTCGCGGATGCGGATCGCGCGGTCGGAGAGCATGTACCAGCGCAGTTCGTAGTCGAGATGCACGAGCATCCAGCCGAACAGCGCGCGAAACGTCACGGCGATGATGCCGAAAATCTCGGCGATGCGCAGGAACCACACCCACGCGTTCGGACCGGCGTTGCGGGAGATGATGCTCACGATCCAGATCGCCCAGAACAGGCCGAAGATCGCCGCGATCTGGGTCAACGCCCAGTGGATGAGCCGCAGCTTGTAGAAATTCGGCGCGGCGCGGAAGACCAGGGGAGGGGATCCGGGCGGCGCGGTCGGCGTCTGCGGAACATGCAACGCCTCGAGAAACGTATCGCGCAGAGTCATCGGCGTTCCAGATGCTGGCGCACCGCGCGCAGCTCCGCGGCCACTTCGCGCAGCGCCGTCGCGAGATCGTTGTCGGGTTGCGCGATCGCCGTCTGCGTTTGCGTACCGCTGCGCACGCCGCGCATCTTCGAGTAGAGGAAGTCGCGTACGAGCTCGTACTCGTGCAGCCCCTCGATGGTCATCTCCGCCGATGCGCTCGCGCTGGCGGTCTGGATCTGGATGCGCGCCAGCCGCAGCCAGCGCTCGATGACGTTGCTGGTGAGATGGATGTCCTGGATACGCGCGTACGTGAGCATGATCTCGCGGCGGAACAGGACGCCCCACTTCATCGAGATCCCTTCCTCGTCGAACGAGTACTGCATCGTGTGATAGCGGAAGTAGAGGTAGATCAGCGGAACGAAGAAGAGCGGGCCGAAGAGGAACGAAGAAAGTACGTAGTACTTCAGCAGCTCCGGCGACGGGCGGCGGATGGCGAAGACCTGGGATTGGACGTCCACCGGGGGATGCTACACGCTCGCGCGTGGGGACGCGCAGCGGTTCAGCGCGAGGCAGCCAGCGATGCGGCTGCGCCGGTCTCGCGCGCGGCCAGGAAATCGAGGTGACTGACGAAGGCCTTGAACAGCTGCTCGCTCGCGGAGGGGGGAGTCTGCACTTTGGACAGCTCTTCGACGTGTGCGCCGGTGCGCAGTTGCAGTTCCGGATCGCGCGTCAGCATCTGGATCAGCATCTCCGAGATCGCGAACTGCTTCGGCAGCTTGACGCTGCGCTTCTTCGCGGCCGCGGTGACGGCTTTGCGCGTGGATGGTGCGAGCTCGCGCAGCGAGCCGACCAGCGTGGTCTCGATCTGGCTGGTGCCGGGCGTGATCACCGTGACGTTCGTTCTCTTCGGATCGAAGTCGTCGGTGGCGTCGATGATCCCGCGCGTCGCGGTCAGGAAGAGCTTGTCGCCCGGATCGCGATTGAGCTTGCGATAGATCTCGGGGCGGAGCAGGCGGCCGGAGTTGCAGGCGCTGAGGATGATGTAGCGCACGCCCACCGGCTCGAGGATTTCCTGCAGCGCGGCCACGGCGATGTACGAGCGCGCATCGTCCGGTTTCTTGCCGGTCTGCAGTTTCAGGCCGTGGCCATTCGTGCCGTGCGTCTCCAGGATCAGCGTGCGGATGCGCCGGCCGGGATGCGAGAGGTTGTACGCGTGAATGTCGCCGAGGACCTGCAGCCAGTCCGCGCTTTCGAAGCAGGCGAAGCCGAGCGCCTCGTAAAACCTGCAGTTGTTCTTCACGCTCAGATCGGGGGTGAAGACCACGCCGACGCCGGTGCCGATGTCTTCGATGCCGGCGATGTTCGCCGCCGGCCAGGCCCGCGCCAGCAGCGCGGACGTTTTTTCCGCCGCCGGCGCGGAGAGCGCGAGCAGCAGCAGCGTCAGGAGGATCGGTGTGCGTTTCATGGCCTGACGAGTTCCTCGGAGTGCCTCGGCGTTCCTCGGGTTCCTCGGAGCGGTGTTACCCGAGGAACTCCGAGGAACCGAGGAACCGAGGAACTTGGCGTTAGTCCTTTCTCATGCGAGTGCGCGATGCAGTCGCCGTGTCTTCATCGGTCGTGTCGTCGGTGAGGGTGGAGCTGCTGGTCATGTCCGGCGTTGTGGTTGTCGTGGTGGTGGTCGTGGTGGTGGACGAAGTGACGGGCGTGGTCGCGATGGTGGTGTCGGTGATCGTCGCGGTGTCGTCCACGGTGGTGCTGCTGATCATCGTGGTGTCCGTGGTCGTGACGAGCGGAGCGGGCGGGTTTTCGACCGTGCTGCTGATCACCGGGACCTGGGTCTCGGTGGTGACCACTTCCTTGGTCGTGGCGCTGGCGCTGATGTCGGTGTACGCGATGTCATCCTGGCGCTCGGCGGCCGACGGGATCTCGGTCGGGTTGTTGTTGCTCTCCGCGGTGTGTTCCGGCCGGTCGTCGGCCGTGTAGTCGTCCGTCGACGCACATGCGCCGAGCATCAATGCAAAAACGGGGATGGCGATGAGAGTGGTTAGCTTTTTCATTTTCGTTCGTCTCCTGTCTCCGCTTTCGCTGTTCTTCAAAAAACGAACCTACTTTTATTTGAGCCCGCGCACGGAGCGCCGCAGCGCTTCGCCATCCTCCGCGTCGTTGCCGGGCTCAGGTGGATGATGCACGACACGCAGAAGTCCCCTCTCCCGCTGCGCGGGGAGAGGCTAGGGTGAGGGGCGAAGGCTTGCGTAACCGCGCCTCATCCGGCCTTCGGCCACCTTCTCCCCGCGCAGCAGGGAGAAGGGAGTGGCGTTTTCGCGCGGCGGCGCGCTACTTCGTCAGATGGCGGAGCGAGCGCCTGAGCACGGCTGAGAACTCGGCGTCGCCGCCCAGCTCCTGGCGCGCTTTGTCGACGGCCAGCTCCGCGTCCTTGGCGCGGTAGCCGAGGTTGACGAGCGCCGATTGCACGTCATCGTCGACGGAAAGGCGGGTGGGCGCGGTGGTCGTGGGCGTCGCGGCGGGAAGCACGATCTTGTCGCGCAGCTCGAGGCAGATGCGTTCCGCCGTTTTTTTGCCGACACCCGGAATCGACGAGAGCTTGCGCGCATCCTCACGCGCGATCGCCTCGGCGAGATCCGCGGGATCGATCCCGGAGAGGATTTTCTGCGCCAGCGTCGGCCCGATGCCGGAGATCGAGATCAGCTTCTCGAACGCGTATTTTTCCTCGGCGCTGGCGAAGCCGTACAGCGAGAGCGCGTCTTCGCGCACGTGCGTGTACACCTCCAGCGCGACCTGCGGCTTTCCTTCGAGCCGGTAATACGTCGACAGCGAGATGTGCAGCTCGTAGCCGACGCCGCCGGCCAGGACCAGCGCGCGCGTGGCATCGAGTTGTTTGAGCGAGCCTTCGATGTAGCCGATCACTTGCGCCGCCACCTCGTGCCGCCGGCGCCATCCTCGAGGATGATTCCCTTGGCCAGCAGCTCGTCGCGCAGGCGATCGCTTTCGGCGAAGTTGCGCGCTTTGCGGGCGGCGTTGCGCGCGGCGATGAGCGCTTCGATCTCGGAGTCCAGCACGGTCTCGCGTCGCGGGAAGATGTCCAGCACCGGGTCGATCTTCTGCAGCGCGGCGTGGATGCCGGCCGCGTCGCCGGGCGAGATGCTGCCGGCGTCGATGGCGGTGTTCGCGTCGCGGATGAGCGTGAACAGCGCGCCCAGTGCGCCGGCGGTATTGAGATCGTCGTCCATCGCTTCCTGGAAGTCGTTCAGGAAGCGTCCGATCATCGCGTCGCCGGACTCGCTGGCGTGCGCGGCGTCTTTCGGTCCCGAGGCCATCACCTCTTCCAGGCGCAGCAGGAACGACTCGATGCGCGAGATGGCGCTCTTGGCATCGTCGAGCGACTGCGTGGTGAAGTTCAGCTTCGTGCGATGCGGGACCGACAGCAGCGCATAGCGCAGCGTGAGCGGGTCGTACTGCATCTCTTCGAGCTCGCGCAGTGAATAGATGTTGCCGAGCGACTTCGACATCTTCTGATGATCGACGTTGAGGTGCTCGCCGTGCACCCAGTAGCGGACGAACGGCAGCCCGGTCGCGCCTTCGCTCTGCGCGATCTCGTTTTCGTGATGCGGGAAGATCAGATCGACGGCGCCGGTGTGGATGTCGAACGTCTCGCCGAGGAGATTCATGGCCATCGCGGAGCACTCCAGGTGCCATCCCGGACGGCCTTCGCCGATCGCGGTCTGCCACGACGGCTCTCCTTCTTTCTTCGCCTTCCACAGCACGAAGTCGCGCGCCGATTCTTTCTCGTACTCGTCCGCTTCGACGCGGCTGAAATCGCTGGTGGCGTCGATCTCGACGTGCGAGAGCTTGCCGTAATCCGGCAGAGTGGAGACGCGAAAGTACGTCGAGCCGTCGGCCATGTACGTGTGGCCGCGACCGGAGAGTTGTTCGACCAGCGACACCATCTGCGGGATGTACTCGGTCGCGCGCGGGTAATGATCCGCGGGCCGGATGCGCAGCTTGCGCAGCCCTTCGTGGAAGGCGGCGATGTACGGCTCGACGTAGGTGAAGATGTCCACGCCCGCCGCGGTGGCATTGCGGATGATCTTGTCCTCGACGTCGGTGATGTTCATGACCTGCGTGACGCGCAGGCCGCGGTACTGCAGCCAGCGGCGCAGCAGGTCGCTCCAGAGGAAGGTGCGCAGGTTGCCGATGTGCGGATCGCCGTAGACGGTCGGCCCGCACGAGTACATGCGCGCCTCGCCCGGCCGCAGCGGAATGAAGGTCTCTTTTTCGCGGGAAAGCGTGTTGAACAGGCGGAGATCCGACATGCGCCGTGGAGTATAACGGGCGCGTCATGCTCACGCGTTCCGCCTTCGCCGCCCGCTTTTCCGACCGCGCGATTTTCGGGATGGTGCACCTCGGCGCGCTGCCGGGCGCGCCGCTCTTCACTTCGCTCGATGCGGTGATCGAGAAGGCGCTGCGCGATGCGCGGGCGATTCGCGACGGCGGGTGCGATGGGTTCGTGGTCGAGAACTTCGGCGACCGGCCATTTGCACGCGGGCGGGTCGAGGTCGAGACCGTGGCGGCGATGACGCGGGTGATCGCGGAGATCGCATCCGTGGTGCGCTTGCCGTTCGGCGTGAACGTGTTGCGCAATGACGCGCTGTCGGCGCTCGCCATCGCCGCGGCAACCGGCGCGGCGTTCATCCGCGTCAACGTTCACACCGGCGCGATGCTCACCGATCAGGGGATCATCGAAGGGGACGCCCACGAGACGCTGCGCAAGCGCGCCTCGCTTGCGCGGGATGTGCTCCTCTTCGCGGACCATCTCGTGAAGCACGCCACGCCGCTCGCGGAAGTCGATCCGCTGCAGTCCGTGCGCGATCTGCGCCTGCGCGGACTGGCCGATGCGATCATCGTCACCGGCGCGGAAACCGGCGCGGCCGCGGATCCCGCACGCCTGCGCACGCTGCGTGACGCGGTCGACGCACCGTTGCTGCTCGGCAGCGGACTGACCGCGCAGAACGCGCACCTGTTCGCCGAGGCCGACGGCGCAATCGTGGGAACGTCAATCCAATTCGATGGCGCCGTTGATGCCTTGCTCGTCGAGCGTGTCGTCCGCGCGTTCAAGAGCGGCGCGTGATTCGCCGGCGGCGACGACGGCGTTGCGGAACAGCACCGGACCGATCAGCTGATTGACGATGATCGTGCCGAGGATGATCGTGCCGATCACGCGGCCCCAGGGAGCGAAGTCGGCGAGGAGCAGCGCCACCAGCGCGATGGCAACGCCCGCCTGCGGCAGCAGTCCGAACGTCACCCAGCGCGTGAAGGGCGTCTCCGATCCGGAAAGGCGTCCCGCCAGCCGCGCGCCGGCATAGATGCCGATGCCGCGTACGAGCGCTGCCGCGAGCGCGAATGGCGCGGTGGCCACGAACGCCTGCAGCTTCACCTCCGCGCCGACCACGGCGAAGAAGATCGCGAAGGTCGGCATGGCCACGCCCGCCGCGGCATGCGCGAGGCGTTCGCCGCCGATCGCGGTGACGTTCTCGAGCAGCAGTCCGGCCGTCAATCCGATCAGCAGCGGGTTGAGATGCAACGCCGCTCCGGCCTCGGCGGCGATGAAGAGCACCGCGAACGTGAACAGCCCGCCGCGCGTGGCCACGCGCGACACGTACAGCGCGAGCACCGCTCCCGCCACGATGCCGGCGCCGATCGAGCCGAACAGATGCGGCACCAGCAGCGCCAGTCCGCCGCTCGCGTCCGCGCCCGGAAAGACCGTGTGTCCGAACGCATTCGACAGCGCGAAGGTGATCACGATGATCAGATCCGCCAGGACGACGATCGACAGCGTCGTCTCGCTCAGCGGTCCCGAGGCCTTTGTTTCGGAAAGGATGGCCACGACGACGGCGGGCGAATACGCGGCCAGCACGTTCGCCGCGATCAACGCCACCACCACGCGCTCGATGACCGTCATCGCGGCGGTGACCGGCACGATGAACGTGATGGCGTAGAACAGCGCAAAGAGCAGGATGGCGGTGCCGATCATCGTCAGCGCGGCCAGCGTTCCGATGGCGCGCAGCCGCGGGCGCAACCGGCGGAAATTCAGTTCGCATCCGGCCAGAAACGCGATCAATCCGACGGCCGTCCCTTTGATCAGCGCGAGGTCGGGGAGCATCTTGGCCGACACCAGTCCGAGAACCTCGGGACCGAACACGATGCCGATCACGATGTAGCCGGTCAGCCGCGGGATCTTGAGCGCATCGCACAGATGCGCGGCCTGCACCGCCACGATGAGCAGGAAGCCGAACGCCAGCGCGGCGCCGGAGCCGGTGATGGTGGCACCGCGCGGGACGAAGGAACGCGTGGCGTACGTGAGCGCGGTGACGGCACCGATGGTGAGCAGCGCGCGCGTGATCATGCGGCGGTGTCCTCCGCCAGGCGCCGCCGCTCGCCGCGCTGATACCACTGCACGACCACTTCGGTGAGCACGCTGCCGACGATCACCGCATTGACCGCCCATCGCACCGGCTCGGCTGCGCCCGCGCCGCCGAGCGCCGTCGCGCTGAACAGCACCACGATCGCGATCGTGCTCTCCGGCAGGAACGCCACGGCGAAAGGTTGCCAGGGAGGCAGGTCCGGATCGAGGTGCGACGCGATGCGCGCGGCGATGATTTTTCCGTACGCGCGCGACGCGGCGAAGACGATGCCGAGCACCCAGCCCTGCCATTCGTCGGGACGCCACGCCGCGCCGACGATGAACAGGAAGAGAAAGTAGATGGGCCGTTCGACCTCGCGCAGCGTGCGCACGATCCGTTCGCCGCGCGACATCGGGAAGTTGATCATCACCGCGCCGGCGAGCGCGCAGACGACCGAGACCGAGAGCGCGAGATAGCCGGCCATTCCCGCCGCCAGCGCGACGCCGCCGAGGAGCAACGCCAGTTCTTCGGTTTCCTCGCGCACCTTGCGCACGAGCAGGAAGAGCACGACGCCGAGCAGCGTGCCCAGGCCGAGCGTCATCATGAACCAGCCGCTTCGCGGCAGGTGCCACAGCGTGGCGGTGCGGTCGGGGCGGAACACGATGGCCACGAAGCCGAGCAGCACCAGCGCCGCGAGCTGATCGATGCGGGTCATCTCCAGGATCATCTGCGTCGACGACTTCCATTGCCGCAACAGCAGGTCGAGATTCGCCGGCGCGCTGACCGCGGCGCAGGCCATCAGGATCAGCGCGTCGCGCGTCAGACCCTGGCCGGGAACGACGCCCAGCCACAGCAGCGTCAGCGTGCACGCGATCGCGGCGAGGAGAATCGGCAGCAGCGTCGCCAGCGTGATCACCGCCGTCGACGAAGGGGGGAGGCGTTCCAGGCGCCGCAGGTTGAGGTTCGTGCCGATGGTCAGGCCGACCCAGCCGAGTCCGAACTCGAACAAAGGCCGGAGATCGCCGAGCACGTCGCCGGTGAGCACGCCGAGCTCGCGAAAGAGAAGGCCGAGGAGGAGGAACGGAAAGCCGGACGAGGCGAGGACGGTCAGACCGAAGCGCCGCTCCCACTTCCGCACGCGCGGATGGGCGCCGATGACGGCCAGTGCCGCTGCCACCGCGAGTGCGATGACGACACGCGCTACCTGCGGAGCGTTCACGCTCCGACCGTATCACGCACTCGCGGCGTGTTCATCTTCCCGTGCGCGTCAGAGCACGCGGCGGCCGGTCGCCAGGCGATAGATCAGCAGGATCAGCGCGATGACGATCAGGATGTGGACCAGGTTGCCGCCGATCTGAAAGGCGAAGCCGCCCAGCCACAGGATCAGAAGGATGATGATGATCAGCCAAAGTAAGTTGCCCATGGAAACGGCGCAGGGTGCAAAAGCGTAGCCCAGTCCGGTTTGAGACCGGTCCGGTCCCAAATTTGCTCAGGCCGTCTTTGTGGAGGCGGACAGATGGACTGGCAGGAACTGGGGATGACGGCGGCCCGCGGCGTGCTCATTTACGCCGTGATGCTGATCGTCATCCGCGTGCTTGGCAAGCGCACGGTCGGCAACTTCACGGCCTTCGATCTGCTGGTCGCGTTGATGCTCGGCGAGATCGTCGACGAGGTGATCTACGGCGACGTCACCATCGCGCAGGGCGTGGTCGCGATCGCGGTCATCGCGCTCTGCAAATACCTGACGGCGTGGCTGACGTATTGGAATCACGGCCTCAGTCGCGTGCTCGAAGGCACTCCGACCGAGATCGTGCGCGACGGCGAGTTCGTGCGCAAAGGCTTGCGCAGCGAAATGATGAACGAGCTCGAAGTGCTGGCGGCGCTGCGTCTCAACGATGTCTCCGACATGCGCGAGGTGAAGCTCGCGATCATGGAAGTGGACGGGCAGGTGAGCGTCATCCGCGAGGATTGGGCCGAGCCGCTCAAGAAATCGGACGTGCGCGGCGAGGAGGCCAAAGAGATTCCGCCCGGCGCGAAACGCACCGACACGCCGGAGGCGCTCGGGGAGAAGCGATGACCCTCGGGCAAATCGCCGTCCGCGCGGTCGTGGCCTATCTGTATCTGCTGGTCGTGACGCGCATGAGCGGCAAGCGCGTGATCAGTCAGGCCACGCCGTTCGATTTCATCGTGGCGCTGATCCTCGGCGATCTGATCGACGACGCGCTGTGGGCGGAGGTGCCGGTGGCGCGATTCGCCGGCGCGGTGGGGAGCATCCTGCTCTGCGATGCGCTGACGAAGATCGGCGCATTTCACTCGCTACGCTTCTTCCATCTCGTGAACGGCTGGTCGAGCGCGGTCCTGCGCGACGGTCATGAAGACGGCCATGAACTGCGCAAGCAGCAACTCAATGAAGGCGATCTCGCGCACCTCCTGCGCTTGAAGGGAATCGAAGACTGGAGCGAAGTGCACATCGCGCTGCTGGAGCGCGGTCACGACCTCTCGGTGATCCGTAATCCGGAAGACGAGCCGGCCACGAAGAAAGACCTCGGGAAATGAAGGAGCTCCTCGGTATCGCGATCGCGGCGGCGCTGCTGATCGGCATCAGCGCGCTGGCGGTGGAGCAGTTCGACGATCGCGAGACGTTCGTTCCGCCGCCCGATGCAGTCGCGGAAGGATTCGTGCGCGAGGTGATGGCGAAGCGCTGGGAGCGCGCTCGCACCTATCTCGCCGAGCCGCCGTCGATGTCGCGCGGAGAGCTGGAAGCGCTGCAGAAATCGTGGCAGGGGCGCGCCGGCGAGCCGACGGAGATCGAGGCGGAGACGATCGCGCGCGATGACGCCGAAGCGCTGGCGCACGTGCGGATGCGATCGGCGCGCGGTTCCGAAGCTGTGGCGTTTGCGTTGCGCTTCGACGACGAGTGGAAGATCGCCCATACACCCGCTGTCGGGAATCCCATACACTGACGCGGTGGTGCTCGGCGGGTAACGCGCATCACAACTCTCATCGTGAGAATCGTTTGCGCGAAGAAAGAGCGTCGCGCGGGGCCGCGCTTTTCATGGCACTCCGCTCGCCTTGGAGGAGCGGCGGGAGGCCCCTGACCTTGTCATCCATCACTCGAGCGGTTCTGGTTCTGATTCTGATTGCCACGTTCGTGGCGGCGGCACCGCTGTTCGCACAGGACGGCGCGACGACGCCGAACTTCTTCATCGAGAAAATCGAAGTGCGCGAGGCGCGCCGCGTCTCGCCGGACGTGGTCGTGGCGGAGTCGCGGCTGCGCGAAGGAGAGGAGTATTCGGAAGCGGAACTGCGCGATGCCTCGGCTCGGCTGATGCGACTGCCGTTTCTGCTGTCGGCCGAGTTCTCGCTCGAAAAGGGATCGGAGCGCGGGCGCTACGTGCTCGTGGTCACCATCAACGAGACCAAGCCGTTCTTCTACGCGCTCGACCTGCGGCCCATCTTCACCACCGATCATCGCGTGGAGCCCGACTACAGCGATCGCATCGGCGTCGCCGACAGCGCGGCCACGCTGGGCATGCGCTGGTTCGTGGGACGCCGCGGCGCGTTGCACGTCGCGCTGATCAGCTCCGATTACGGCGGCGACTTCGCGCGCGACTACGCGGCGGTGGCGGTCGGCTATACGCAGTACGATCTCTTCGGCACGCGCGCATTCGCGACGCTGAACCTCAAGCGCGTCATCACCGAGTCGGACAGCACCGTGTCGCCGCAGCTCGTGGTCGGCGTGCCGCTGTCCGGCAATCAGACGCTGACGCTGGAGCTCGACGAAACGCGCATCGGCGACAACGTCGAGCAGTTCGGCGACCAGACCTTCGACACGAACAGCGCGCAGCGCATCGTCGGCGTGACGTGGTCGTACAACACCACCAACAAGCCCTTCCTCCCGACGCGCGGAACGCTGCTGACCGTGCGTCCGCGGTTCAGCTGGAGCGATGCGGCCACGTACCGGTTCATCGTCCTCAACCCCGGCCAGTTCCCCCCGAATTACGTCGTGCAAGGCGATACGGTGCATCGCGAAGCGCGCGAAGTGACGGTCAAGGCGGTGCGCTACTTCGAGCTCGACGAGCGCAATTCGGTCTCCGCGGGGATCGAGGCCGGGTTCACGCACTTCAGCGCCGAGAGCGCGGTGATCGGGCAGACCGGCGATCACGTGACGCGCGGCACGATCGTGGGCGGCTATTCGTACAGTCTCTGGGACGCGTCGCGCACGAGGAACGGCGACTCGCGCCTCGAGCTCAACGCGCTCATCGGCACGCGCGACATCCACTACGGAGATTTCTATCGCGCCGAGCAACAGCAACTGACCGCGAGCTGGGTCCGCCGCAGTTCCTGGGGCGTGCTGCGCCTCGGCGTGGGGTACGCATGGTGAGACCCGCGCTGGTGCTCGCGTTTTCTCTGGTGCTCGCGATCGGTTTGCGCGCGCAGCAGCCGCCGCTCGCGTTCACCGTGCAGCCCGGTGGCGTGGTGGCGGCGAACCTGCCCGTGTCGATCCTGCAGGACGCGAGCGTGCGCAAACAGCTCCGCAGCGGATTGACGACCACGTTCCTGCTCGTGACGCGGCAACGCGACACGCGCATCGTCAGCGGCGCGCGCATCGAGATCCGCTACGACCTCTGGGACGAGGTGTGGATCGCGCAGAAGATCGAGTTCGATCGCAAGAGCGAGCGGCAGCGCCTGGCATCGATGGAGGCGCTGGAGAAGTGGTGGCGCACGCCGGTGCGCGTGCTGGCCACCCGTGCCGCGCGACTGCCGTTACAGGTCGATCTGTCGGTGCTGCCGTTCTCGGCGGCCGAGGAGGAGGATGCGCGGCAGTGGATCACCAAGTCGGGCGGCGTCGGCGCGGGTGACGGCGGCACGCCCGGGCTCGTCGACGCTTTGATCGGGACGACGCTGAGCGCGAAGCCGCTGACGTCGTACCGGTGGAACGTGGAGCTGAGCGTGCGATGAGGCGTTGCCGGTGAAGCAGACGCGTTTCGTGCTGGCGGTGGTGATCACGATCGCGGCGGCGACGCTGCTGTTCTGGATCGTGCTGCATCAGATCTCCAGCGTCTGGCTCGACGTCGCGTTGCGCCCCGAGGTGCGCGCCGCGCTCGAAGCGTCGATGGAGGATCAGAAGGCGCTGCGCTCGCACGATCCCGCGCATCGCGCCGAATACCGCAAACGCTTCGAGGAAACGCAGAAGCTGCTCAATCGCATCGACGTGCTGCGCATGAATCGCGAGGCCATGCTGCGGCGCTTCGAGCTGGCCTTGATCCTCGTCTTCGCGATCGCGGCCACGGCGGCGGCGCTGCTGCTGTGGATCCGCTATCGCCGCGCGCAGGAGCGCGAGCGGCGCGATTACCTGGCGCGCGTGACGTCGCTGCAGGAGACGGCGCGCAGGCACGCGCACGAGATCAAAGGGCCGCTCACCGCGGCGCGGCTGGAGATGGAGCGCTACGCCGATCTCGTGCGCGGCGGCGCTTCGGATGAGGAGATGGCGCGAGCGCAGGAGAGCGTCTCGGAAGAGCTGGAGCGCCTGGCGCGCTACACACGCGAGTTCTCGTCGTTCGCCGGCATCGGACAGCCAGTGGTCCGCCGCGAGTCCCTCGGCGAGATGATCGAGGAGTTCTGTTCGACGTTCGCCAACGCCTGGCAGGGAATGGCGCTGCAGGACAGCGGCGGCGATGCCGTGGTCTGCGTCGATCGCGATATGTTCCGCCAGGTGCTGGTGAATCTCTGTTCGAACAGCGCGCGCGCGGGCGCAAGCCTGGTGCGGTTCACGATCGTGAAGAACGGATCGCGGGTCATGCTCGACGCGACCGACGACGGCGGCGGCGTCCCCGAATCGCTGCGCGCCCGCATCTTCGATCCCTACGTCACCACGCGCCGGATCGGCGAGGGGATGGGCCTGGGCCTGTCCATCTCGCGCAAAGTGATGCTCGATCACGGCGGCGATCTCCTGCTCGCCAGTACCTCGCCGGCAGGAACGACGTTTCGGGTGATTTTTGGAGGGGAGGCGTGTTGATAGTTGTTATCGGTGATCGGTTGTCGGTTGTCTGCGAGGCGTCGCCTTGCGGGAACGATCCCGCGAGCGCTGTCGCCCGGACGATGCTGCACAGACAACCGACAACCGACAACCGACAACAGCCGCCGGCGCAGCCGGAGGGCCAATGCAATTAATCCTCGTCGTCGAAGACGACGACAAGATCTCCGCGAACGTCACCCTTCGCCTGCGTGAGGAAGGGTATGGCGTGGTGGCGTTTCGGACGGCGGAGGATGCGCTCGCGCATTTGCGGGATGCTTCGCGCGTGCAGCCCGACATGGCGCTGGTCGACGTGCGGCTGCCGGGCATGAGCGGGATCGAGCTGGTGCGGATTCTCGGCGATGCGATGCCGCCGTCGATTGTGATCTCCGGCGAGGCGTCGATGGCGGAGACGGTCGAGGCGATCCGCCTCGGCGTGCACGACTTCATCGACAAGCCCTTCAGCCGCGAGCGCTTGTTGAAGTCGGTGCGCAACTGCCTCGAACACGCGGCGCTGCGGCGGCAGGTGGGCGAGTTGCGCGCGCGCGGGCAGGAGATCGTCGGACAGTCGGAGGCCGTGCAGGCACTGCGCGCGGCGATCGAGAAAGTCGCGCCGACGGAAGCGCGCGTGCTCATCCGCGGCGAGAGCGGGACCGGGAAGGAATTGGTCGCGAACGCGCTGCATCGCTACAGCCGTCGCGCGCAGCGCCCGTTCATCAAACTGAACTGCGCGGCCATTCCGGCGCATCTCATCGAAGATGAACTGTTCGGTCATGCGCGCGGTGCGTTCACCGATGCCAAGACCGCCAAGCGGGGCTTGTTCGAGGAAGCGGACGGCGGAACGCTGTTCCTCGATGAGATCGGCGACATGGATCCGATGCTGCAGTCGCGGCTCCTGCGCGTGCTCGAGGACGGACGCGTGCGGCGCATCGGCGAGACGGCCGACCGCGCCGTGAACGTGCGCGTGCTGGCGGCCACGCATCGCGATCTGCAGGAGCTGTCGCGCGATGGACGCTTTCGCGAGGATCTGTTCTTTCGCCTGTCCACCGTGCCGATCGATGTGCCGCCGCTGCGCGAGCGCCGCAGCGACGTGCCGCTGCTCTTCGCGACCTTCCTCCAGCAGTCGTGCGCGCGCAATCAGCGCGTGCCGTTGTCGGTCGACGGCTCGGTACACGCGGCGCTGTCGGCCTACGACTGGCCCGGCAACGTGCGCGAGCTGCGCAATGTCGCGGAACGGCTGTCCGTGTTCGGAACGGATCCGGTGACGCTGGATCAGCTGCCGACCTCGGTGCTCACGCGCGGTGCGGGTCCGGAGAGCGGCCTGGTGCGCATCGCCGAGACCGCGCCGGTCATGCCGCTGCGCGACTTCAAGGCGCAATGCGAAAAGGAGTACATCGAAGCCGTGCTGCGCCGCACGAACTGGAACGTGAGCAAGGCCGCGCAGCTGCTGGACATCCAGCGGACCTACCTGCACGAGAAGATGACCGCGCTGGGAATCGTGCGGCCGTAACTCCGCGCGGCTCGGCCTATCATTTCCCGATGCAGCGCATTCTCTCGCTCGACATCGTGCGCGGCGCGGTGATGGTGCTGATGGCCATCGACCACGTCCGCGTCTATGCAGGCGTGCCCGCGGGCGGGCCTGATCCGGCTGTGTTCTTCACGCGCTGGGTGACGCATTTCTGCGCGCCCGTGTTCGTGTTCCTGGCCGGTACGGCCGCGTATCTCTACGGGCTCAAGGCCGGGTCGCGCGGTGCATTGGCGAAGTTCCTGATCGTGCGCGGACTGTGGCTGGTGCTGCTCGAGCTGACGCTGCTCCGCTTCGCATGGACGTTCAATTTCGACTACGCGAACTTCACCTTCGCGGGCGTGATCTGGGTGATCGGCTGGTCGATGGTGATCCTCGGCGCGCTGGTCTTTCTGCCGCCGGTCGCCGTCGCAGGCATCGGCGTGGCCATCATCGCCGGACATCACATGCTCGCACCGACCGTCAACGCGATCGAATCGCCGTCGTGGTTGTTGCGCGTGCTTTACGCGGGGTGGATGTTCGAGGTGCCCGGACTCGGCTGGGACGTGGTCGTGCTCTACACGCTCATCCCATGGGCCGGCGTCATGGCCGCCGGCTACGGTTTCGGCCGAGTGATGGAACTGCCGCGGGAACGCCGCCGCGGCGTCTGCGTGGCGACCGGGATCGTCGCGATAGCACTGTTCGTCATCCTGCGCACCACCGGCATCTACGGCGATCCGCGGCCGTGGGATGGCTCCGCGCTCGGAGTTCTGAACACCACCAAATATCCCGCGTCGCTGCAATTCCTGCTGATGACGCTCGGCCCGATGTTCCTGCTGCTGCCGTTCTTCGAAAACGCGCGCGGCCGCATCGCCCGATGGCTGGCCGTCTTCGGTCAGGTGCCGTTCTTCTACTACGTCCTGCACATCCCGCTCATCCATCTGATCGCGGTGCTGATCTCGGTCGTGCGCACGCCGGAGAGCACCGGCTGGCTGTTCGCGAACCATCCGATGCTGCCGCCGGACGCGCCGCCGGAGTACATGTGGAGTCTGCCGTTGCTGTATCTCGTCACGGCTCTGGTGGTGATCGCGCTCTACTTCCCGTCGCGCGCCTACGCCGCGAAAAAGAGAATGTCGAACAGCCGCTGGATGCGTTTTCTGTAGCGCTACTTCATCCGCGGATATGGGTTGCTGTGGACCCACACCTGCGCGGCCTTTCCATCCGGTCCCATTTCGAAGCGGTACGTTTCGCCGAGGGTGCCGTCGGCGCGGACGCGGCGGAAGGTGTGCTCGCCGGTTTTGCGGAGGCGCTCGAGATTCTTCATCGGCTCTGTCGTCGGCAGGTCGACCGTGGCCAGGCCGTCGCCCCAGGTCACGATCAGCGATTCGCCGTCCCACGGGAAGGCGTCGTAGGAGCCGGTGTACATGGCCAGACTGGCGGCCGCGGGATCGGCGCCGGATTTCTTCAGCGCGGGGGAGACGATGTCGTAGAGCAGTTTCGCGTAGCGGCCGGTATTCACGCCGCTGGCGTTGGCCATCACCACCACGCCCAGTTTCTTTTCGGGATCGAGCGTGCACGCGGTGCGGAAGCCGGGGCAGCTTCCGCCGTGACCGACGAAGACGTTGCTGCCTTCTTTCCAGGTCGCGAAGCCGATGCCCCAGAACGTCTCGAAGCTCGGATCGACGAAGTGCGGCCGGTACATTTCGCGCAGCGTGCGCGGATCGAGCACGGCATCGCTTTTGGCCTCCCGCGCGCGGAACTGCCACATCGCGAAGCGCGCCAGGTCATTCACGGTCGACGCGAAGCCGGCCGCCGGTGCGATGCCGCGCGTCTGGAAGAGCGGGAGCGGCATGCGCGTGCCATCGCGGCGCCGCGCGCTGAAGCCTTGCGCGAGGCGTTTGCCTTTCTCGTCGAGCGGGATCTCGGTGTACGTGGCGTCGAGATCGAGCGGATCGAGAATGCGCTCGCGGACGAACTGATCGTAGGTCTTGCCGGAGCGCGCGCTCACCACTTCGCCGGCCAGCGTCAGTCCGAGGTCCGAGTACTGGAAGTAGCGGTCACTCGGATAGAGCGGCTCCTGCGATGCCACACGCTCCATGATCTTTTCGCGGGTCGGAAACTCGAACGTGCCGGTCCAGTACGGATAGTCGGACTCGCGCGGCAGTCCCGCGGAATGCGTGAGCGCGCCGATGATCGTCGCATCGCGTCCGCCCTCCGCCGCCTTCATCGTGAACCACGGCAAATGCTTCGCCAGCGGATCGTCGAGCGAGAGCTTCCCTTCATCGCGGAGCTGCATCACCGCGACGCTGGTGAAGAGCTTCGAGACCGAACAGATGCTGTACAGCGTGTCCGCCGTCGCCGCGCGGCCGGAAGACGGATCGGCCTGACCGCTGCCACCGGCCCAGAGAACCGTCTGATCGTGCACGATCGCCGCGGACATGCCCGGAATCTCGTCATACGCGCGCTGCGCGTCGAGCCACAAACGCGCAAGCTCGATCGCCTGCGCGGTGGTGGGCGGTTTGTCGTCGGCGACGGCGAGCGGAGCGATGGCGGTCGCGAGGAGGAGGATCGTCAGCAGTCTGCGCATGCGCGGATGCTAACGCGGGGGAGGGAGTCGCAAAGTCTCAAAGTCGCAAAGTCTCAAAGAGGATGCGCGCGTGGAGCCCCTCCTTTGCGACTTTGCGACTTTGAGACTTGCGCGCGCAGCGCGCCTACTCCCCCTCGTTCGGATCCACCGTCGCCGCGGCGGTCAGTTCCTCCGACGCGGCCGCGTACTCCGGCAGTTCGGTGGCCGATGCGGGGACGTATTGCAGGACCAGGTCACGCGTGCCGTAGACGCCGAGTTTGTCCATCAGGAATTCGAACTTCTTCTCGATGGCGTCGAGGATCGGCTGTTTCTGCGAGGCGGGGAGGTCCCACATGCGGCGCTTGAAGGGGCCGATCGCTTTCTTGCGCGTCTTGTAGACGAACTGCTCGTCGGTCTCACCCGCCTTGCGCTCGTCCATGCAGTGCGCGAAGCAGAAGGCGCGGATGCCGTCCTTCATCTCCGCGGGGAGCGTCGCCGCGTCGAGGATCATGTTCTGGAATCCGGTGGCGAGATGGATCTCCACCGCGTCGTTCTCCGGGAAGTTGTTGAACACTTCCTCCGGCAGCGTCGACGCGCCGTGCTGCACGGAGCCGGCGATGGCGTACTCCTCGCGGCAGATGCGCGTCGTTTCGCGGAGCACGCTGAAGTCGATCTTCGCTTCGGCAATCGTGCCGTCGGCCATCGGGACGCCGCCGTGCGAGGTGCCGGTCTGCACGGAGATCTTGGCCATGCCCGGATCGCCGAGGATGCGCGTCACGCCGTCGATGTAGGCGCGCACCTCGTCGGGCTGCGTGTTGTATTTGCCGACTTCACCAATCTCGCCGCCGATGGAAATCTCCATCCCTTTCGGCTGCCGTTCGCGGATGTATTTCGCGAAATGGGCGGTGTAGGTGTAGTTCGTTTTCTGCTGTTCGTCGCGCGTGGGGAAGGAGAGATCGACCAGCGTCGAAGTGTCGATGTCGATGTTGTAGAACTCGGCGGCGATCGCTTCGTCGATCAGCGACTCGAGCGCTTTGACCTCGCTCTCTTTTCCTTCTTCCGTGGCCCACTTCTTGGCGCTGGCCTGGAAGTGATCGCCCTGGATGAACACCGGCCCCTTGTAATTTTCCGCGAGCGCGGCGGCGAGCACGCACGCGGCGTATTCGCCGGGACGCTGTTCGGTGTAGCCGATCTCGGAGCGTGCGATCTCGAAGACGAACGGTCCGGCGTCGTGGCGCATCGCGGCGCGGAACAGCGCGCGGGCGACGTCGTATGTCAGCGCGCGGATGTTGAACGCGGGGACGGTGAACTTGCGCGCCACTTCATTGCGGCCGATGGCGCGGTAGAGCGGCAGGATCGACGACGGGACGGCGCCGTTCTGGCGTGCGCGGAGATGGATCTGGCGGCGTGCTTCTGCTTTCGCGGCCGCGTCGTCGCTGAAGACGGCGGTGCGGACGAGCTCATCGATGTTCGTGTTCGTCATGACGACGCGCACTTTAGCAAAATTAATTCGCGCTGACGTGGCCGCGGATGGTCTCGACGAGCGACGGAACGTCGAACGGTTTCAGCACCGCGCCGGTGGCACCCATGCGCCGGATCTCGTCGGGTCCGATCGGCTCGCCGCTGAGGATGAGGATGGGGACGTCGGACAGGCCGTCGCGCGACCGCAGCTCGCGCAGTACTTCGTCGCCGGTCATCCCGGGCATGTTGCGGTCGAGCAGGATCAAATCCGGCGTCCGCTTCTGCGCCTCGGCGATGGCCTGCTCGCCGCTGCCGGCCGCGACCGGCTCGAAGCCGAACTCGCGCAGCAGGTTGCGCATCAGCAGGAGGATCGGGGCATCGTCATCGACGACGAGAATGAGCGGGCGTTGGGTCATTGGACGACGCGCGAAGTGTAGCAGACGCATTTGCGTCTGGTGTAACCCGGACGTCCGGATGCGCGGCCACGGCATCGCGATAGACTTCCCGGCGCATGCCCATTCGACACGACCGCAAGGTCAGCATTCTCGATGTGATGGGGCCGGTGATGGTCGGACCTTCGAGCTCGCACACGGCCGGCACGGCGCGGCTGGGACGCGTGGCGCGCGAGATCCTCGATGAGGATCCGCTGGAAGCGCACTTCTATCTGCATCCTCCGCTCGCGGCGACGTACCGCGGCCACGGCTCCGACTTCGCGCTCGTGGGGGGCGCGATCGGGCTGAACGTCGACGATCCGCGCATCCCCGAGGCCATCCGCATCGCCGAGCAGATGGAAGTGACGGTCGAGTTCGCCGAAGAGGACCTCGGCGAGGTGCATCCGAACACGGTGCGGATCGAAACGCGCGGACCGTCGCGGGAAGTGGAGATCGTCGGCTCGTCCATCGGTGGCGGAGTGATCGAGGTCTTCAAGATCAACGGATTCCAGACGCGCTTCAAAGGCGATTCGCCGACGCTGCTGCTGTTTTATCGCGACCGCCGGGGCATGATCGCCGAGGTGGCGAACATCATCGCGGAGGAAGGGATCAATATCGCCTCGCTGTATTGTTCGAGGAAGCAGCGTGGCAAGGACGCCTTCATGCAGGTCGACGTCGACTCGCCGCTGTCGAAGGCGGCGCTGCAGCGGATCTGCTCGCTGCCGGACGTTGCCGACGCGCGCTATCTCGACAGGATCCCCTAAATGATCGAATCGTTCCAACATCTCGAAGAACTGGCCAAGGGCCGCGACCTCGCCGACGTTTTCCTGGAGACGGACGCGGAGGAGCACGGCGTCCCCGCGGAAGACATCCTGGAAGCGCTGCGCAAGCGGCGCGCGGTGATGCGCGACTGCATCGTGCGCGGGAAGAACGGCGGCGAGTCGATGGGCAAGCTCGTCGGCAGCGAGGCCCGCCTGCTCAACGAAGCGTTTCTGCAGGGCAAGACGTTTCTCGATCCACTCACCGTCAAGGCGGAGATCTACGCGCTGTCGGTGATGGGCGAGAACTCGCGCATGGGCGTGATCGTAGCCGCTCCGACCGCGGGCGCGGGCGGGATCGTGCCGGGCATGCTGATGGCGCTCGAGGAAGAGCGGAACATCGATCCGGAGAAGACCGTGCGCGCGCTGGTCGTGGCGGGCGGAATCGGGTCGATCATCGCGCTGTCGGCGAACATCTCCGGCGCGGCCGGCGGCTGCCAGAACGAAGTGGGCGTGGCGTCGGCGATGGGCGCGGCGGGCGTCGCGTACATGATGGGCGGCACGACGCACAACGCCGTTCAGGCCGCGGCATTGGCGCTGAAGAACACGCTCGGGCTGGTGTGCGATCCGGTGGGCGGGCTGGTGGAAGTGCCGTGCGTGAAGCGCAACGCGCTCTTCGCCGTACATGGACTGACGGCCGCGCAGCTCGCGCTCGCGGGCGTCGAGTCGATCATCCCGATGGACGAGATCGTCGAGGCCATGGTGCGCATCGGCCGCGCGCTACCACGCGGTCTGCGCGAGACGGCGGAAGGCGGCCTGGCGACCACGGAGACCGGCCGCGCGATCGCGCAGCGGTTGAAGGATGAGGCGAACCGCCGCCGCGCGGAGCGCGCCGCGGAGCGCGAGCGGATGGCGCAGGAGCGGAAGGCTACGGGAGCGTAGTCTGGTGAGGTGGTGAGGCACCCCTCATCCGCCTTCGGCACCTTCTCCCCTCGTGGCGAGGGGAGAAGGCTACTTTGAAACGATCGTCCAGAGGCCGATGGCGATGAACCCGATTCCCGCCACGATCTTCAACGTGCGCGGCGAGATCAACCGCTCCAGCTGCGCTCCCACCAGCACGCCGATCGCCGCGGCCAGCACGAGCGCCAGCGCCGAGCCGGCGAAGATGATCCACTTGTTCGACTTCGCGTCGGCGGCGAAGAGCATTGTGGCCAGTTGCGTCTTGTCGCCGATCTCAGCGAGAAAGACGGTGATGAAGACGGAGAAGAAGGCTTTCGTCATGGGATGTCGGAGTTCCTCGGAGTTCCTCGGAGTTCCTCGGAGTTCCTCGGAACGCCCTCCCCGAGGAACGCCGAGGAACCCGAGGAACTCCGAGGAACCGCCTAAGGGTAATACCCCTTGATCGTCTTGACCTTGCCCTCCGCCGTCTGCACGGTGACCTCGCGCCATTTGCTGCCCGACTTCACGTCCGCGCTCGGGTAGAAGCCGAGCACGTACTGCGAGCGCAGCTCGTTCTGGATGTCGTTGTAGATTCGTCCCAGCTCTTCGGCCTGGTCGATGTAGTACGACGTGCCGCCGGTCTCGGCGCAGAGGCGGTTGATCTTCGCCTTCACATCGACGTCTACGCCGCGGATGCCGAGGCCGATCGCGTAGATGGGAACGGCGGCGCGCTGTGCGTACTCGAGCGCCTGGTCGAACGTGAACTTCGACACGGTGTCCTTGCCGTCCGTCAGCAGCACCAGCGCCTTCTGACCCTTCACGCCGAGGAAGTTGTAGAGTGAGTAGACCACCGCGTCGTACAGCGCCGTCGACTCCTCGGGACGCATGCGCGCGAGCCCCGACTGGATCTGCCGCAGATCGCCGGACCACTTCTGGATCATGTGCGGTGTCGAGTCGAACGCCACCACGAACGCCTTGTCGCCCTCCTGCAGCACCTTCCCGAAAAACGCCGCGCCGGTTTCGCGCGCCACGTCCATGCGCGGCTCCATCGAGCCCGACGTGTCGACGGCCATGCCGATCGACAGCGGCAGATTCTTGACCTGCTCGAACTTCGCGATCTCCACCGGCTGTCCCTCGTCGAGCACCTTGAATGCCGTCTGCGGAAGATCGTTCACCGGCTTGCCGTCGCGGAGGACGGTGGCCGGGAGCTCGACGAGATGCACATCGATGACGGCCATGTAATCGGGCGTGTTGACCATCACCACGTCTTCGACCGGATCGAACTCCGGATCCTTCAACTTCGCGACGGCGCGCAGATAGCCGACGCCGTCGGCGCTCGGGATCTGCACGGTCTGGATGAACGGCGGATCGAACATCGTGGCCACGCGCGTCTCGTTCCAGTACAGCTCCACGCCATCGAGCTGCTTGCCGTCGGGCACGCGCACGTCGAGCTCCACGCGCGTCGGTCCGCTCAGCTTCGGCGCGATCCGTGGGGAGGCGATGCGCACGCGGAAGGGATCGGTGCCGGTGTTGACCACGACCTCGTCGCCAGTGATCGGTTGCTCGTGCGAGTCGAGTGCGACCACGCGGATGCGCCGCGCGCGCGGCACCGTGCCGAAATCGAGGTCGAGCGTGTACGGAGGCGAGCGCCGTGTGGCCACCTTCTTGCCATCGAGCCAGAACTCGACGGACTTGATCCCGGCGCCGCTGACCATGGTCTGGATGGTCTGGATGCCGCTGGTGACGCCGCCACTGAGCTCGGGCGTGAGCGGCACGATGCGCACGCTGGCGCGCGTCGATTGCAGGTCGTCATTGATTGCCGCGAGCGTCGCCGTTTCCTCGGTCGCCTTTGGCGCGACATTCATCTCCGGAACCTGCAGCGGCGACTCGAGGATCGTCTGCGCGCCGCTGGCCGGATCGATCACCTTCACGCGCGCGACATACGCGGCGGGGCGAAGCATGCGATCGATGACGATGGGGAACTTCTCTTCCGTCGACGTGCCGGGAAAATCGAAGCGATAGCGGTATTTCTCCCACAGCTTCTCATCGCGCAGCACTTCGCCGATCACTTCCAGCGTGTAGACCGTCGCGTCGCCGGCGGCGGTGGTTTTCAGCTGCGCGCGCGGGACGAAGATCGTCAGCTGCGCGTCGGTCTGATTGCCGTCGCCGTGCGGATAGGCGACCGTCATCGCGGCCTCGAGCTTCGGCGCGGTCGGATCCGCCAGGACCACGGAACGGAGGATGCGATTGACGTCCTCGCTGTTCACTGGAGGCGGCTCATAGATCTTGTGGACGCGGTGCTTCTCCGCGTTCATCTGCGCGATGGTGACGCTGAGATGCTCGCCGTTCGGGCAGTCGAGCGCGGGATTGGTCGAGATCCTGTTGTTGGCCTCGATCCCTTTGCCCATCAGCTCGCGATACGCGTCCGGGCGCATCGGATCCCACAGGCGATACTCCTGATGCATGTGCGGGATGTAGAAGAGCAGCCGGAAGTCGCTGCCGAATCCGGGTAGGTGCCCGTAGTGGAAGATCTGGATGGGTTGGAAGTACGACGGACACTTGATGTCGATGATCGCGGCGGGAGGTCCGTGCACGAGATAGATCCGGCCGCGATCCGACGAGACCTGCCCGAAGTTGTCCTTCACGAACTCCAGGTTGTTGTAGTACTCGGAGCGCGCGGCGTTGTTGGTGGTGCCCTGCGCGATGTCGCGGCGGCGCCAGAAATCGTCGATGAACACGTCGCGCTGCGGTTCGGTGTCGAGGCGGAGGAAGGTGTCGCGCTCGGTCTGGATCATGATCGGCTCGACGTCGATCAGGAACTGGCGGTGCTTCTCGGCGAGAGCGGCGATGCGATCCTTCCGCTCGCGTTTCGTGAGCGGCTTTTCTTCGGC
>CAMPKJ010000019.1 GCA_946887105.1 uncultured Acidobacteriota bacterium | reverse complement strand
GCCGCCCTCTCACGGCGGTAACACGGGTTCGAATCCCGTATGCGCTACCAACCTCACAGACTGTCCCTCGGAGTAGAATTGCGTCGATGACCGACGACGAATTGAAACGCCTCTTCGATTCCATGAGGTTCTGACCGAAGGGACGCGCAAGGACATTCAACTGGTCGCCGAGTCCGTCCTGTTCTTGCGCGAGAACCCGACGAGAGATCGAACCGAACTCTGCCGAAACACAGGCGATGATCAAGTTCTCTCACGTGGACCGCCGCATGCGCGCTCGAAGACGCCGTCGCCGACCTGCAAGCGCGCGTCGAACGTCTCGAAGGTTCTACCCAGTGACCTTTCACCGGTGAATGTCGATGCTTCGAGGTTGGCTGCCGCGGTGCGACAACTCGTTACTCCGTGACGGACGCCGTCCTCACAGCCACTGGACTGTTGACATGCACGCCAATCAACGCTCGCATCCCCACAAGTAGAAGTAGAAACTCGACGACCAGACGCGTGCGATTCGCCACCTCCCACAAACGAAACTGCGCCGCTGCTTGTGCGGACGAAGAATACTGATGAAGGATGAGCCCCCAGATGAGTGGAGCCATCCATGCGATGAGCGCGATTGACACGATCAGTGACCCGAGAGCAAATGCGACAATCCACCTGCGCTCGCGCCAGGCCAGCGCGCGCGTAGCAAAAGCCGCGATCGTCGCGCTCAGGAATGTCCATACCGTCGTGAAGATCACAAAGAACGGCAACGTTTGCGCGCCCTCACCCGCGTCCGTGTATCGATCGATGGTCCGTGGCGGGTCAACGCTCCAGATGGGAACCACCATCATCGCGTGATACGTCTGGCCGCCTACCCAAATGGCCCAAATCACGACTGCGATCCACGTAAAGACACGCCCGATCGTCACGACTTCACCTCCGCTGTCCGGTTCGATGAGTGCGCGACCGCGATCTGGTTGGCCGCCGTTCCGAGACTCGTCCGGTGCGCGTCCGGGAAAACGGCTGCCTCCCCGCTCCAGACTTCGGGTCGCGTGAGGACCTGCCAGCCGATCAGTGCGAACGTGGCGGCGAGCACGAGATCGGCCGATACGATGGCCCACTCGTGTCCGGCCGCGCGTCCGATTGGAAACAGCACTCCGCCGATCGCCAGCAGCGATCCGAGCCCGCGATGGATCGGGCGCGTCACGAACATCGTGATGCCCAGGACGATCAGACCGATCGGAAAGAGCAGGCCGACCGGGATGATGCTGACGAACACCAGCGGCGCGTGCTGAAACATCTTCTGCAGCGAGTCGGGGGGAACGCCCGGGACGCCGTTCGCGAGCAGCGCCTGCAACTGGCCGATGACCATGATCCGGCTGCCGATCACCCAGCCGATGAGCGTGAGCGTCGCGCCGATGAGACCCACGCGATCGGCGCGGCTTCGCAGCAGTTGCGTGATGCCGAGGACGGCGCCGATCATCAGCGCGACGTGAAGCGGCGCGACGAAGCCCGTCAGCGCAATCTGTACGATCGATGCCGGGCGATCGCCGCGGACGCTGAGGCGCGTGACCGGGTCGGTGAGAAAGAACAGGCCGAGGGCCAGGAAGCAGAATACGGAGATGAGACGCCGGCGGCGGGTGTTGTTCGTTGCGGTCATAGTTGCCCTCCTATTTGACCAAGCGACGAAGCGCGGTCAAAGTGTTCACCTTCGATGGAAATCACGCGTCTTCTCGCCGATTGGGGCCGCGGCGACCGCCACGCGCTGGAGCAACTGACGCCGCTCGTGTACGCCGAGCTGCGCCGCATCGCTGCGCGCCAGCTCCGCCGCGAGGAACAGGGACACACCCTGCAGCCGACCGCGCTCGTGAACGAAGCGTTCCTGCGGCTGTGCGGCGGCGCCCCGCCGTCGTGGCAGGATCGCGCGCATTTCTATGGGGTTTGCGCGCAGGTGATGCGGCACATCCTCACCGATCACGCGCGCGCGCAATTGCGCGACAAGCGTGGCGCCGGCGCAGTGCACCTTCCGCTCGACGCAGCTGCGGCGACGGTCGTCAGGGAGGCGTCCGTCGATCACGTCGCGCTCGATGACGCGTTGCGCGCGCTCGAAGCGGTCGATCCACGCAAGGCGCGCATCGTCGAGCTGCGCTACTTCGCGGGACTGGGCATTGAGGAGACGGCGGAAGTCGAGGGCATCTCGGCCATGACGGTGCGCCGGGAATGGACACGTGCGAAAGCGTGGCTGTATCGGGAGTTGTCCGAGGGAGGAAGCCGTTAGCACCGATCGCTGGCGGCGCGTCGACGAGCTGTTTGCCGGCGCGCTCGAACTCGAGGGCGTGGCGCTCCAACGCTATCTCGACGAAGAATGTGCGGGCGATGCAGCGCTGCGGACCGAGGTGGAGTCGATGTTGCGCTTCGCACGCGCGGCCGAGAATTTTCTCGAGACGCCGGCCATGGTCGACGCCATCTCGGTGTGGCCGGACGAGGCGCCGTCGCTGACGACGACGCCGCGGCACGCCATCGACCACTCGCGCTTCATCCCCGGCGATGTCGTGGCCGGGCGCTATCGCATCGTCGGTCTTCTCGGACGCGGTGGCATGGGCGAGGTCTATCGCGCCGACGACCTCAAGCTCGCGCAGCCGGTGGCGCTGAAGTTCCTCGCCGAGTCGCTGTCCAGCAACGGCGCGGCGCTGGCGCGTTTCCATCGCGAAGTGAGCGTGGCGCGACAGATCTCGCATCGCCATGTGTGCCGCGTTTACGACATCGGCGAGCACGCCACCATGCACTTTCTGTCAATGGAGTACGTCCGCGGCGAGGAGCTGCGGTCGCTGCTCAAGCGCATCGGACGATTGCCACTGGACAAGGCGCTGGAGACGGCGCGCCAATTGTGCGCGGGGCTCGCCGCGATTCACGCCGCGGGCGTGCTGCATCGCGATCTGAAGCCGGCTAATGTGATGATCGACGAGCATGGCGACGTCCGCATCACCGACTTCGGCGTGGCTGCACTCGCCGAGGGCGTGAGCGGGCGTGAGGCGATGATCGGGACGCCGGTGTACATGTCGCCGGAGCAATTGAGCGGCGGCGAGCTCACCACGCGCAGCGATCTGTACGCGCTCGGTCTCGTGTTGTATGAAGCATTCACGGGCAATCGTCCGTTCGCCGCGACATCGCTCGCGGAGATCGTGCGCGACCGCCTCGGCGATACTGCGCCGACCAGCCCCTCCTCATGGATCACCGATCTCGATCCGCTGGTCGAGCGCGTGATTCTGCGTTGTCTGGAGAAAGATCCGGACCGACGTCCGGCATCGGCGCTGCAGGTCGCGGCGGCCCTGCCGGGCGGCGATCCGCTGGCGGCCGCGCTGGCGGCGGGCGAGACACCGTCACCGCAGATGGTGGCCGCGTCAGCCAAGCGCGGGACGCTGCGGCCGCTGCACGCGGCACTGCTGGTGGCATGGATCGTCGCCGCGCTCGCCGCGGTAGCGCTGCTGTCGGAGCGTTCGCTCCATCGCCATGTGCGCATGCCGCTGTCGTTCGAGTTGCTGCAGGCGCGCGCGTCCGACATTACGGCCGAGGCGGGATACGAGGCCCAGCCGGCGGATCGGGCAGCGGAGATCGGATTCGACGCGGACGTCGTGCATTACGTCGACGCCCTGCCGCAGCCCGATCGCTGGGAACGCTTCCGCCGCGCGCCGCTGCCCGCGGTGTACTTCTGGGATCGCAGCAGTCCGGTGCCGCTCGTGCGAGACGGCGACTGGCGCGTGCTGCCGGAGAATCCGCCGAACGACGTGGCCGGGATGACGCTGCTTGCGCTCGACATGGAAGGGCGGTTGTTGCGGTTCGAGGGCGTGCCGCCGCAGGTCGATCGCGCGGTCGTGGCGACGCCACCCACGGATTGGTCACGCTTCTTCGATCGCGGTGGATTGACGATGCGCCTCTTTCACCCCATCGCGCCGCAATGGACGCCGCCGCATCACAGCGACGAGCGGCGGGCGTGGATGGGCGTGCACCCAAAGCGGCCGGAGATGCCGCTGCGCATCGAGGCGTCGTCGTATCGCGGGAAACCGGTCTGGTTCGAGGTGATCTTTCCGTGGCAGGAGTCGGAGCGCGACCCGTCCCGCGATCCGTCCCGCCTGGAAGACGGAACGAATCCGTTTGCGCTCTCGCTTCTGGTCTTGTACTTCGGCGCGATGGCGCTGGCCGCGTTGCTGGCGTGGAAGAACCTCCGCCTCGGACGCGGCGACCGCCGCGGCGCGTTCCGCCTGGTCCTGTTCATCTTCGCGACGCGGTTCCTCTACTGGATCGTCACTGCGCATCACGTCTTTACCACGGACGAGGTCTTCCTGTTCGTCGAAGCGCTGGCGTCCGCGCTTTACTGGTCCGCGCTTCTCGGATTGATGTATCTCGCGCTCGAGCCGTTCGTGCGCCGCCGCTGGCCCGAAGGGCTGATCTCGTGGAGCCGCCTTCTCGCGGGTGACGTGCGCGATCCGCTGGTTGGCCGCGACATTCTCATCGGCGGTGCGGCCGGCATGGCCGCGATTCTGGCCAATCATCTCCACCCGTTCCGCGGGCCGGTGGTCGGCTCGAACCTGCTGTACGAGTTCGGACTGCGCGGCGCGAAGGGCTATCTGCCGCTTCTGATGAGCGCGATCTCGGGCTCGATGCTGTTCACGCTAATCGTGTTCTCGATCGTGCTCTTCTTCGCGATGATCACGCGCCGCAACGCGATCGCATTCGGCGTGAGCTGGCTACTGCTCTATCTCCTGCTCAATCTCAACTTCAGCGACGCGACGCCGCTCGGCTATACCATCGGCCTGTTGTTTCCGACCATCCTCATTCGCGTGCTGTGGCGCTACGGGATGCTGGCAATGATCTCGCTGTTTTTCTACCTGCACTTCTGGCCGTTCTACCCGTCCACGACGGATCTCTCCGCGTGGTACGCGACGCCGTTCCTCATGCAGTTCGCGCTGATGGTACTCATCGCGCTGTTCGCGTTCCGAACGTCACTGGCCGGCCAGAAGCTCGTCCACGTCTTCGACGATTGAATGATGGCAACTGGATGACTTCGGCAGACATGGGGCCTGACGACTGCCGAGGCGTCGATTGCACGCCTTCCGACTGGTACTGGAAAGCCCGGCTGCGCTGGTACGCGCGCTTCCACGATCAGGACCCGGCCGTCGCGGGCGAGGTCGAAGTCGGACGCGTTTGCGTCGAGCAGCAGGCGAGGCGTGCCCGCGGTGAATACGGGTGACGTCTTCACCGGAACGGTCATGATCTTCGTCCCGTTGAGGTATGCGATCTCATCGTCCGCCACCCAGCGGGGCTCGGTGCCGCCGTGATTCGAGATCTGCCAGCGGCCGGAGCCGCTTCGCGGCCGTACGTAGACTTCGTTCCGCCCCGACTCGTCCGACCAGTAGGCGATCCATCGCCCGTCGGGTGAGTAGGTGCCGGGTTGGTCGTCCGCATCCGAACGCACGAGCGGGCGCATCGTCCCGTTCGTTTGCAGGACCTCGACATCGGTCCTGCTGTCGGAGTGATCGGCGTGCACGAGCACTTCGCTGCCGTCGGGCGACGCGCGGGGAGGCGTCGCGGAGTAGTCTGCGCTCTTCGCCATCTGGCGTTCCTCGTCGCTCCCGTCCGCGGCGCGCGACCAGATCTGCCACGGTCCGGAGCGTTGCGACGCATAGAAAATCCGCTTGCCGTCGGCCGACCACACCGGCCAGCCCATGCGCGGTCCCGTGGCCACACGCGTGCTCGTCCCGCGTACGAGATCGATGGTGAAGATGCTGAAGTCGTTTTCGGCGACGAGCGACGTGCCGTCGGGCGAGAACATCGGATGAACGTATTGACCGTCCGGGAGCGCAGCCGGCTCGCGCTCGCCGCGCCGGTTCATCATCACCAGCCGCCCGCCCTCATCACCGCCGACTCCGGGCGAAAAATAGACGAGCGTGCCGTTTCGCGAGAACGCGAACTCCGCACCGCCGGCGCTGTGGTTGGCGACTCCGGAGGTCACTTCGAACGGCTGTCCGCGGACCTCGAGCGCATCCGCATCGAACGCCACGGCGTACAGCGATGTGCCGCGCACGTAGACGAGATATCCGCCCGGCACATAGCGCGCGTCCGCCCCGCCGTTCAGCACGACCTCCGCTCGCCGGTGTCCAGCCGTTGCGCGACCACTCTGGCGTTGTCCCACGATGATCCGAGGCCAATCGAGTAGAGGACGACCTTGCCGCCGGGAAGTGCATGGGGCCAGCGATGGCTGCGCTCGCCCGATGCGCGATCGACTTTGGACACGACCGTCACGCACCTCCCGAGGAGGGCACGCGCTCGATGCCACCGTAGTAGTACGGACAGAACACGATCGTGTCGTCTTCGAGCCACTCACCACCGCGCGAGCGAGCGGCGCGCGCGATCTCCGTCGGCCGGCCGCCCGGCAGCGGAACTTTCCACAGCTTCTGTCGCGCGAAGAAGCCCACCCACTTGCCGTCGGGCGAGAAAAACGGCTGGACTCCCCCGTCGGATCCCGCGATCGGCGTGGCCTCGAACTGGTCGATCGGTCTTCGAAACAACATCCTCGACGGACCGGTGTCGGCCGCGTAGACGATCTCCCGCCCGTCCGGCGAGATGGCGATTGCTCCGTACGTTTCGGCGGGACGGCTGGAGATCGTGTTCGGCGCGGAGAACCGCATCACCTGCGGTGCCTGTTTACTCCGATCCATCCGCCATGCGATCGCCGCAGCCGCGACCGCAACGATCGCGGTGATGGTTGCGATGCTCCACGCGAGCCGCGATGTCCGTCGTCCAGTAGCGAGGAGCGGCGCCGGCATGCCGCCCTGCGATCCTCCTTCGCCGATCCAGCGAAGCTCCTGGGCCACGTCGCGCGCGCTTTGCCAGCGATCCTCCGGATCTTTGGCCAGACACTTCGCAACCACGTGCTCGAACGCCGGCGGCGTGAGCGGGACGATCTCCGAGATCGGCCGCGGCTGCTCCTTGACGATCGCCGCGATGAGCGACGCTTTCGACTTGCCTGCGAAGGCGCGCTGGCCGGTGGCCATTTCGTACAGCGTCGCGCCGAGCGCGAAGATGTCGGTGCGCGCATCCGCTTGCGACGATTCGAGCTGCTCGGGCGCCATGTACTGGAACGTGCCGAGGATCGTTCCTTCACTTCACGGGTGAGAGGTTTCTGCACCGTCGCGCCGTCGAAGATCTCGAGCTCCGCCGCCTTCGCCAGACCGAAGTCGAGCAGCTTCGCGCCGGAGCGCGTGATCGTGATGTTCCCCGGCTTGAGATCGCGATGGACCACGCCTCCGCGATGTGCGCGGTCGAGAGCCTCGCCGATCTGCGCGCCGTACTTGAGAACGTCCGCCAGCGCGAGCGGGCCGCGCTCGAGCCGGTCGCGAGCGACTCGCCTTCGAGCAGTTCCATCACCAGATAGTCGTCGCCGACGTCGTAAAGCGTGCAGATGTGCGGATGGTTGAGCTGCGAGATGGTCTTCGCTTCGCGTTGCGCGAGACGATTTCATAGGGCCCGAGCCGCGTGCCGGGATTGATGGTCACGGGGCTCATGGCGCTGCCGCGGCAACGCGCGTGCTGACGGACAACATCATTCCGCGGAACCTTCCCGGCCTGACTGGATCGGATTGGAGCGATTGACGAGGAGTATACGTGCTGCCAGAAGCCCTCACGATCGGTCCAATTGCTGGACCGTGTCCGGATAATGGACAGACGCCGAAACCAAATCGAATCCATAACTACCTGAAAACAAGCGACTTACCGGTTGCGGCATCCCGGCAGCGCAATTGCGACTGGTGGCCGTCGTGGGAAACCGTCATGGACAGTCGTCCGCGCGAAACGCTGCGCTCCTGCTGGGAATCGTGCTCATCGCCATCGCCATCGCCGGAGGCGCGGCCGCGCAAGACGCGCCGCGTCCCGAGGCCTTGCTCGAAGAGCTTCACGTCGCCAGCATCTCTCAGGTGCAGGAGCAGGGAGAGATCCAGTTCACGCTCGCACTCTCTTCACAGAAGGCCGGCGGCGCGGCGCTTCGCGACTCGATTGGCGGCCAATTCGAGATCGAGATCGGCGTGACGGACCGCTTTCAACTCTCGATGGAAGGTGAGGTTCTCGATCGCTCCGCGCTCGCCGGCGGTTCCGACGATATCGAGGTCGGAGCGGCGTACGAAGTTTTCCGCGGATCGACCTCCAATCTCATCGTCGCCGTCGAAAGCCGCGCCAATCACTTGCGCGAGACGGAAATCCGCATGACCAGTGCCTGGCGGCTCCGGCGTGCGGAGCTGCATTCGGGGATGAGCCTCGAGCAAGAAGACGGCAAGCGGAACGTGTCGATCGACGTCGCTGCAATCTGGCCGTGGGCGGCGTGGCGCGGAACGCTGGAGGTCCACCACGACTCCGCCTTCCGCGGCAGCCCATCGATCATCCCCGGAGTCGCGTGGACGCGTGATGGTCTGCAGCTGGGACTCGGAGTGGCGCTTTCGTCCGAATCCGAGTCGAGCGGGCGGCTGATGCTCAACACGGCGATCGAGTTCTGAGGTCATGAAAATCACACTCCGGATGCAGTCCATGCTGCTGGTGATCCCCTTCGTGATCGCGCTGGCGATCCTGGTGGTGACGGCGATGATTCCGTACGTGCTGGTCCATCAGGACATCGCGCGCATCGAACAGGACCTCGATGCGACGCTGGCGATCCTGGAGTTCGGGGCGACGGTCACGGAACAGAGCCGCGAATACGCCGATCTGCTCGTGACGGGATCCGAGGACGATGTGGATGAAGTCCGCCGGGCCCACGGCGAAGCTCGCCAGGCTTTCGTCGAATGGCAGGAGGCGGCCGGCGCGACCATCCGCGACGAGTCCGCGGCGGTTCGGCGGATCGAAGCGGAGCATGCCGCGGTCACTGCCGCCGGCGATCGCATCATCGACTTGAACCGCCGGGGACGGCCGCGCGAGGCCACGAACATCCTGATGCGGGAGGTCCGGCCGCGCACGAAGCTGATCCTGCAGCTGACGCTCGACGCGCTGCTGCAACGCGAGCAGGACATCTCCCGCTCCCTCGACCGGATCAGTGGCGGAATCCTGTACTCCGGCTTCCTCGGGTTCGGGAACCTGCAGGAAGGCGTCGCGGAGCTCGACGCGCACGTGGCCAAGACTCTCCAGTCGGCCCGGCTGCGCAATGTATTGGAAGCCAGCATCGCGACGTACTGGGAGTTCTACCTCACCGCGGATCCATCGCTCCGCTTCGAGGACGCGGCGTTTCGGAGTCGCGCCGAGACGTTCTTCACCACATGGCGATCCGCGATTCTGAAGGACGCCGGAGAGCACGCGGATCTGACGACTCTCGAGACCACGCATCGCAATCACCGGAGCCTTCAGGCGCGGGGCGAGCGTGTCTTCGAGCTCGTGGCGGCGGGGGCGGACGCCGAGGCCAAGACGATCCTGGTCGAGGAGATGGAATTCGAGGAGACGCCCACGGCCCGAGGTCTGAAGATCTACATCTTCCGTGAAACCGAGGCCGTGCGCCGGGACCTCGCCTTCCTGCGCGAGGAAACCGCCAGGGTACGTACGATTCTCGCGCTCCTCGGAGTGGTGATGCTGTTGATCGCCTTCGGCGTGCCGCTGCATTTCTCGCGTCGCATGATCGCTCCGATCGTGAATCTGCAGGTCGCCGCCGAGCGGATCGGCCGCGGCGACTTCGACACTCGGGTTCGCGTGCCTGCCGTCAAAGAGCTCGGGGCCCTGGCCGTCACGTTCAACACCATGACCGACGAACTGGAGACCTCGCGCGAGAACCTGCGCAGGAGTCAGGAGCGGTTCGCGTTGGCAGCACGCGCCACCAGCGACGTGATCTGGGACCTCGACATGGCGACGCAAGCGGGGCAGGTCAACGGGAGCCTGGCGAGCGAATACGGCTTCTCGGAAAGCGAGCCCGCCCTCGTGGAGAACTGGATCGCGCGCATTCATGCCGACGACCGGGAGCGGGTATCCCGCGAATTCGCCGACGCCATCGCCGGCTCGGCCAACCTCATGGCGTTCGAGTATCGCTATCTCCGCGCGAACGGAACGTACGCGCACATCATCGACCGTGCATACATCGTTCGCGACGATGGCGATGTCCCGATCCGGCTGATCGGCGCGATGAGCGACGTGACCGAGCAGAAGATCGCGGAGCAGACCGTCGCAGCGTTGAGCCGCCAGAACGAGATGATTCTCGATTCGGTCGGCGAGGGAATCCTGGGCGGCGATCGCAACGGCAACATCATCTCCGCCAATCCGGCCGCGGCGGCGATGCTCGGGCTCGATCCGGACGATCTGCTCGGCCGGAACCTGCGCGATCTATTCGATCCCGGTGCCCCCGATGAAGCCGGTTTCCGGTGGGAAGAGTCTCCGATCGCGGCGACGCTGCAACGCGGCACGCGCGAGACCAGCGACTCCTTCCGGTTCATGCACGCGGACGGGTCGAAATTTCCGGCCGACTTCACCAGCAATCCGATGGTCGACGAAAACGGTCAGATCATCGGCGCGGTGGTGGCCTTCCGCGACATCACCCAGAAGCACGACGTGGACCGTCTCAAGTCGCAGTTCGTCTCCACCGTCAGTCACGAATTGCGAACGCCGCTCACCTCCATGCGCGGCTCGCTCGGGCTTCTCGCCAGTGGTCTCGTCGGGAACGTCTCGCCGAAGGCGCAGCGCATGCTGGAGATCGCCGTGTCGAACACCGATCGCCTGGTCCGGCTGATCAACGACATCCTCGACATCGAACGCCTGGAATCGGGCGCGCTCGTCCCGGCCCTGCGGCCGATCGACGTCACCGATCTCATGCAGCAGGCGATGGAAGTCATGAAACCGATGGCCGACAAAGCGGGCGTGGCTCTCCTTTGCGCCCCCTTTCCCGGAACGATCCGCGCCGACCAGGACCGCATGATGCAGACGTTGACCAATCTGCTCAGCAACGCCATCAAGTTCTCGCTGCCGGCGACCACGATCACGCTGAGCGCGGATCGGGCCGGATCGATGCTGCGCTTCCGGGTGGCCGATCAGGGACGAGGAATCCCGGCCGACAAACTGGAGCGGGTGTTCGAGCGTTTCCAGCAGGTCGATGCATCGGACTCGCGCGACAAAGGCGGCACCGGGCTCGGCCTGTCCATCTGCCGGAGCATCGTGCAGCAGCATGGCGGAAAGATCTGGGTGGAGAGCGTACTGGGTCACGGCAGCACGTTCTATTTCACCGTCCCGCTCGCGGAGGCGGAGCGCGCCGGGGATCCGGCGATCGCGCTGGGCGCCGAGGCTACGGCATAGCCGTCTGGATGGAAGTAAGGTATGATGCAGTTCCTAACAGAAAGGAACACTTTCATGACCATCTTTCGATCCTCATCGCCGACCCTGACGCTGACCACTCTTCTGGCGCTGCTCGTCGTGACCGCCGGCGCCGTCGTACTTCTGGCGCCCACGACCGCGCAGGCCGAGCCCGCGCATGGCACGCACATCAAGTACTACAACAATGCCAGCCATTCCGTTCAGGTGGGCTATCGCTACTACACGTGCGAGGGCGTACTGGACAGCCAGTGGGGAGTGACCAGCCCGTATTCCACCTCGGCCACCTACGGCTGCATCATCGATCCCTGAGGCCGCGGTTCGCCGGACTCAGCGCCGCTCCATCTTGTAGATGTAGGAGAGCAGCCCGAGGTTCAGGGCGAAGCAGATGATGCTGCCGATGGCGGCGGGGAGGATCACGCGCTGCTGGTCGGCCAGAAACGCATTCATCGTCGCGGTCAGCAGCCAGAGTTGCAGCACCACGATCATCACCACGATCGAGAGGATGCCGAAGACGATGGTCATCTTCTGCTGGCGGGAAAACGCGCGCTTCATGCCCGCACCTCGCGTCCAACGGCGTAGAGATCGCCGTTGCGGATCTCGAGAACGATGCGCTCGAGCGGGCGGCGCGGCGGGCCGGCGATCGGCACGCCGCTCTGGAGATCGAAGAAGCCGTTGTGACAGGGGCAGTGCAGCCGCCCGTTTGCGGCATCGGGGACCACGGCGCAGCTGAGGTGCGTGCACTTCTGGTTGTACGCGACGTAATGCTGCGGACCGGTACGCACGACCAGGCAGATGTCGTGCGCCTCGGGATACTCGAACACGTGCGCCGCGCCGATGCCGATCGCATCGGCGCGGATGATGCGCTTCACCGGAAGACGTCCGGTGCGGCGGCGCGCGAAGTTCTCGAAGACGATCCAGAGCTGCCCGACCACGAAGGCGAAGCTGGTCAGCACGAGGAACTTCGTGAAGTCGCGGCGCGCCACGAACTCGTCCTGCGGCCAGTCGATCGGAAAGTCGTTCCGCCACTGCGGCTGATCGTGATACGGCCTGCCGTCCGGCGGAACCGAGATCTGGTCGGGCGTGGTGCGCGTGGGAATGGTCGGAATGCCGGTCATCGTCACGAATCCTCACATCTCGTCGAACACGGTATCGAGCATGTCGCTGCGGCCGACCGGCGCGTCGTCCATCGCCGAGAGCACGTCCACGTGCGTGGCCTGCGCATCGCGCGGCACCATCATGTGCACCTTGGTGGTGATGGTCTGCTGGCCGAACTGGAAGGTGTTCACCGGCTCGGAGCGCGGCCGCAGCTGTTCGATCTCCTCACGCGTGCCGAAGTACAGCGCGCCGGAGGGACAGACGCTCGCGCACATTGGCTTCAGGCCGATCGACGTGCGGTCGTAGCACATGTCGCACTTCATCATCAGCGAGAACTCGGTCTGCATCTTCGGCACGCCGAACGGGCAGGCCAGCACGCAGTTGTTGCACGCGATGCAGCGCGGCTTGCGCGCGGTCTGCACGACGCCGTCGCCGGTGCGCTTGATGGCATCGGCGGGACACACTTCCGCGCACGTCGGCGAGTCGCAGTGCATGCAGACCACGGGGACGGTCTGCACCGAGATGGGCCGGTCGACGTACTGCAGGTGGATCATCGAGTGGCCGCGATGCGTATCGCACTCGCTGCAGGCGGCGACGCACGACTGGCAACCGATGCAGCGGTTCGGATCGAGGAAGAACTCCATGTTCGCGACGGCACCCATCATTCGCTCCCCGGCTGTGAGCTCTTGCGGAGCCGCACCGCGCAAACTTTGTATTCCGGGATCTTCGACACCGGGTCCTGTGCGGCGATGGTGAGTTGATTCGCCGACTGGCGTCCCGGCCAGTGATACGGGATGAACACGGTGTCGGGGCGGATGGTGGTCACGACCTGCGCGCGCAGCGTGACGTCGCCGCGCCGCGACTGCACGGTCGTCCACTCACCGTCGGCGATGCCGTACTTCTGCGCGAGCTTCGGATGGATCTCGACGCGCGGCTCCGGATACTGGTCGACGAGCGGACCGATGCGGCGCGTCTGCGTGCCGGAGAGGAACTGGCTCACCACGCGGCCGGTGGTGAGGATGATCGGATACTCGTCGTCGACGTCTTCCGCGGGCGGCCGGTACGCGGGCACGTTGAAGCGTGCCTTGCCGTCCGGGAAGTAGAACGGGCCGGCGCCTTTCGCGACCACGTTCCACGATCCGCGCTCGAAGAGGCGCGGTGTGCCGGGATGGTCCTCGGTCGGGCAGGGCCAGAAGACGCCGTTCTGCGCGTCGATCTTTTCGTAGGTGATGCCGTAGTAGTCGGCCACGCCGCCCTTCGACGCCACGCGCAGCTCGTCGAAGATCGCGCGCGGGCTGTCGAACGTGAAGCCGTGCGGCCGGTTCAGCGCCTGCGCGATGTCCTGAATGACGCGCCAGTCCTGCTTCGCATCGCCGGGAGGATCGACGGCCTTGTTGATTTTGATGACCCGTCCTTCGACCTGGCAGACCACGCCTTCGTCCTCTTCGTGCAGTGAGCCCGGAAGGACGATGTCGGCATGCTGCGCGGTCTCGCTCAGGAAGAAGTCGATGACGGTGAAGAACTCGAGCTTGTCCAGCGCGCGCGTGACGAAGTTGTTGTCCGGCAGCGAGACTTTGGGATTGAAGCAGATCGCGAGCAGGCCCTTGATCTCGCCCGCATCGATCTTGCGCATCATCTCGTAGCAGTCCACTCCCGCCTCGGGCAGCTCCTCCGGTTTCACGCCCCACACGCCAGCCACGTACTCGCGATGCGCGGGATTCATGATGTCGCGCCAGCCGGGAAGCTGATCGGCCTTCTGTCCGTGCTCGCGGCCGCCCTGTCCGTTGCCCTGACCGACCACGGTGCCGTACGCGCAGCACGGCTTCCCGATCCGGCCCGAGGCCAGCACGATGTTGATCGTGGAGAGACAGTTCTCGACGCCGTGCGAATGGTGCTCGATGCCGCGCGCGTGCATGAGGAAGCTGGTCTTGGCCGTCCCCCACAATTCCGCCGCCGCGCGGATCGACTTCTCGGCGATGCCTGTGACTTCCGCGGTGCGGCGCGGCGTCCACTGCTTCACGTGCTCCGCCACCGCATCGAAGCCGACGGTGTAGTTGTCGATGAACTCGTGGTCGAGCCAGTCGTTCTCGATCATCAGATGGAGAATGCCGTTGAACAGCGCCGCGTCGCGGCCGGGCTTCACCGGCAGGAAGATGTCCGCCGTCCTGGCGATCGGCGTGATGCGCGGGTCGACGACGATGACCTTCCCGCCGTTCTCGCGCGCCTGCCAGACGTAGTTGGTCGTGATCGGCGAGCACTCCGCGGTGTTCGAGCCGGCGATCATCACCACCTCGGCATTGAGGATGTCTTCCCACGGATTCGCGCTGCGGTCGATGCCGAACGCTTTCTTGTTCGCCGCACCAGCGCTGACCATGCACAGCCGGCCGTTGTAGTCGATGTACTTCGTCTTCAGGCAAACCCGAGCGAACTTGCCCATCAGGTAGGCCTTCTCGGAGGTGAGACTGGCGCCGGAGAGCACGCCGAACGCGTCCGGCCCATACGTCGACTGGATGCGCTCGATCTCCGACGCGACGCGCGCGATGGCCGCGTCGTACGCCATCGGCGAGAAGCCGCCTTCGGCGCCGGAATCGCGCACGAGCGCGGTGGTGAGGCGATCGGGATGGCCACCCTGCAGATACCGCTTCACGCCCTTCGGGCAGAGCATGCCCTTGTTGAACGGGAAGTCGTAGCGCGGCTCGAATCCGATCACCAGGTTGTCTTTGACTTTGAGATTGATGCCGCACTGCTGGCCGCAGAAGCAGCAGTGCGTCGGCACGATCTTGTCCGGCTCCGCTCCCGTATCGGCGCGCAAGCCCTCCATGCGGTTGAGATGCGGACCCCAGACGTTCGCCAGGACATCCTGGTCTTTCGGTAGCGTAGCCATCGATTCAGGTCCTCACTGCCTCGTGCTCGGCCGGGCTTCCGCGCCGGCCCCACAGCTCGCCTTGTGCAATGGCGAGCATCGATCGCCGGCATGCGGGGCAGATCCGCTGGTAATGCTCGACGCCGGGAACATCGGTCTCGTAGCGGTAGCCGAGCTCGCGCTCGACTTCGATGAGGTCGTTGACCTGCAGCAGCGGCGCGTACTCCTGTCCGCAGCGCCGGCATGCAGCCATCCCTTCGCGCGCGGCCACGTCCTTGTAGAAACTGACGCCGAGCTGCGCGGGCCTCTGGAAGATGTGGAAGAACTTCCCGAACGGCAGGTACAGCAGCGTGAAGATCACCGTGATCGCGTGCAGCAGCGCCAGAAAGTCGTAGCCGTACCCCTGCATCCACGTGTAGCTGGCGGTCAGCAGCAGCCCGGTCATGCTGATGGCGAAGAGGAGAATCAGCGGCAGAAAGTCCTCGCCAAAGCGTTGCAGCGCGGCCGCGCCGTGATCGCGCATGCGCCGCCGCATGGCCAGCATCACGCCGGCGATGACCAGGAACGACGACCACACCAGGCCGTGGAAGATGAGAAACGCGATCGCCGAATGGATCGGGAAGGACGACGTGGCGAAGCCGAAGACGAACGTGCGGTACGACGTGAGATCGCCCGGCACCGTCTCGAAGTGAATCCATCCGAACACGAGCGGAAAGGTGATCGCGAACGCGAGGATGCAGCCCCACATGATCAGCGCGTGCGCGAGCCCGCGGCCCGAGCCGCGCCGGAAGATGAAGCGGTTCAGCGCGAAGTCGGCCGTCACGCGCGCGAACCAGTTGCGGATGTTCGTGACCAGGTACCTGCGGCTGAAGAACACCTGCCAGCCGCGATTCCAGTAGCGGCGCGTGGGCGGACGCTGGAGCCACATCGCGTAGCGGTACGTGATCGCGAACGTCGCGAAGAGCACCGCGAACGTGTACCCGACCAGCGCCGCGTCGAAATGCTGCAAATTACGCGACCCCACCACGATCAGCACCGCGAGAATCGCGGTGAACAGCGTTCCCCATCCCACTCCGACGATGCGCTCTTTGCCGACTCGACCGAACATCAACTCCTCCCGGCGTGCGATCTTCGTTCCACGTTCAGCCTTTCCATATCACGGATGAACCACTCGACCGATCGCAACGGCCAGGACGATCGTCGTCGCAATGCCCCAGATCACTTCCTCGATCCCCACGCGGCGCGCAGCCGGAATCGGCCGCAACGGTGCCACGGCGGCGCGAATCAGCAACGCAACCGGAGCGATCAGGACCAGCGCCGGAACGGACGCAACGCGCCCCAGCACGCCGGCGCCGCCGACAGCGAGCGCGTGCAGGAGCAGGCTCGATCCAAATCCGTCCCGCCGCAGCAGCGATCGAACGTAGATGACGGTCGGCACCGCGCGGCAGACGCCGAGGCCCGCGACGAGCAGCGCCATCCGCGCATCGCCTCCACCTGCGAGAACGCACGCAGCGCCGCCTGCAGCGGCTGCGGCGGCACCACAGAGCTCCGCGACGAGCTCCCGTCCGCTGTTGCGTACGTCGTACGTGAACTGCACGAGCACGAGCGGCAGCGCCAACGCAAACGGGATCAGCAGCGTCGGCGACGACAGCGCGATGGCGGCGAGCAGCGCGACGATCGCCGGAACACCGTACGCGATGGCGAGCCAGGTACACGCGCGCGTGCGCGGATACTGCCGGCCGAGCGTCCAGTCGCGGACGGCGAGCCGCAGCGGATGCCGCGCGAAGAATGCCGCGACCATCGCCACGATCACCGCCGCGCCGGCGTGGGACGGCGCGACTGCGAAGCCGAGCAACAGCGGCTCGAGCAGAAAGCCCCAGCCGCCGTGCTCGTTCGGGATCGCCAGCGGACGCCACGCGACGCGCAGCTCAGTGATTGCAGTGGCCACCGCAGGATCCAGCCGCAACGGCGAACTGCGGAGCCGGCACGGTCTCTTCGGCGCTCAACGCACGCGGAAAGAGGACGTTGTTTTCGAGGTGGATGTGACGGTGCAGATCGCCTTCGAGCTCGCCGAGGCGTTGGTAGAGGATCCGGTACGACGTGCACGCATCCGCCGGCAGTTCGTAGCCGTTCGTGAGGACCCGCAGCTCCGCCAGCATCTCGCCCGCGGTCTCGTGCTCGGTCATCATCATGCGCACGGGGTTCTTCACCGTGCCGAAGAACGGCGTCGGCGGTTCGTCGCCGTTCGCGATGGCCTGTTCGAGCGGGGTGATGTACGGGAAGAGCACCTGCTCTTCTTTCAACATGTGCGGGAAGAGCTCGGCCGCCAGCTCGCCGGTGATGCGGGCGACGTTCGCCAGTTCGGGATGCCGCTCGTGATGGACGTCGTGGACTTTCTGCGCGAGCGCCGGCAGCCTCGAGATCGCGTCGCGCGTATAGCGATGATGCGTGTCGACGATGAAGCGGATCATCTCGGCCATCGACGCCGTGCTCCACGAGCGCTCCTCGGCGGGAGCGGGCTCGCGGTTGATGAGGGCGAGCAGTTCACTCGCGGTGAGCCCCGCCGCCGCGGAGGCAGCGTGGATGGTCTGGTCGCCGTGGCAGCAGAAATCGATGCCCAGGCGCTCGAATACGCCGATCGCCGCCGGCATGGCGATGGCGAGCTCGGCGAGGGTGGTGATGTTGTTGTTCGGTGTCATGCGGTCTCCTTCGTTGACGTCACTCTACGAAGTGACGCGGATCCTGGCGATGACATCCGTCATACGCAAGCGCACTTCGGCGCTCACACCTCGGCGACGGCCCGCAGCACGGCCGCATCGGCGATGACGAATCCGTCCTTTTCCGTGATCACGACGCCTTCCTTCTGCCAGCGGCTCATGAGACGGATGGCCGTCTCCAGCGTCGTGCCGATGAGATCGGCGAGCTCCTGGCGCGACAGCGCGAGCGGGATGAACGTCGCATCCGCGCGCCGCTCCCCCATCCGCTCGGCCAGCGTGAGGAACAGCTTCGCCGCGCGCGCCTCGGCCGTGCCGGTCATGTCCGCCAACCGCTTGTTCATCATCATCAGGCGCATCGTCACGCCGCCGAGGAGGTGGCGGTTCATGTCCGGCCGCGATTCGAGGAGCTGGAAGAACTCGCGCTCCGGAATCGAGAGGATGCTCGACGGCTCCAGCGTGATCGCCGTGGCCGGGAACGGCCGCCGTTCGAATGCCGCCACTGCGCCCACCGGCTCGCCCGGCCCGAGGATCTCCAGAATGATGTCGCGCGTGCCCGCGGCCTTCACGATCTTCACGCGGCCGTGCACCACGAAGTGGATGCGGTCGGCGGGCGCGCCTTCCTCGAAGATGGTCTCGCCTTTGTCGTAGCCGCGCAGACGGCAGAGCGGCTCCAGCGCCGCGCGATCTCCTCCGCGGATGCTCGCGAGCAGCGGAATCGAATCGAACGGAATGACTGGTTGGATCGGCACGGCACGACACTCTAACGCGAGCGCGATCCGGCGTTCCTCTATGATCCGCCGTGCGAGCTCACGAAGATGATTCGTACATTGCATCCTGCCTACTTCGCGCTGGTGATGGCCACCGGCATCGTCTCCATCGCCGCGAAACTGCTGCGCATCCCGGTCGTGCCCGAGGTGCTCCTCGCGGTGAACGTCCTGGCGTACGTGGTGTTGTGGATCGCCACCCTGGTGCGCATCGCGCGTCATCCGAAAGACGTGGCGGCCGATCTCATCGATCACCAGCGCGGCGTCGGCTTCTTCACCACGGTCGCGGCCACAAGCGTGCTCGGATCGCAGCTCGTGATCGTGGCCGGCAACGAGCGATTCGCATTCGCGTTCTGGATGGCGACGCTGCTCCTCTGGCTCGCGCTGGTGTATGCGGTCTTCACCGGGCTGACGGTGAAGGAGACCAAGCCCGCGCTCGATGAAGGCATCAACGGCGGCTGGCTGGTGGCGGTGGTGGCCACGCAATCCGTCTCCACGCTCGGCTCGATCGTCGCTCCCTCGACCGCGCAGCCGGAGCTGTTGCTCTTCGTCAGCCTCTCGTTCTGGCTCGCCGGCGGGATGCTCTACATCTGGCTGATCTCGCTGATCTTCTATCGCTATACGTTCTTCCGCTTCTCGCCATCCGATCTGATGCCGCCGTACTGGATCAACATGGGTGCGATGGCGATCTCGACGCTGGCCGGCACGCTGCTGATCGCCAACGAGCGCTCGTCCGCGCTGCTCGCGCAGCTCCATCCCTTCACCCTCGGCCTGACGATTCTGTTCTGGGCCACCGCGACGTGGTGGATCCCGATGCTGGTGATCCTCGGCTTCTGGCGCCACGTCCACAAACGTTTTCCGCTGACCTACAGTCCGCTGTACTGGGGGGCGGTGTTCCCGCTCGGGATGTACACCGTCTGCACGTTTCGTCTCGCAGACGCGGCGGGCATTCCCGCGCTGCACGCCATTCCGCGCGCGTTCGTGTTCATCGCCCTCGGCGCGTGGCTGGTCACCTTCGCCGGCCTGGTGCGGAGCCTCATCCCCCGTCGCACGTCATGAGCGCGGACCTGCACGCGTTTCTGTCGGCCGATCACGAGCGCCTCGATGCGCTGCTCGCCACCTGCGTGCGTGCCGGCGACACCGCGGCGTATGACGCGTTCCGCCGCGGCCTGCTGCGCCACATCTCGATCGAAGAGCGCGTGCTGTTCCCGCTCCTTCGCTCGCAGCGCGGAAAGACGCCGCTGGAAGAGCAACTCCATCGCGATCACGCCGCGCTCGCGGCGTTGCTCGTCCCGCCCCCGACCGGCGCCGAGCTGCACCTGATCGCCTCGATTCTGCAGGCGCACAACCCGCTCGAAGAGGATGCCGGCGGTCTGTACGAGATCATGGAGACACTCGCCGGCGACGAGCTCGCGGCGCTGATGACGCGCGTTCATGCCATTCCCGCCGTGCGCGTCGTCCCGAACGCCGACAGCGCCATCGTCCGCAGCAGCATCGAGCAGCTCGTGCGCGAGGCGGAGGAAGGAAGACGGCGCTTCCGGATCCGCCTCGAATCATGACCACAAGCCACGCAGACGGCCGGTCAGCCAGGGGGCGGCCGCGGTGGTGAAGAGCACGAAAATCCAGATGCGGCCGTGCAGGATGTCGTAATCCGCGAGCAGCTCGCTCCATGGCTTGTGCGCGATGTAGTGGCCGAAACCGAATTCGAAGACGAGCGTGAGCACCAGCCAAGCGACGCCGATTCCGGCCGCCGCGATCGCGGAAGGCGGATCGAGCCAGGCGATCGTCAGCCACGTCAGTAGCAGAATCAGAGCGCAAAGCGAGATCGTGCTGAGAATGTGCCCCGTCTGCTGTCCCGTCTTCGGGATCAGGAAACGCTCGCGCAGGAATCCGTTCAGCACAGCCGTCACGAGCAGCAGGAACCACACGGCCAATGCACGCACAGCAAGCATCATCACCGCACCTCTGCTGGCACGTCCCGTGCCGCCCTTCATCGAAAACTCATCGCCATTTCATTCATCCCTCAAGACCCCGCCTGCACCCGCGCGTATGTTCGCCACACAACGAAAAGGAGTGGTCATGCGCTACAGACTCGCGGGAGCTCTCATTGCGGTTTTCTTCATGCTCGCGGCGATGCCGGCGGCGGGCGGCACGGTCAGCGTCAACGGCGATGCGATCGTCTTCGATGCCGGTTCCGATGAAGTGAACACGATCGTCGTGAACGGCAACGGGGCGGCGTTCGATGGGACTAACGGGTTCGTCACGGGCGTGACGATCGACGACACCACCACGAACCTGACTGCCGTCGCGCCCTGCCGTGTGCTCACCGGAACCGCGATCTGCGAGGTGCAGGGAATCGCGCGGGCCATCATCCGGACCGGCAACCGCAACGACACGGTCCGCCTGAGCTTCGGCGGCGAGGGCCCGCTCCTTCGCATGATCGTCGACGGCGGTCTCGGCGACGACACCATCACCGGCGGTCCGGCCGGAGACACGCTCGACGGTGGTGCCGGCAACGATCGCATTGACGGCGGCGAAGGCGATGACGTGATCAACGGCGGACTCGGCGACGACACGATCAATGGCGGGCGGAATGACGACCGCCTGTTCGGCAACGCGGGCAAGGACGTCATCAACGGCGACATCGGCGCGGACGAGATCGATGGCGGCATCGGCGACGACACCATCGACGGCGGGCAGGGCGCCGACGTCATCCGCGGCGATCTCGGCGGCGACCGCATCGCCAGCCGCGACGGCTTCATCGACAACATCAACTGCGGCGTCGGACGCGACACGGCCACCACCGACGGCAACGACGTGCTGAAACGCTGCGAGTAGCGATCACACGCGATCGCGTGCGCCGCTGGTGCCGCGTTCGCGTGCGCAATTCGCGCAGCAGTAGAACGTTCCGTCCGCCTCGATTCCGTGGCCGATCACCATGCATCCGCAGTGCGCGCACTTCGGCGCGAGTTTGTGAATCGCACACTCGAAGCTGTCGAACGTGCCCCGCCCTCGCGGTCCGCTCACCTCGAAGGTCTTGTCGTATTCGTTTCCACAGACGTCGCACTTCGCCATGACGGCCTCCTCACGCGATCTGCCTGTGCTCGACGCGTGCCTGAACCCCGCGGACTGCGGTTGAACGGGCCCGCCGCTAGAATGCGATCACATCGTGAATCGCATCCTGTGCCTCATCGCGTTCCTGATCGCAACGAACGCTTTCGCGCTCGATCCGTCCCGCGCGCTGACGCAGGCGCGCCTGTCGGTCTGGACCAGCGAGTCCGGGCTCCCGCAGAACACGATCGACGCGATCGTGCAGACGCGGGACGGATATCTCTGGATGGGCACCGAGGAGGGGCTGGTGCGGTTCGATGGCGTGCGCTTCGTCGTCACCGATCGGCAGACCGCGCCCGCGCTGCGCAGCTCGTTCGTCTCGTCTCTCTTCGAGGCTCACGACGGCACGTTGTGGATCGGCACGTACGGCGGCGGGCTGGCGCGATTGCGCAACGGCCGCATCGAAGCCTTCCATCCGGAGATGCTCGGGTCCGATCGCATCCGCGAGATGCACGTCACCGCGAACGGAGCGATGTTCGTCGCCACCGCCGGCGGCGGACTGCTGCGCATCGAGGGAGACAGCATCACGCGCTTCACCACCCGCGACGGCCTGCCGACCGATCGCATCTGGGCCATGGAAGACGACGGCGCCGGCGGATTGTGGGTGGCGACGCACGGCGGCGGCGTGGTGCGCTGGATGCCTGGTCCACCTCACGTGCGGCAACGGCTCACGACGCGCGAAGGACTCTCCAACGATTATGCGCGCGCGATTCTGCGCGATCCCGACGGCACGCTCTGGATCGGCACCGACGGCGGTGGAGTCGACGTCTGGCGCGACGGCGCGATCGTGCGCACCGTGACGACGCGCGATGGATTGCCGAGCAATCTCATTCGCTCGCTGCAGCGCGATGCCGATGGGAGTCTCTGGATCGGCACCGACGACGGGCTGGCCCGGTGGCGCGGCGTCCGCGCCGAGTCCCTCGGCGTCACGGAAGGTCTCCCGAATCCGATCGTCCGCGTGGTCGCCGAAGATCGCGAAGGCTCGCTCTGGGTCGGAACGACCGGCGGCGTGGTGCGCCTCAGCGACACGCGATTCGTCTCGTACACGCGCAAGGAAGGTCTTTCCGTCGACGGCATGCGCGCGATCCTTCAGGACCGCAATGGCCGGATCTGGGCCGGCACCGAGGGCGGCGGACTCTGCGAGGTCCGTCCGTCGTCCGTGCAATGTCTCACCACGAATGACGGACTGCCGCACGGCACCGTCTACACGCTCGCCGCCAGTCGCGACGGCAGTCTGTGGGTCGGCACCGACGGCGGCGGCGTGGTTCGTCTTCGCGATGGAACGTTCGTCGAGAGCGTCCCGGGCCTGCCGAACACGCGCGTGCGCGCGCTCGTCGAAGCCGAGGACGGAACGCTCTGGGTGAGCACGACCGCCGGACTCGCCTTCGTCCGCGATGGACGCGTGTCACACATCTCGCAGCTCGACGGTCGTCAGCTGCGTCCCCTTCTCCTCCTGCCGGATGAGAGTCTTCTCGTCGGCACCGACGGTGCGGGACTCTGGCGCGTGACGGGCACGCAGGCGACGCGCATCGCGAGCGCCGGAAAAGGTCTCGAGAGCGATCGCATCTTCAGCCTCGTGTCCGATGCGGATGGCGGAGGGGTGTGGATCGGAACGTCCGGCGGCGGTCTGGCGCGTCTCGATCTCGCGAGCGGTTCGGTGCGATCGCTGACGCGGCGCCAGGGACTGCACGATGACGTGGTGTTCCAGGTGATCGACGAGGGCGCCGGCGGCAATCTCTGGCTGACCAGCAACCGCGGGCTGTATCGCGTGGCGCGCGATCGCGTGCTCGCGGCGATGAACGGCATCGCCGCCGATCTCTCCGGCGCCGTCTACGGATCGACCGACGGCATGCCGTCCGCGGAGTGCAACGCCGCGTTCCCCGCCGCCATCCGCGCGAAGGACGGACGTCTGTGGGTGGGAACGGCGCGCGGAATCGCGGTCATCGATCCGCGCGCGAGCTTTCGCAATGCGGTGCCCCCTCCGGTCCACGTCGAGGAGGTGCTGATCGACGGCAACGCGGCGCCACCAGGTCCGTTGCGCGTCCCTCCCGGGACACAGCGCCTCGAGATCCGCTACACCGCCGTGAGCCTGCGCGCGCCCGAACGCGTGAGGTTTCGCTACACGCTCGACGGCTACGACTCCGATTGGGTCGACGCGGGCGCGACCCGGATCGCGCATTACACGAAGCTCGCGCCGGGCGATTACACGTTCCGCGTGACGGGCACGAATGAAGACGGGGTGCGCAGCACCGGCGAAGCACGCCTCGGCGTGACGGTCGCTCCGCGATGGTTCGAGACCTGGTGGGCGCGCCTGCTCGGATTGCTCCTCGCCGGCGCAGCGATCTGGGGCGCGGTGCGTTTGCGCCTGGCCGCGTTGCGCGCGCGCAAGAACGAAGAACTGGCGCGCATGGCGCGCGAGCTCGAAGACACGAATCGCCAGCTCGCCGTCGCAAACGTCCGGCTGCGCGCGCTGTCGTATTCGGACGGACTGACCGGCGTCGCCAATCGCCGCCGCTTCGACGAGGCGCTCGATGAGGTCTGTGGCAATGGCGAGGAAGTGTCGCTGGTGCTGATCGACCTCGATCACTTCAAACTGCTCAACGACGCGCAGGGACATCAGGACGGCGACGAGGCGCTGCGCACCGTGGCCTCGCTGCTCGCCGAGCGCACCGAATCGCGAGGCGGACTGGCCGCGCGTTTCGGCGGCGAGGAGTTCGCGTGGCTGCTCCCTGGCGTCACGCTCGACGATGCGAAAGCCGAGGCCGAGGCGCTGCGGAACATCATCCGCGAAGCGGCCATCCGCCATGATGGCGCCACGCACGGCATCGTGACCGCCAGTCTGGGCGTGGCGTCGAGCCGCGACGCGAGTCCGCTGGCGCTGGTCGCCGCCGCCGACGCCGCGCTGTATCGCGCGAAAGCGGCCGGACGCGATCGCGTCGCGTAACCCTTGTCCCCCTCTCCCCGCTCCGCGGGGAGAGGGCCGGGGTGAGGGGCGGCTCTCGCGTAACTCGCACCCCGCCACCGCCCCCCACTCCCCGCGGAGCGGGGTGAGGGGGCGCGCACGTTATCCCGGTCACCGCAACCGCGCGCGCCACCCGCCCGCCGGCGCCCTCTCGAGCGCGATCGACCCGCCGTACAACTCCGCGAGATCGCGCACGATCGCCAACCCGAGACCTGACCCCGGCACCGCTTGATCCGCGCGCACGCCGCGCTGCAGGACCGCCTCTCGCATCGACGGCTCGAGGCCCGGCCCGTCGTCATCCACATCGATGATCGCGAAGCCGTCCCTCACGGACGAGTGGATCGCCACTCGCGATCGCGCCCAGAGGCACGCGTTCTCGAGCAGATTGCCGAGCATCTCGTCGAGATCCTGGCGCTCCACACGAACCGAATGCGATGGATCGACGTCGATGCCGATGTCGAGACGGCGATCGGCATGCAAACGTTCCAGCGCGCGCACGATGCCTTCGATCGACGGACGCAGCTCCGCGTGCGCTCCGATCGCCGATCCCGACGCGGCAGCGCGCGCCTGCGCGAGGTGATAGTCGATCTGTCGCTGCATCCGCGAGACCTGCTGCTCGATCGACACCGCCAGCTCGTTCTGTCCCGCCGACGCGGCGCGCTCCGCTTCCTGCGCCAGCAGTGCGAGAGGCGTTTTCAAGCCGTGCGCGAGATCGCCCGCCTTCGCCTGCGCGCGATCGACGAGCAGCTCGCGATGTTCGAGCAGCGCATTGAGATCGTTCACCAGCGGCTGCACTTCACTCGGATACTCACCCGCGACGCGGCGCTCCCGGCCGTCGCGCAACGCCGAGACGCGCGCGTGCAGCTCGCGCAGCGAACGCAGTCCCTTCCACACCAGCACGATGCCGGCGGTCATGCTCACCGCGGAGAACGCCGCGCCCCAGGCAAACGTGCCGAACGGCACGAAGGCTCTGCCGTGAACGTGGTGCATGACGGCCAGCGAGAGCATGTGCGCGACGAACAGCAGTCCCATGGTCCAGAGCACGGAGCCGATCAGCAGTCGCAGACGGAACGAGCGCAGCCTCATTCGGGCGCCTCGCTCTTCTCGGCGATGCGATACCCGAGTCCGCGCACCGTCTCGATCACCGACGCGCCGAGCTTGCGGCGCAGGCGCGCGATGAATACCTCCACCGTGTTCGAGTCGCGATCGAAGTCCTGCGCGTAGATGTGCTCCGTCAGCTCGCTCTGCGAGACCACGCGCCCGCGGTGGTGCATCAGGTACGAGAGCACGCGGAACTCGTGGCCGGTGAGCTTCACCGGCGCGCCATCGACGGTCACCTTCGCCGCGCGCGGATCGAGCACGAGCGCACCGCAGCGGATCTCGGGGATCGGCTGCCGATGCGCGCGGCGGATCAAGGCGCGCAGTCTTGCGAGCAGTTCCTCCATCCGGAATGGCTTGGTCACGTAATCGTCCGCGCCGCCGTCGATGCCCTGCACTTTCTCGTACCAGCTGCCGCGCGCGGTGAGCACGAGCACCGGCATGAACAGCGACGCGTCGCGCCAGCGCTTCAGGATGGTTAGTCCGTCCATGCCCGGCAGCCCGAGGTCGAGGATCACGGCGTCGTATTGCTCGGTGTGACCGAGGAGCTCGGCCTCGTTGCCGTCGCGCGCGCAGTCGACGGCGTAGCCGGCGTCGCGGATCGCGGATGCGAGCGATTGCGCCAGCTTCTCCTCGTCCTCCGCGACCAGCACGCGCATGCCCGCGTTATAGCGCACCCGAACCTGAACGTTCGCTGAACGAGCCGTTCAGGATTCGTTCATCGCCGCGCTCGTAGTCTGCGCCGCGACATGCGAGCTTCGGTCATCACGGCAGTCGTTCTTCTCGCGATCGCCGCCGCGTTCAGCCGTTCGCGCATGACATCCGGCGGCGCCATCGAGATGCCCGCGCTCCGCGTCACACGCACGACCCTCGCCGAGACCGCGATCGCAATCGGCACGATCAAGCCGAAAGTCGGCGCGGAAGTGAAGGTCGGCTCGCGCATCTCCGGCGTGGTCACGGAACTGAACGTGGAAGTCGGCGATCGCGTGAAGAAAGGCGATCTGCTGGCATCGCTCGAAGACGCCGACTGGCGCGCGCGTACGGAGGTCCTGCGCGCGCAGCTCGCATCCACGATCGCCGAGGAGGAGTACGCCGCGGGCGAGCTGCAACGCATCGAGCGGCTTGGCGATCTCGTGCCGCAGTTCGACGCCGACCGCGCGAAAACGAATCTGAAAGTCCGGCGGGCGGAGGTGCGCCGCATGCGCGCCGCGCTGGCCGAGGCGGAGGTGTCGCTGCGGCAGACCATCATTCGTGCGCCGGTGGCCGGCACCATCGGCTCCGTCTCGACCAATCGCGGCGAGACCATCGCCGCCAGCCTCGCCTCGCCGACGTTCGTCACCATCGTCGACCTCGACCGCCTCGAAGTGCAGACGTTCGTCGACGAGACCGACATCGGCCGCGTGCGCGAAGGACAACGCGTCACGTTTCGCGTCGACGCGTTTCCGGGGCGCGAGGTCAACGGCGTCGTCGAGGCGATCTACCCGAAGGCGCAGCTGGTCAACAACGTCGTGAACTACATCGTCATCGTCGGGATCGCGGGCGGTCACGGACTGCCGATCCGCCCCGAGATGACCGTGCACGTCACGTTCGTGCTCGCGCGTCGCGAAGGCGTGCTCGCCGTGCCGCGAAGCGCGTTGCTGCGCAGAAGCGGCCGCACGTTCGTGGTTGTGAAGAAGGGCGGCGCATGGATCGAGCGCCGCGTCACCACCGGCATGCAGACGCCGCACAGCATCGAGATCACATCCGGTCTGGCCGCGGGCGAGACCGTCCTCGCCGACCGGAAGTTCTGGAAGGAGACCTCGGAATGATCGAGCTGCACAGTCTCGTGAAGACCTATCAGAAACCCAAAGAGCCGCCCGTGCGCGCGCTCGATCACCTCTCGCTGCACGTCGCCCGCGGCGAGATGCTGGCCATCCTCGGACCGTCCGGATCGGGAAAAAGCACGCTCATGAACGTGATCGGTTTGCTCGACCGTCCCGATCGCGGCCAGTACCTGCTCGATGGCAAGGCCGTGCACGATCGCAGCGCGGACGAGCTGGCCCGGCTGCGCAATCGCTTCATCGGATTCGTGTTCCAGTCGTACCACCTGCTGCCCCGCACGACCGCGACGGAGAACGTGCAGCTGCCGCTGCTCTACGCCGATCGCCGCGACTATCGCGAACGCAGCGAGGCCGCGCTAGAGGCGGTCGGATTGGCGGATCGGCGCAATCATCTCGCCGAGGAGTTGTCGGGTGGGCAACAGCAACGCGTGGCCATCGCGCGCGCGATCGTGAACGAGCCGTCGGTGCTGCTCGCGGATGAGCCGACCGGCAACCTCGACTCCGCGGCAACGCGCGAGATCGTCGAGCTGCTCGCGAAGCTGAACGCGAACGGCACGACAGTCGTGGTGATCACGCACGATCCGGAAGTGGCGAAGGAAACGCCGCGCGTGGTGCGCATTCGCGATGGACGCGTCGAATCCGACGACCGCGCGCGAGGTGTCGCATGAACCGCGCGCTGCTCTGGCGGAGCGTGTGGCTGCGCGTGACGCGCTATCGGTTGCGCAGCGCCATCATCGCCGCGGGCATCTGCGTGAGCGTGCTCGCGACGGTGCTGCTGCAGAGCGTCGCGGTGGGCGTGCGGCAGGCGTTCGACGTCTTCATCGACCGCGCGTATCCGGCCGACGGCGTGGTGCTGATGGCCGGCGGCGGGTTCATGGGCGGACGCGCGGGACGCACGAATCTGAAACTCGCGGACGTCGAGACCGTGGCCGCGGAGCTCGGGATCGCCGAATGGGATCCGATCGTGATCGTCAGTCGCGACGTCCGCCACGGCGGCAACAGCGTGCGCGTGCCGGTCACCGGCATGTCGGAGAAAGCAGAAGTCGTGCGGCGCCGCTCGGTGCAGGACGGCGAGTTCTTCACCGCCGATGACGTGACGAAGCGCGCGAACGTCGTCTTGCTCGGCTCGACCACCGCGGCCGAGCTCTTCCCCGGACAGTCACCGATCGGCGCGCGGCTATTCATCGACAACGTACCGTTCGAGATCCGCGGCATTCTGGAGAGCACCGGCGTCGATCCGCACGGCGCCGACATGGACCAGACCATCGTCATCCCCTATACCACGCTGCTCGACGAGATCGAGCGTATCGATTACGTCTCCGCCGCGACGTTCCTCATCGACGACCCCGCGCGCGCGAACGCGGTGCGCGACGAGATCCTGCGCACGATGCGCGAGCGGCACGCCGTCGCGGCGGGACAGGACGACGACTTCGTGGTCATCACTCCCGTGATGGTGCGGTCGATGGCCGAGCGTTCGTTCCGGATCTTCGACCTCTTCATTCCGGCGATCGCCGCGGCCGCGTTTCTGATCTCCGCGGGCGTGATCTTCAGCGTCACGCAGCTCAACATCCGGTCGCGGACCGCGGAGCTCGGCCTGCGCAAGGCAGTCGGCGCACGCGCGCGCGACGTGCAGCTCCAGATCGTGCTGGAGGTGCTGATCCTCGCCGTCGGCGCGTCGCTCCTCGGGCTGCTGCTGGCATCGCTCGGCAGCACGCTCGTCACTCCCCTGCTCGCGGCGAAGTTCGGCGTCAAGCAGGTCACGCCATCGCTGACGGCGTCGATCATCGCCGCGGTTGCCGCGCTCCTGACCGGCATCGCCGGCGGTCTCGTGCCGGCACGCCGCGCGGCGAAGCTCGACGCCGTGCAGTCGCTGCGTTGATGCATCTGCGACTGCGCGTCCGGATTCTCTTTCTGACGCTGCGCGCCAGCCGCAGACGCTCGCTCTTCGCCATCGTCGCCGTGGCGATGGCCATCGCCGCAATGATGCTCCTGCTCGCCCTCGGCACCGGCGCACGCCGCGAGATGGACGCGCTCACCGAGCGCATGGGCCGCAATCTCTTCACCGTCAATGCCGTCCTCACGGCTCCACTCGCGCAGTCCGACGTCGTCCGGCTGCGACACCTCGACGGCGTCGCGACGGTCCTGCCGATCGTCGAGGCGAGCCGCGCGGTTCGCTACCGTCGGCGCGTTCACGTGACGTCCGTTCGCGGCGTGCCGCCGGAGTTCGTCGGCATCCGCAACTTCGCCATCGCGGACGGACGCATGCTCGATGAACGCGATGAAACAACGCGCAGCCGCGTAGCCGTGATCGGACCGTTCATCGCGCAGCGGATCAATGACGAGGAGAGCCTCGTCGGCCAGACGATCGAAATCAGCGGCATCCCTTTCGAAGTGGTCGGGCAGCTCGAGGAGAAAGGCATCACCGACGGCCAGAATGAAGACGATCAGATCCTGATCCCGCTGCAAACAGCGCAGCGCCGCGTCTTCAATGTGGACTCGCTCTCACGCCTGCTCGTGCAGACGGAACGGCAGGAGCAGATGGAGCCGGTGCGCCACGCCGCCCGCGCCGTGCTGCACGAAGACATCGAGGTGCTGTCCCTGATTCGCGTGAACGAGATGAAGCGCGTCAGCTCCGGCGTGCTGCTCGGCCTCGCTCGGCTCTTCGCGCTGGTGACGCTCGTCGTCGGCGGCGCGGGCGTGCTCGCCGTGACGTGGCTGAACGCGCGCGACCGCGCCGCGGAGATCGGCTTGCGCATGGCCGTCGGCGCGCGCCAGCGCGACATCGCCATGCTGTTCATCGCCGAGGCGTGCACCCTGAGTGCCGCGGGAGGTCTGGCCGGACTGACGTGCGGCTCGATCGCCGTTCTCGTGCTGCGCCGCACCATCGGTTGGACGATGGCCATCGACCTGCGGGGCGCCGCCGTCCCTCTTCTCGTCTCTTTCCTCCTCGGCCTCGCCTTCGGCGTCTTCCCCGCGCTGCGCGCCGCGAGCGTGCAGCCCGTCGAGGCCCTGCGCGATCGCGCCTAGATCACGTCTGCTACCAGTCCGTCGGCTTGTAGTCCTTCAAGAACTGCCCCCACACGTGCTCGCCCGTGTTGATGCCGGAGATGATCGGATCGACGATGCGCGCCGCGCCGTCGACGATGTCCAGCGGTGGATGAAAGCGCTGCTCGATCGTCTTGCGCGCCGCGATCTCCGCCGGATCTTCGTCCGTCACCCATCCCGTATCGACGCTGTTCATGTGAATGCCGTCGTGGTGGTAATCGGCGGCCGCGGTACGCGTCATCATGTTCAGCGAGGCCTTGGCCATGTTCGTGTGCGGATGGCGCGTGGTCTTGTGCATCCGGTAGAACTGTCCTTCCACCGCCGACACGTTGACGATGTGCTTGTCGCGATTCGGCGTGCGCAACATCAGCGGCTTGAGTCGCGCGTTGAGGATGAACGGCGCGACCGCATTGATGAGTTGCACCTCCAGCAGCTCGACCGACGACACTTCGTCCATCAGCAGCCGCCAGGAATTGCGTCCGCGCAGGTCGATCTGCTGCAGGTCCTGATCGAGTCGTCCCTGCGGAAAGAGGTCGTGCGACGCGGCATGGTCTTCAGGCAGCAGCGGCACCTGCGACAGCTCCGCCGCATGTGTCAACCCCGTGACCTCGGCGATGCGCTCGAGCGCGGCGCCGCCTTCAGGCAGCATGTGATAGCCGCGCCACCCTTCGAATGTGCCGAGTATCTTGCGGTGGGTTTCGGGCATCGCGTGCAACGCGGCGGTCTCGTTCTCCATCATGTGCTCGTAGAACGCCGGCGGCCGCCGCACGGTCTGGCAGGCGTTGTTGATGATGAAGTCGAGCCGCTGCCGCGTCGACAGCATCTCGCGGCAGAACGCTTCGACGCTGGGCGTGTGGCGCAGGTCGAGGCCGAAGATCTCCAGACGATCAGACCACTGCGCGAAATCGGGCTCCGCCGCATAACGCGCCGCGGAATCGCGCGGGAACCGCGTCGTGACGATGAGATGCGCGCCCGCCCGCAACAACTTCAGGCCCGCCTGACAGCCGATCTTCACGCGTCCGCCGGTCAGCAGCGCCACGCGTCCGCGGAGATCCGCAAGCTCCGTCCGCTTCGCAAAATTCAGCTCCGCGCAAGCCGGGCAGAGCTGATCGTAGAAGTGATGGACCGTCTGATAGTGCACCTTGCAGACATAGCAATGGCGCGACTCCGGCAAAACACGCGGCCCGTCGTCCGTCACCTCAGGCGGAAAGAAATTCGGCGTCGTGAACACCGGCTTGCGCCGCAACTCGCGAATGCCGGTCGACGCATACACCTGCTCCGCCTGCTGCGCGAGGGCGGCCTTCCGCCGCCGGTTGCTCGCCTTCACCAGCCGCCGCCGCGCCCGCGGATCCGGATCCGACACCTGCCGCGTCGCCTGCAACAACCGCCGGCTCTCCTCCACCGGCAACTGCGCCAGAATCCCCCGATCGGCGTCAATCGCCTCGAGCAGCTCGGCCGCCGCACGGACACGTTCCAGGAGGATGGGTTCGCTGGTGAGGGTGGTCATCTCCCTCTCAGTCTAAAGCCATCCCCCGCCACCGGCGCGGCGCTATGGATGCGAGCCTGAGCGCGGCGCACGAACACGCTACGCGCTCGCCAGAGGTAGCGCGAGCATCATGCCCTCACTGTCTCTTGGCAATCTGCAGACTCGCATCCTGCGTCTTGTTATCGGTCGATGACCCGTACACGATGGCGCTTCCTGCGTCGACCTTCACAGTCACCGTGTCATTGGCCAGCGGGGTCTCGCCGAGGAGCTGCGCGGCGGTAGTCTGTTGGAAGTAGTTCGGCGCGAAGACGGGAGTGACGGTCCTGCGAACCGCTCCCGTCGCCGAGCGTAACGTCAAGGTCAGACTGGCGCCGGCATCCAACGTGCGAACCCCGAGATTGAACCGGCTTTTCTTCGGATCGGACGGAGCCACCAGGACGCCGCTCTGTCCGGCGGCGAGTGCATCCGCGCTCTTCATCTGTTCCTCGGTGAGGCCGGTCGTTCCTGCCGCACCGGCGTCGTTGTAGATTCGCACGACCGCCACCGGCGCGACGTTGCCCGTCGGCACGAGATCCAGGCTTCCCAGTCCGGCCTGTTTCATCGCCTGCAGAACATCCGCGGTGCTGTACGACGCTCCCGGAGCAAGCGTGTACGGCAGCGAGGGATCGACGTTCGTTCCGCTGCGACCGGCCGGATGGTAACGGAGCACTCCGTTGATCGTGGCGTTGCTGGCGTTGTGAAGCTGCACCGAGGTGCGGAAGAACGAGCCTAGGGATCCTGCGGCCGAGCCGACCACGGGAAACACACGCCTGCCGCTGCCGGCGTGGAACGAGGAGGCTCGTGCGATCTGCAGGCTTGGATCCTGCGTCAGGTTGTCGGTCGAGGCGCCGTAAACGATCGCGCTGCCCGACAGAATCTCCATCACGATCGCGTCTCCCGCTCCTGGTGCGATCCCCAGCAGGCTCCCCGCTGTGACCTGCGTGAAGCTCGTCGCTGCGTATTGGCGGGTGACGCTGGTACGCACGGTTCCCTGCGCGTTCTTCAACGTCATCCTGATGGATGCTCCGGCGGCGAGCGTGCGAATGCCGACGTTGTAGCGCGCCCGGGCCGGGTCGATCGGCGCGAGCAGCACGCCGCTCTCGCCTGTCTTGAGCGCCTCGCTCTCACGAAACAGCTCCTCCGTCATCCCCGTTGTCCCAGCCTTGCCCGCGTCATTGAAGATGCGAACCACCGTCACCGGCGGCGCTCCACGCGTGGCAATGAGATCGACGCTCCCAAGGCCGCCTTGACCGAACTGAGGAAGTAAATCGTCGTACGCGAGGGTCTGGCGCGGCAGGAGCATGTACGGCAGCGATGGGTCGGATGACGTGCCGCTCGGTCCCGCCGGGTGATAGACGAACCTCCCAGCCATCGTCGCGTCCGTCGGATTGTGGATCTGCACCGATGTCTTGAAGAACGAACCGCCGCTGCCGGCCGTCGAACCGGCCGCGGGGATCACTCGCAGATCCGCCGACGGCGTGAAGATGGTGACCTTGATCGCAGTCGTCGCGGCGCTTCCACCGGCAGGTGTGCCCGTGAGCGTGATGACGTGATCGCCCACCGCCAGGTTGCCGGCCGTGACGCTGCTACCGGTGCCGAGCGCTCCGGCGCGGTTCGAGGCGTAAGCGAGTGTGCTTGCCGGCAATTCGCCGGCCTGCGGATCGTACGCAAAGCCGGAGATGGTGACCGGAGTGCCGGCGGGAAACGCTGCGCCGTCCGCCGGAGCGGTGATCGTCACGATCGGCGGCTTGCGCGCGATCGTGAACGATGCAGAAGTCGCATGGGTTTCGTTTGCGCCGTCGCTGGCAATCAGTCGGAGACGCCCCGTCGGCGAACCGGGATAGGCAGCGGTGTTCCACGCAAAGGCTTTCGCGGTCAGGCCGTTCTCGATCGTCATCCACTGGTCGCCATTCGGCGAGTACAACAACGCGAACGTCAATGGATCGCCATCGGTATCCGAGGCCGTCCATTGCACGTTGACCGTGCCGCTGAGCGTTCCTCCCGAAGGAGCGGTAAAGCTGACCGCCGGCGCGTTCGTGGAGATGTTCTGCGTGGCCAGCACGGCCGTGCCCTTCTTCACCACGACTTTTCGCGCGGACGTCGAATCAGTGAGATTCACGAGGAACATGGTCTGTTCCCTCGTCCCTCGGTGCAGCAGGACGAAGGAGGGCTGGAACTGCTTGATATTGAGACGCGCTCCGGCGCCGTCCTGCACTTCGACGGAGTAGCCGCCGGTGGTCTGGTCCGCGCCTTCGACTGGAACCGCGCCACGCTGGACGAGAAGGTTCGTCACGCGATCGCTCTGGTCGAGGATTCCGGAGACGACCATCGCATTGCCCGTAGCCTCGGGAGTGACCGCCTGTGTAGACGTGGAGCTCGCGCGCGGCCCGTGGACGGAATAGAGCCAGTTCCAAACCGTCATGGTCGGCCACCGATCCGGTCCCGGCGCATTGCCCATGATGCTTTTCTTGACTGTGCCATCGAGTTGCGGACGCGCGACGTCGACAGCCGAGGTGGTCAGATTGATCGTATTCATCGATCCTTCTTCCACCGGACAGCCGCTATCCCACCCCGCGCATTTCGGGTTGAGAAACGACGGTGTATCCGCACCCCCTTCATCGACGTACTCGTCGCCAAGGAGTCTCGTGTGACCGATCTCATGGGCGATGGTCATCTCCAGGTCGGTGTGATCGATGTTGACGAACGACACGTTGCCCCTGCAGGACATCACTCCCGATGAGGACTGGCAGTTGCTCATGCCGCGTGTGGCGCCTTTTTCGGTCATGCCGCTGTTGCGCGTGAAGAGAACCAGGTTCGTGAACGGAAACTGCACGGTTCGATTGATCTCATGCAGACAGCGCGTGAACACCCAGAAGGAAAACGCGTCCCCGACGGACGAGTAGCCCTTGCTCGACGGGATGTACTGGAGGGAGACGTGCTGGCTGCTCAACGGATACGTGGCGCGCAGAAACCCAAAAGAACGGAGGGCCTTCGAGACATCGCGAGGATCGTTCCCCTCCACGAAAACCGCGATGCGGAGCGGAGCGCCATTGCCGTTCCTGAAGCGCTGCCCGGTCTTGCTGACGGTCAGGTTTTTCTTTTTATCCGGCGAACTCCCGGATGGAGCCGCGCCGACGTTTCTCGGATCGAGCTCGAATACGAATTCATATGTGCCCTCGCCGAGCGCCTGAGCATCGCGGAAGGCGAAGTTCAGCGCGTCGAAACCCCTGCCGCGATTCACCACCGAAGCCTGAGCGCCTGCAGCCAGAACGGCGATCGGCCGGTCAGGACGAAACGCTCCGACCAGACCACCATCGCGGTACACGAACAACGTTCCCGCTGCCGCGCCCTTGCCCGTCGTACATCCTTCACCGTTGCACGGGAGCCGGACGCGCACCACCGTGTTGTGATTGGCGATGCAGGTCTGGGCGGCGCAATCAGTGGGCACGGCCTGGTTCACTTCGATTTTCGGAGCCAGACTGGAGACGAAGAACTTTCCCTTCCCCGTCTGCTTCGTCCCGT